>NZ_JBIRCY010000025.1:0-108822 GCF_044326205.1 Mesorhizobium sp. IMUNJ 23232
CTAAGGCCTGTTGAGATTCATCGCGAGTTTAAGACTGCGGCGGCGAGATGGATGATTGCGGCGAAGGAGATGTCGGTTTTGTCAGCGCGCATGGCGATGCGCTTGAACTCCTTGAGCTTGCAGAAGAAGTTCTCGATGAGATGACGCCATTTGTACATCTCGGCATCGAGCGGCAGTGGCTTGGTCCGGCGCGGATGCTGGGAGATGACGATCTTGGCGCCACGCTCGTCGAGGTCGGCTACGATGGTGTTGCTGTCGAAGGCCTTGTCGGCGATCAGCGCACCGAAATCGATGCCGTCGAACAGCGTCGGCACGCCGACGGTATCGAAGCGGTGGCCGGGCAGGAGAACGAAGCGGACCAGATTGCCGAGCGCGTCGGTGAGTGCGAGGATCTTGGTGGTCATTCCGCCCTTGGAGCGGCCTATGGCCTGGCTCTGAGTCCCCCCTTTGCGCCCTGGCCATGGCGGTGGACCTTGACGATGGTGGCGTCGATCATGGCGTACTCCATGTCGGGCGCGTCCGAGCAGGCTTCGAAAAGCCGAATGAAAACATCGGCCTTCACCCAGTCGCGGTATCGCTTGAAGACTGTGTTCCAGTTGCCGAAGAAGGCTGGAAGGTCACGCCACGGGCTGCCCGTGCGCACCACCCACAGGACCGCCTCAATGAAGCGTCGGTTGTCGCCACCGCTGCGTCCCGGGTCCGTCGGCTTGCCCAGACAATGCGGTTCCATCCTCGCCCATTGGGCGTCCGTCAGTACGAATCGTTCCATCCGAGGCTTGAATCACGATCAAGCCTCAGACGGAATCCTGAATCTCAACAGGCCTTAGAGATTGAGAGTTTGATCCAGGTTCTGAGGATCTTCAAGAGCTCGGCTGGGCTCCCATAGTTGAAGCGCCATTCACATTCCTTGAGGAACAGATGGAAGTGATGGCGCGGGATTCCGTTGTAGCGGCGCATATGGCGTTTGGTCTGGCTCCAGAAGTTCTCGATGCCGTTGATATGGCTTCCTGGCCCGATCACGAATGACTTCTGGTGGTTGATCCGATGATGGCGCAAGCCGGCAACGTCGAGCACGTCATAGGCTGGGAAAGAGTCTGAAAAGACAATGGAATCTGGCTCGACCTTGGCCTTGATGATGGGAATGAGGGCGGTTTGCCGGGAGTTGAGGATCATCTTCGTGTAGACCCGGCCGCCGCGCTTAAGGATGCCGAAGACCGCGACCTTGCCTGCCGCGCCACGTCCGCGCTTGCCCTTCCGATGGCCGCCAAAATAGCTCTCGTCGCCCTCGATCGGCGACCCGTCCTCGATCTGCGCGGCAATGATCTCGCGAAGCCGATGATAGAAGAGGGCAGCAGAGTTTTTGTTCACACCGACCAGTTCGGCAGCGGTTCGCGCCGGTGTTCCCGCCACGAAATGTTCGCACAGCCGAGCCGTCTGAATTGTCGAGAGCTTTGAATACTTTAGACGCATCATGCCATCCTAGGAGCCTCAATCTCCTAGGACAGCCCCTTTATTTAACCCCCGACGGTGAGACGGAAATTGAAGGCTACAGATATGAACAGGCCGACTTTGGACGACCCCCCGCTGGAATTTCTCCTCGTCTCGTAGGTTTATCATTCATCATGTCGATCGGAGCGGCAGTAGCATCCTGGCTCGCCTCGGCGCAGGACGCAATCGCACCGGACACTGACAAGATTCTTGCAGCGATGACCGACAATCTCAAAAGCGCAACCGATGCTCAGCGCCGACTATGATGTTGACCACGAGATCGTCAACCTGGAGGGTCAGAAGATCGAGTACAATGCATCGGGCTCTCTCGCGCTTGAGCATGGCAAGGGGTTCCGCGTTACGCGTCGTGGGTCGCGAGGGATTCGAACTGGACCTCGAAAAGCTAGCCCGCTAACCGCGTAACAGACCCCTCGACCAATCGCCGGAATCGGGTGTTGCGTGCCCCCGCAACCAATCTTGCCGCAATCCTCCCCGCTATCGCCCGCCTCCCGCGCGCTTCTTGTTGTTTTGCGATCCTCTCGTGCCGAGGCGGATCGGCCTTAAAATCAATTGTCGCCGAACGACTCGAAGAAATCCTTCATGCGCGCGAAGAAGCCGCTCGACTGCGGCGAATTCTCCTTCGAGGAGAGTTTTTCGAATTCCTCCAGCAGTTCGCGCTGGCGCTTCGTCAGGTTCTGTGGCGTCTCGACCGCGGTCTGGATGTAGAGGTCGCCGATGGTGGGCTGGCGCAGCACCGGCATGCCCTTGCCCTTCATGCGGAACTGCCGGCCGTTCTGGGTGCCTTCCGGCACTTTTACGCGGGTCTGCGACCCGTCGAGGGTGGTCACCTCGAAGGAGCCGCCGAGGGCGGCCGTCGTCATCGAGATCGGCACCTTGCAATAGAGGTCGGCGCCGTCGCGCTGGAAGAATTCGTGCGGTTTGACCGACAGGAAAATGTAGAGGTCGCCGGGCGGCCCGCCGCGCAGGCCGGCCTCACCTTCGTTGGCGAGGCGGATGCGGGTGCCGTCCTCGATGCCGGCCGGAATGTTGACCGACAGCGAACGCTCCTCGGTGACGCGGCCCTGGCCGGCGCATTTCGGGCAGGGGTCCTTGATGGTCTGGCCGCGGCCGTGACATTGCGGGCAGGTGCGCTCTATCGAGAAGAAGCCTTGCGCGGCGCGCACGCGGCCCGAGCCGGAGCACAGCGAACAGGTCACCGGCTGGGTGCCGGGTTTTGCGCCGGAGCCCGAACATTCCGTGCAGGAGATGGAGGTCGGCACGCGCACCTGCGCGGTCTTGCCAGCATAGGCCTCCTCCAGCAGGATCTCCATGTTGAAGCGCAAATCGGCGCCGCGCTCGCGCCCGCTGGACGAGCGGCGGCGTCCGCCGCCCATCATCTCGCCGAAAATGTCCTCGAAGATGTCGGAGAAGCCGCCGCCGCCGCCGGCAAAACCGGCGCCGCCGCCCATGCCGCCATTCTCGAAGGCAGCGTGGCCGAAGCGGTCATAGGCCGCGCGCTTCTGCGGGTCCTTCAGCGTCTCGTAGGCTTCGTTGATTTCCTTGAACTTGTGCTCGCAGGCCGCGTCGCCGGGATTGCGATCGGGATGGAACTGCATGGCGAGCTTGCGAAACGCGCCTTTCAGTTCCTTTTCATCGGCGCCTTTTTGCACACCGAGCGTTTCGTAAAAATCAGCTTTCATTGTCGCTCAAGGCACATCTTCCTCGCGTTGCCCGCTATCGTCTCCGATGCACGCACAAAGCCCGATTTAGTAAGCCGAAGGGCAATTTGCTATAGGCATCTGCGGTATTGCCGAGTTTTTCCGTTTGAGCGTTGCTTTCCAGTCATTTTCCTACATGCGGTCTCGATCGCGATGAGACCACCTCCGGAGGACGATTGGGCCGTCCTTTCGCCAGGCAGTGCGCCGGCCAGCAAGCGCACAAGCCGTGCGAGAGCGGCCGCGGGATGGGAACCCTTGTCGACATGCCCGGGCAAAAAGGACTTGCGCTGGCCCGCTGCTTGGTCAGGCGCAGCACGCCTGAACCGCCACTCTTGCGGCCTTCAACGGAACCCTTTGAAGCGAATGTATAATTTACCATGCCCCCGAATGTTAAACATTCTTGATGGCCGGGAAGGTATGGTACCGTGAAACGATGATGGCCGCCGAGCGCACGATGACGTCAACCATCGATTACCTGGGATTCCGCTTGCTCGACGCCGACCTTTCCGGCGTTCGCGCTGCTCTGTCGGAAGAATTGAGCGGCAGTTCGTATGGCTATGTCGTAACGCCGAACGTCGACCATGTCGTATCCTATCATCGCGGTGGCAATCCCGAGCTTGTCGCCGCATATGACCGTGCCAGATTCCAGATTTGTGACAGCCGCATACTTGCGATCCTGGCCAGGCTGAGCAATCGCCGCCTGAAGCCATGTCCCGGATCCGACCTGACGGAGAGCCTGCTGCGAAAACCGCTTGCCAATGGCCGGCGGATAGCGGTGATCGGACCCGGTCTGGCGGATTTCGAGGTTTTGCGGCAAGGATTCCCAGACGCTTCCCTCAGCCATATCGAATCCGCCGCAAGGCTCGTGGTTGGCTCGGCCGAATGGCACGAAACCGTCAGCCGCGCCCGGGACGCGGAGTGGGATCTGCTCCTCATCTGCCTTTCATTTCCGAAGCAGGAGTTCTTCGCGCTTGAACTCGCAAGGCAAGGCCGCCAGTCGGGCCTTGCTCTGTGTGTCGGCGCCAGCGTCGATTTCCTCACCGGACGCCAGACGCGGGCGCCGTCGATCATGCGGCGGACGGGGCTCGAATGGCTGTATCGCCTGGCGAGCGATCCGAAGCGCATGGTCGATCGCTACCTGGTTCGCGGCCCGGCAATCTTTCCGATCGTCGCGAATGACCTGTTCAACCCGCTGCCGCCTGCTCCCCCGCGCGACGAGGGGCAACAGCAGACGCGCATCCTGTACCTTTCCACCGTCCTTCCGCATCGGCTGCAAGGCGGCGGCGAGATATGCTCGATGAATTTCATCGAGGCCCTGAAGCAGGCCGGCTGCGAGGTTGAAGTGGTGGCCTATCAGCGCTCCGGTGAAGGAAACGCGGGAGCTTTGCCGCCAGGCTTCCACTCGCCGCGCCCGCTGGTGATCGAGAGCGGCCAATCGCGGATGCGCACGGGCTACTGGATGCTGCGGTCGATCCTGCATCGCCGCGCGTTCTCCGTCGACAAATACGTCACGCGCGCCATGCGGAGCTTCGTGCAGGCATGTCTTCGCCGCAGCCGATGGGACCTTGTCGTGATCGATCACGCGCAGGCGGGCTGGCTGCTGCCTTTGGTGCCGGAAAGTCTTCCCGTGGTTCTCGTCGCCCACAATGTCGAGCATCGCCTGTACGATTCCTATGGCGCGATGCCGTCCGGCGCCGCACCGGGCGGATTGCGGGAGCGCGTCAGGAGCGCCGTCTACAGGCGCGAGGCCCGCAGGCTGCTGGCGATCGAGAGTGAGGCGGCGCGGCGTTGCCGGGAAATCTGGAGCCTGTCCGAAAGCGACGGCGCGGAGCTTCGCTCGCTGGCGCCGGCATCCAGGGTTCGGGTCTTCGGGGTTCCCGGCCAATCCTTTCCGGAGGCGGACCGGTTGCCGGCGCCGGCCGTCGATGTCGGGCTGCTCGGCAACTGGGCCTGGGATGTCAACCGGGCAGGATTGGACTGGTTCCTGCACAGCGTAGCACCCTTGCTTCCGTCCGGACTGGAGATCGTCGTGGGCGGCAAGAGCAACGTTGCTCCGGGCACGCGGCAGGCGAACGTCCGTTTTGAAGGATTCGTGCCGGACGCCGGCGATTTTCTGCGACAGTGCCGGGTCGTGGCGATCCCGAGCACGGTGGGATCGGGCATCCAGATCAAGACGATCGAGACTCTGGCGCTCGGCGTTCCCACGGTGGCGACGCCGGTGGCGATGAGGGGGATCGACGATCCGCCATCGACGGTCCGGATCGCTTCGGATGCAAAGGAGATGGCGACCGCCATCCAGGAAGCGCTTCGCGCCGAGCGTCCGGATGGCTCTGAGGGACGGCGATGGTGGGAACAGCGCCGCGACCGGTTTCGGGCGGATATCGCTTCAGCGGTCGAGCAGATCTTTTCAGCGCATCTGCCCTCTGAAATGCCGGCCAAACCTTCTTCGGCGAGCCCAGTGACGACGAAGAGTGCGTCTGTGGCTGCCGCCCCTATCAAGCCGGAGGCATCGCTTCTTTACGACTGAGCAGGTTGTGCCGGCATCGCCAACGAGCGGCAACGGCGCTTTCCGACAGCACGGATCGTCGCCGAGGGGCGGAAAAATCTGCGCCGGCCGCCGATGCTTCGATTATCGCGTCCGTCAGGCGGATGTCATGACGTGTCGCGTCGCGGGTGATCCAGCGCGTAGTGCGCCATCGCATTGGCATGCGCCAGAATCTCGTCGACCTCGCGGATGTTTTTTCGCCGCGGCGCGTCCGGGTCGAAGCACCGCAGCCGGCAACCGGGCGCAGGCCCGCGCCGGAGTGGGGAAAAACGCCGGAACCGCACCGGGCCATGCTTGCCGCCTGCCGCCGCCGCGTCGCGGGCCGCTTTGTCGCGTTGAAGCGCGGCGTCATTGCGCGCCTTCCATCGGGCGAAACGTTGCGCCTGGCCGGAAAGATCGTCGAGTACCCGGCCGAGTGCGTCCAGCCGCAAGGTCAGCTTCGCCGCACCGATTGGATCGTCGCGCGATGGCGGCGGCGGCGGGCGGTGATAGGGCGCATCGTCGGCGAACGACCGGATGCGCGGGGCGGCATGGGCCGGCACATACTTGCGGCGGATGCGGAACGGATATTTCAGAGGATCGAGCAGCGAAAGGTTTTGTCCACGCGACCTGGCGGCGCGCCGTTCGGCGGCCTTCCGCTCGGCTTCGTAGCGGGCAAAGTCCTGCTTCGACAGATTGACGGCAAGGCCGAGGCGACGCATGGCGGCCACCGTGTCGGATATCTTCAACTTCGGCTTTCGCGGGCGGAACCGCGGCAGCGTCACCACGATGCCGCGCGACGCCGCGATGATCAGGCGGCGGGCGGCGGATTCGGCGGGGCGCAGCAGCAGAAGAATAGCGCGGTAGAGGTGGCGGGGCAGGCAGAGGGCTGGGGACGGCTTTTTCCGCCCCGTCTTTCCCGGCCGTCCCGGTCTTGGCGCGACAGCGGCTTCCCCGAGCACCAGCGACAGCGGCCTGCCGAACCCCATCTCGGCCATGCCGACGAGCATCAGCAGGATATGCTTCAGCGCTTCCCGGTATCGCTCAATCGTTGCACTTCCGTCCATCAGGTCCATCGCCGCTTCCTTTCCAGCCGGCGAGGATTATCGCACCGATCGGGAGGGCGGGGATGAACTCCCGCAAAATTCCTGGCGCGCGGCAGTGGGTGGCCGGCCAAGGCATTGAAAAGACTGGAGCGGGATTCTCGGAAACAGAATATTTTGGGATGAAGCGGCTTTTTCCATCCCCGTTTTTTACGAAGTCTGATGACTCTTTCGCTCTCCAGGATGCTCACGTCGCACTCCGTCCAACACCCCTCATCCGACCTCGCTTCGCTCGGCCACCTTCTCCCACAAGGGGAGAAGGTGGGAGCGTTGCGCATCCGCCTCTGCCAATCGCTAACGTCGATGATTGGCGGTGAGGCCGACGCGAAACTCCACCTTCTCCCCTTGTGGGAGAAGGTGGCCAAGCGAAGCGAGGTCGGATGAGGGGTGTTGGACGGAGTACGATGCGGACTTTTTTGGTACACGGGCAGCTATCCGGTATGGAGCATACAGGGAGCACCTCCCAAAAGATAATCCTTGACGATGGCGGAAAGGCGAGGCTTCCGTTGCCGCCAACACAACACATTGGAAAAGCTTGATTTTTCGAGAAGTGGCCGGCGTGCTTCAAGGCCCTCCCGGCCTTCGTGAACGGCCGTTCGAAAAGCATGTCATGCTTGTAAAACCAAGCAGAACCAAAGAGTTGGTCGCAGCTCGCGTGGTTTTTTGCGAAACAAGCATGACCCAGGGACTGACAAGGCCGACAAAGCGGCGATCGGCACGATCATGACCCACTGATCAAAGCGGATAATGAGACCGACGCCTGCAATGGGCTCGGAGTGCCGGTGCCTAGCCATCGCCGACCCGGATGCCGACCATGGAAAAGGGCCGGAATCAGATCGCCTGATCAGCCTCACCGGCTGTTTCGATGTGATCTCCCGGTTTGCAGCGACGCGGTCCGCTCCGAAGCGGTCGAGGAAATAGTCGCAGACGCCGTTCAGCACCTGCTCCGAGACGTGGCGGGCGGATGATGCCGGCATTCCGTCGAGGATCATTCCACCTTGCCCCAAATGAAAAAGAGCCCGGCACGAGTGCCGGGCTCTTTGCTCAATTGATCTGTCGGGCTGATCAGGCCGACTTCTTCTTGTCGTCCTCGTCGATCTCTTCGAAGTCGGCGTCGACGACGTCGGACTCCTTGCCCATGTCGGCCTTGGCGTCGGCTTCCGCCGCTTCCTTCTGGGAAGCTTCGTACATGGCCTGGCCGAGCTTCATCGACACTTCGGCCAGCGTCTGCGACTTCGCCTGGATGGCATCGGCGTCGTCGCCCTCGGCAGCCGTCTTCAGGGCGGCGATGGCGTCGGCGATCGCGGTGCGATCGGCCTCCGAAACCTTCTCGCCATATTCCTTCAGCGACTTCTCGGACGAATGCACCAGAGCCTCGGCCTGGTTCTTCGCCTCGACCAAAGCACGCCGCTTCTTGTCAGCCTCGGCATTGGCCTCGGCGTCCTTCACCATCTTCTCGATGTCGGCGTCGGAAAGGCCGCCGGAAGCCTGGATGCGGATCTGGTGCTCCTTGCCGGTGCCCTTGTCCTTGGCCGTGACGTTGACGATGCCATTGGCATCGATGTCGAACGACACCTCGATCTGCGGCACGCCGCGCGGCGCGGGCGGGATGCCGACCAGGTCGAACTGGCCGAGCGCCTTGTTGTCAGCCGCCATCTCGCGCTCGCCCTGGAAGACGCGGATGGTGACCGCGCCCTGGTTGTCCTCGGCGGTGGAGAAGGTCTGGCTCTTCTTGGTCGGGATCGTCGTGTTGCGCTCGATGAGACGCGTGAACACGCCGCCCAGCGTCTCGATGCCCAGCGACAGCGGGGTCACGTCGAGCAGCAGCACGTCCTTGACGTCGCCCTGCAGCACGCCGGCCTGGATCGCCGCGCCCAGCGCCACCACCTCATCGGGGTTGACGCCCTTGTGCGGCTCCTTGCCGAAGAACTGCTTCACGATCTCCTGGACCTTGGGCATGCGGGTCATGCCGCCGACAAGCACCACCTCGTCGATCTCGCCTGCCTTGAGGCCGGCATCCTTGAGCGCCGCCTTGCAGGGCTCGACGGTGCGCTGGATCAGGTCGTCGACGAGCTGCTCGAACTTGGCACGCGTCAGCTTCATCGTCAGGTGTTTTGGACCGGTCTGGTCGGCGGTGATGAAGGGCAGGTTGATCTCGGTCTGCGAGGAGGACGACAGCTCGATCTTCGCCTTTTCCGCGGCCTCCTTGAGGCGCTGCAAGGCGAGCTTGTCGTTCTTCAGGTCGATGCCCTGTTCCTTCTTGAACTCGGCCGCCAGGTATTCGACCAGGCGCATGTCGAAATCCTCGCCGCCGAGGAAGGTGTCGCCATTGGTCGACTTCACCTCGAATACGCCGTCGCCGATCTCCAGCACCGAAATGTCGAAGGTGCCGCCGCCAAGGTCGTAGACGGCGATGGTCTTGCCGTCCTTCTTGTCGAGGCCATAGGCGAGGGCGGCCGCCGTCGGCTCGTTGATGATGCGCAGCACTTCGAGGCCGGCGATCTTGCCGGCGTCCTTGGTGGCCTGGCGCTGGGCGTCATTGAAATAGGCGGGAACGGTGATGACCGCCTTCTCGACCTTCTCGCCGAGATAGGCTTCCGCCGTCTCCTTCATCTTCTGCAGGATGGTCGCCGAAATCTGCGAGGGCGACTGCTTCTTGCCGGCGGCCTCGACCCAGGCGTCGCCATTGTCGCCCTTCACGATGTGATAGGGGACGAGCTTCTTGTCCTTCTCCGTCACCGGATCGTCGAAGCGGCGGCCGATGAGGCGCTTCACCGCGAAGATGGTGTTTTCCGGATTGGTCACCGCCTGGCGCTTTGCCGGCTGGCCGACCAGACGTTCGCCGTCGCCGGTGAAGGCGACGATGGAGGGCGTGGTGCGCGCGCCTTCCGCATTTTCAATGACCTTGGCGTCCTTGCCGTCCATGACGGCGACGCAGGAATTGGTCGTCCCCAGGTCGATGCCGATTACTTTTGCCATGTTCTAGTCTCTCCGTTTAGCAGGTTTTCAGGACCCATGAGGCGTTCCGACGAAAACCCCTGTCTTCAGGAAATTCGCCAAGCGGACCGTTGCAACGGCCGCCCGGCGGCTGTGGCGCGTATATAAGAAGAGCACTTTCGCCGCGCAAGCGTCGTCGGGGCGGCATGCGGTGGGAAAATATAGGCAAAACACCCTCGTGTTCCCCATATTGAGCGGATGACCGCAACCACCACGATCGATCCCGGCGCGCTGCGCCGGCACCGGCTGACCAACGCCCTGCACACCGGCCTGCTGGCGGGCGGCAGCCTGCTGCTGCTTGCCGTCACCGCCTGGGTTTTTGGCGGGTTTTTCGGCGTCGTGCTGGCGGTTGGCTTTGGTGCGGTGTCGCTGGCGGCGATGCGGCGCGTCAGCCCGCAGATGGTGCTTTCCATGTACAAGGCGCGGCCGGTCAGCGAGGCCGAATTCCCGGCCGGCCTGCGTATCGTTCGTGTGCTCGCCCAGCGAGCCAATCTGCCGGCAGTGCCAAAGCTCTATGTCATTCCGTCGCAGATGCTGAACGCTTTCGCGGTCGGTCGGCGCGACGATTCCGTCATCGCCATCACCGATGCGCTGGCGCGGCGGTTGACCACCCGCGAGCTTGCCGGCGTGCTCGCCCACGAGATCAGCCATATCGCGCATGAGGACATCAAGGTGATGGCGCTGGCCGATATCGTCTCGCGCTTCACCTCGGTGATGTCGACCGTCGGCCTGTTCACGCTGTTCATCAATCTCGGCGGCCTGTTCGGCGGTGTCGGCGAGCAGGTGCCATGGCTGGCCGTGCTCGTGCTTCTCGCCGCCCCCACCGTCGGCGGGCTGCTGCAGATGGCGTTGTCGCGCACCCGCGAGTTCGATGCGGATTTCGGCGCCGCGGTGCTGACCGGCGACCCCGATGGCCTGGCTTCGGCGCTGCAGAAGCTGGAACAAGCACGGGGCAGGCTGTGGGAGGGCATCCTGCTGCCTGGCGGCCGCATCCCCGACCCGTCGGTGCTGCGCACCCACCCGGCGACCAGGGACAGGCTGGAGCGGCTGGCGGCGCTGAAGGCCGAGATGGGCGCCCTGGCCGGCGAGGCGGCGATCGTCCTGCCTTCGTCATCCGAGCCGGCCAGGCCGATCCCGGTTCCGCGCCGCTCGATCGTTCCGCGCATCCATCAGCATGGCGGTCGCCACGGGCCGCTCTACAGTGCGCTGATGGCGCCGCTGGCGGTAATCGGCGACGGTCCGGGCTGCGAAAGCGCCCTGCATGCACCGGACGGCGCGCCACGCATTCGCCTGCTGCGCGGCGGCGTCTGGTGGTAGCGCGCCAACGCTCCGATCATCGCCTCGCATTATGCCAACGGCCGTTTAGACTGACCGTCTCGCCCCTCCGGCGCTTCGGGCCACCTCTCCCATCGCGCGGCTATCGGATTCACACATTTCAAGACGCCGGTTGCAGCCCACATCGGGATATTCTGCACCGGCTTTGGTGTCATCGAGTCCGAGGCATGGATTCCCGACACTCTCCGCTCGCTTCGCTCGCTCACGAGGCCAGGAATGACGACAATGATGGTCCGTCTTAGCTAATCTCCAGCTTTGACGACTAGCTGAAGCGGAACGTGAGTGTCGTCATTCCCGGCCTCGTGAGCGAGCGAAGCGAGCGGAGAGTGTCGGGAATCCATGCCTCGATAGTGGCGAAGCCAAAGCCGGCGAAGAACCGGCTGTGTCCGGCCGATCGGCAAGCCTGCGTCCAACATCCGAAATGTGTAAACACGATGGCATCAAGGGGGAGGAGAGTGGCGTTAACCGGCCCCCGGCAAGGTGATGACGAAGCGCGTACCGGATGGGCTGTCGGCGAGCGCGACGGCCCCGTCATGCGCCTTGACTAGTGCGGCGACGATGCCCAGCCCCATGCCGGTCCCGCCGCTGTCGCGCCGTGTCGTGAAGAACGGCTCGAAGATCCGCGTCCGGTTGTTCGGCGAGATGCCGCTGCCGTCGTCGTCGGCGAGGATCGTGACCGTGCCGGCGCCCGAGGCGGACAGCCAGAAATTCGCCGCGCCATGCCGCGCCGAATTGTCGGCGAGGTTCCTGAATACGATCGCGGCATTCTCCGCCGACATGCGGAAACGGATGTCCGGACCTGCTTCTACTTTGACCGCCAGCCGCTGCTCGGGACCAAGCGTTGCAAGCGCCTCGGTGAGCGAAGTCGTTTCGCCTGTCAGGACCGTGCTTTCGGCGCGCGCCAGTTCGATCAGCCGGCGCACCAGGCCTTTCAGCCTTTCCGTATCGGCGACGATATTGGCGTGAAAACGCGCCCGCGTCGCCTCGTCCATGCCTTCGCCCGCGTCCCTCAGCAATTCGGCGGCGCCCTGGATCGCCGTCAGTGGCGATTTCAGCTCGTGCGAGACATGGGTGGCGAAGGTACGGATCGTGTCGGAGCGCGCCTGCAGTTTTCGCGCCATGTCGAGGAAGGCGCCGGCAAGCTCGGCCATCTCGCGGGTGCCATGATGGCTGAGCGGACGGATCGCGTCACGGTCGCCGGCGGCGATGCGGGCGGTGCGGTCCATCAGCTCGTACATCGGCCGGCTGACGGTGCGGATGAAGACGAAGGCGATCATCAGCGTGGCGGCGAGGATGGTGACGGCCGCCAGCGCCAGCTTGCCGCGCTCGCCGTAGAGATGTTTTACGACATTGCTCGGCGTTCGCGACATGTAGACCACGCCGGCGACGCGGTCGTCGACCACGACCGGCATCGCGACGAAGATGCGCAGCATCGTGCCGCGGCTCACCGAATAGAGCGGCGGCGCCGGCCTGTCGCGGATGCGCGAGCGCAAGCGGCTGGCGTATTGGCCGGCGAGCGCGGCTCGAACCTCCTCGACATCGGACAGCGACCGACCGACCTCGCTGCCGCCGGCGATCACCACACCTGACGGATCGAGCAGCCGGAAGCCGGCCAGCGTCGATTGCTGCGCCGTATCGAGTATTCCCGAGAATTTCGGACCGAGCGCGGCGAGGAGGGGATAGGGGACGCCCGGCGCCGAGGCCGGCCGTGGCGGCAGGATGGGGTCGAGTGCCAGGTCGAGTTCCGGCTCGATCGGCCGCAGGCGTTCGGCGCGTTCGGATTCGGGTCTATCCGGCACCGCCGCCCCCAGCGACGAGGCCGGCACCGCCAGCCGCACCTCGGCGGCGAAGGCGGCGGCAATAACCGCGCCCTGCCCGATCAACTCGGCCTCGGTCTGGCGGATCAACTGGTTTTCATAAACCCGGAAGAAGAACAGCCCGGCCAGCGGCAGCGCCAGCACCGTCAGCAGGATGGCGAGCACCACGAACCCAAGACGCGGACGCCATTTGTCCCTCACGCCCCGCACCTGCCGAGCCGGAAGCCGACGCCGTGCACGGTCTCGACGGCATCGCTGCAGCCGGCGGCGGCGAACTTGGCGCGGATGTTGCGGATGTGGCTGTCGACGGTGCGGTCGGAGATGTGGATGTTGGCGGCGTGGCTGGCATCGACGATCTGGGCACGCGTCAGCACGTATGTCGGGCGGGCCATCAGCCGCTTGACGATGGCGAACTCGATCGCGGTGAAATCGAGGTCGATCTCGCCGAAGCGGACGGTACGCCGCGCCGGACGCAGCGTCAGCCGGCCAAACGCCATCGGCTCGTCGTCATCCGCCTCCGGTTCAGGGCGGGCGCGCCGCAGGATGACATTGACGCGGGCGATCAGCTCGCGCGGGCTGAACGGTTTCGTCACATAGTCGTCGCCGCCCATTTCGAGGCCGAGGATACGGTCGATCTCCTCGTCGCGGGCCGACAGGAACAGGATGGGCAGGCGCGAGGTCTTGCGCAACTCGCGGCAGACCTCAAGCCCGTCCATCTCCGGCATGCCAACGTCGAGGATCATCAGGTCGGCGGGCTTTAGCTGGGCCTGGCGCAGCGCCGCCGCGCCGTCGCCGACGGATTCGACGACCATGCCGGCTTTTTCCAGCGCGAAGCAGATGACCTCGCGGATATGGGGATCGTCGTCGGCGACAAGGATGCGATGGGCCATCGGCGGTCTCTCAGCGATCGAAACGGGGCGGCGGGTCCATTGGAAACGGCGACGCCGGGTTTCGTTCCAGATAGCGTGAAAGCCGCCAGCCGCGAAACGTCCATGCGCGCCATTCCGCGCTGCGCTCGCGATGACGGGCCGCCAGCGACCCGCGCTCGCGGCGAAGCCAAATCGCGTCGGCCACGCGCCCGAATTTAGCGTCCTTGAGCAACACGTCGATTGCCGGAACCGCCTCGGGACCGAGTGCGAAAAGATAGGATCGATCCAGTTGCTGCCCCCGACCGCTCATCTCGAAACTGTGGCGAACGTTGTAGTCCGCGATCAGCCCGGCGAAATTGACGAAACAGCACGCATAAAGCGTGAGAGAAAGCGTCAGAAGATTGGCGGCCATGAGCCATGAATTGGGCTTCTGCAGCGCGATGCGCGCCATGATCAGCGCGAGGCCGGCTGCGACCAGCATCATCCAGACGAACGCCGCCACGCGCCAGTAGGTCAGGGAGTAGATACCGACATAGAGATCGAGCCGCAGGATGGAGGACGCTACGAGCACGATGTTCTGCACGGTCCAGAGATAGACGAGGAGGCGGATCGGCCGATCGGCGGCGATCGTGCTGCCCGGACGCATTGCGGCAAGGACAAAACATGCGGCGAGAAGAGCGGTGACGATCAGCGGATAGGCGCCGCGATGTGCGTAGCCGGCATAGGTAAGCCCGTCCGGCAAGGCCACGCCGCCCCACAGATAGGCGCCATCGAGAACGGTCTGGACGGCGAAAATGAGATTGAAGACGAGCAAGGCGCGCAGGATCGCCTTCTTGCCGAAAAGCGCCTCATGCAATCGGTCCGGCGCAGCGACAGGTCTGGACAAGGGCGGCACTGTCATGAGCGAACGAACGCGGATATTCGGCGCGCGGGGCCGCAGGAAAGCCCAGATATAAAGAGCGGCAATGATCCAAAAGAGCGTTCGCCAGAACCCGAGCAGTTCAAGCAACGCCCAGGGATCGAGCAGCGACAGCCAGTGTTCGACGACCGGATTGGCGATGCCGAATAGCGCGACAAAGACGGCGGCGAGCGAAACCGGCATGATCCAGCCGATCATGCCGATCAGGCGTATCGTGGCGCGGCCCATGCGTTTCGATGCTCGTCGCCAGCGGCGGATGTCCATCGGGAAGCGGAACGGGGCGGCGAGCAGGAACGCCGGGATCTGCAACGTCCTATGCGCCAGGCCGGCGCGCAGCCGCCGTGCCGACGCGAGTGCGAACAAGGCGAGCGAAATCAGCGCCATTGACACGGACAATGCGCTTACATTCTCGGCCAAAGGCAGCAACCCGGCAGGGATAAGCAGGCACCTGAACAACAGCGACCGATCGTGATGTGGCGAATTGGCTACCGTGATCCCTGCAAACAGAAGCGCCGCGAAGAGCAGCAGCGACAGCCCGACCGGTCTATCGAACAGCAGAAAATCGGCAGCCGCCGTCAACAGCACGGCCAAGCCTGTGCGGACTCCAAAATTGGGAGCCATCGTGACCTGACGCATCATGATCAGGCCCTCGGTTCGGAAGGGACGTTGTATCCAGCGTTGGATCGCGAGGCTGGCTTTCGAAACGGCAATATTTTCGCATTCGGCCCGCGCCTCGACGGGGCGTCGAGCCACCAGCCGTCAAAGAGAATGGTGGTTGGAAGCCGTTCGGGCTGGACAGGATAAGAACTGTTTTTCATGCCACGTTTGTGGCCGCGGTTCATGGACAACCCGCGCCGCAAGCTGGCAGAGTCTCAGGGGTTGCGTGCAGAAATTGTGCAGTGCCCTTTGTCCACCTCCGTGGCGGAGGATGTCACGCTCCCTGACGGAGAATGTCGCAACGACAGGGCCATCATGAGCGGCGTGAGAAGCGAGCAAATCCCAACTCCGAACCGACCCCTCGCGAATCGAAACTTCGACCTGAGGATTAGCCGGTCGGGGGAAGGTTAGGTGGGCCTGCGCCTTATTTTCCCCTTGGCCGGGAGGGGGCTCTCCCCGGATCGCGATGGTCTAAGCCCTCGCAAAATATCGCCGGATTCAAGATAGGCCATGGCCAGCAGGTGGGTCAGCAGATCGCAGCGTTCCGCCTCCGCCAGATCCTTCAGTTCACGCAAAGCGGCATGGATGCGAGTCAATTGAGTTCGTGTGTGATCCTTGAGATGAATGTTCATCCGAGATCCCCCCGCTTCTGCGTTGCAGTTCCGCGGTCCTTAAATACCTCATGTACGCAGCGCAGGGTTCACCGGTTTCAGTCGGAGCGGGGCCTGTGCGGGCCAAACTGCTTCAATGGTGAAGATTGGCTTAATGCCCGCAAAGATCGGCACCATTCCCATGATGCGTTCAGCGCACCACCGCTGTTGCGAAGGGCTTTGCGGCGGGCGAGCCGGCCGCCCAAGGCCGTGGGTACCTATTGCCAGATATTGATGGTCGCCAGGGTCCGCATCAGGTGATCCGAGACCAGTTCCTCCGCGCGCTTGGCATTGCGCGCGTCGATGGCGTCGACGATGGCCTTCAGGTCCTTGTGCGTCTGCCGGCGCACCGCGTCAGGCGCCGGCTTATCCGTATCGTGGCCGTCGAACAGCACCGCGCGGCGGTCGTCAAGAATGCTCGCCATGATCTGCATCAGGAACTTGTTCTTGGTGCTGGCGAACATCTGCCGGTGCAGGGCGTAGATCTGCTCCTTGAAATCCTCCCAGGTCGGGGCCGTGAGGATCTGCTCGAGGATGCGCCGCATCTCGGCGATCTCTTCGTCCTGCACCCGCGTCACCACCAGATGCATCATCGCCGGCTCGAACAGCAGCCGGCCTTCGACGATCTCGGCGAAGGAGGGCACTGCCTCGTGGCTCCCAATGCTGGTCTGGTCCATGCGGTCGAAAACGAGGTCGGCGTCGTCGGTCAGATAGGTGCCGCTGCCGACGCGCCGCGACACCAGCCCACCCGCGCCCTGCACTCCGATCTGTTCGCGAGCGAATGACATGCAGGGTCGGCTCAATCCTTTCGCGACCTTCCTGTTTGCTTCGCTGATCCTGATCTTCACCGGCGGGCCGGTCATCCTGTCGCTGGTCGGCAGCCTTGTGCCGGACCGGGTGCTGCTGGATTCAAGCAAGCCGCTGTTCAGCGAAGGGCTGAATTTCGACACCTATCGCTACGTCTTCACCGGCCAGCTTCCCGATTCCTATCTGGCCGAGAACGCCAACCGCGCCATGATCTCGGATGCGGCGCGCCAGGTGCCGCGAAGCCTGCTCAACAGCGGCGTTATCGCGCTGTCCTCAATGCTGCTGAACCTGCTGCTCGGCGCGCCGGCCGCCTTCATCTTCGCCCGCTACCTGTTTCCGGGCAAGAAACTCACCTTCATGTTCCTGATCATGAGCCCGCTGGTGCCGGCGGTGGCGCTGGTCACCCCGATCTACATGATGCTCCAGGCATTCGGCCTAGTCGGCACGCAGGCCGGCATCATCCTGGTGCACACAGCCAAGGCTCTGCCCTTCACGGTGCTTATCCTGTCGGTGTTCTTCCGGAAAATGCCGGCGGAAATTTTCGAGGCGGCGGTGCTCGACCATTGCAGCCGGTTGCAAGCCTTTTTCCGCATAGCCCTGCCTCTGGCGCTGCCGTCGATCGGCGCGACGGGGCTGTTCGCCTTCATGCTCTCCTATTCGGAATACATGTTCTCCATGGTGCTTTCCGGCGACGCGGCGACACGGCCGGTGTCGGTGGTGATGGCGGCGCTCGCCCGCAACACCGACTTGTCCTGGAGCCTGCTCAACACCGCGATCTTCATCGCGATCGTGCCGACGCTGCTGCTGGTCGTCCTCGTCTGGCGGTTCGTCGTCGAAGGCCTGCTCAGCGGCGCCGTCAAGGGATAACATCATGGCTGACGGCGCATATCATCCGCTGAAGACCCGCCCGCGCGGCGCGACGCAGCATGTCACGGCCGGCCCCTATTCGCCGGTGCTCGAGGTCGATGCGACAAAGCTGGTCGTCATCTCCGGTCAGGTGGCGATCGACATGGACGGTGCGGTGCTCGGCGAGACCATCGAGGAGCAGACGCGTGCCACGCTCGGCAATTGCGCCCGGCAACTGGCGAGCGCCGACTGCTCGCTGGCGGATGTGTTCAAGGTCAACATCTACCTGACCGACCTCGGCCAGTGGTCGCGTTTCAATGCTGTCTACGACACGATGATGCCGGAACCGCTGCCGGTGCGCACCGCCGTGCAGGCCGTCCTGCTGCCGGGCTTCCTGGTCGAGATCGAGATGTGGGCGGTCAAGGCGAGGGACTGAGGAGTTGGCGTCTGTAGAACTCAGGAACCTCGTAAAATCCTTCGGCAAGGTCGAGGCCGTTCGCGACGTCTCGCTGACCGTCGAGGATCGAGAACTGGTCGTCTTCGTCGGCCCATCCGGTTGCGGAAAGTCGACGCTGCTGCGCATGATCGCCGGCCTCGAAGAAATCACTTCCGGTGAGCTTTTCATCGGCGGCAAGCCGATGAGCAAGGTCGCGGCCGCCGATCGCGGCATTGCCATGGTGTTCCAGTCCTACGCGCTCTATCCGCACATGAGCGTTGCCGAGAACATGGGTTTCGCGCTGAAGATGCTCGGCACCGACAAGGCCGAGATTAATCGCAAGGTCGCTGAGGCAGCCGCCATCCTGCAACTTGGCGAGCTGCTGGCCCGCAAGCCGAGGGAACTCTCCGGCGGCCAGCGCCAGCGCGTCGCCATCGGCCGCGCCATCGTCCGTAAGCCGGATGTCTTCCTGTTCGACGAGCCGCTGTCCAATCTCGACGCCGGCCTGCGCGCCCAGATGCGGGTGGAGATTGCGCGGCTGCACGAGCAGTTGCAGACGACGATGATCTACGTCACGCATGACCAGGTCGAAGCGATGACGTTGGCAGACCGCATCGTCATCCTCAACCAGGGCAGGATCGAGCAACAGGGTTCGCCGCTCGAACTCTATGAGCGGCCGGCCAACCGCTTCGTCGCCGGTTTTCTCGGCCAGCCGAAGATGAATTTCATCCCCACCTTCGCCAAACCTTCCCCATCGGGACCTGTCCTGTCGATATTCTCGACCGACAAGGCGGTTCTTTCGCTCTCCGCAAGCCCAGCCATAGCTCCCGGCATGGCGATCGACCTCGGTATCCGCCCGGACGCGATCTCGGTATCCGCGACGAATGCCGCCGATGCGCTTCCAGGCCGGATCGTCGTGGTCGAACATCTCGGCGGCTCAAGCCTCCTTTATGTCCAGGCCGCAGGCGTCGACGAACTGGTCACCGTCGAACAGCACGGTAAGACGCATTATGCTGTCGGTCAGACGGTGCATCTCGCCTTCGACCGCGGCGACGTGCACCTGTTCGGTTCGGACGGACGCCGCATCCCGTGACCGGCCTTCGCGGGTAAACCTCGCCGAGGCTTTCTCAAACGGCATTGCGCAAGACCATCGCGGCGTAGAGCATGGCGATGTAGGTGAGCTGGTGCAGCAACTGGTCGCCGCCATGCATGGCCCAGTAGAGCTGCGTCGTCGGATCGCAACGCATGCGCGCCGACAGCGCCGATTTGCCGTAGTCGATAACGTAATGCACCACGAGTTCAGCCGCGGCCAGCAGCAGCATGGGAAGCAGGCCGAGGCCGGCGATCGCCAGCACCGGAAGCGAGCACACCGCATGGATGCCGGCATGGACGTAGCCGCCGGGTGACCGGATGCTGCCCTTGCCGCGCAGTATCCATGTCGGCTGGAACAGATAGTCGGCGATGTAGTGCTTCAACTCGAAGCAGATCATCACCACGATCATCAACGTTTCCGTCTTCATGACCATCCCTCATGGCCGCCCCGGCGGCTGGGCACGGAAGCCGCGACAGCCGGCCTTCATACGCATGGTAATGGGAAGCGGACGCCTGTCCATCCTTCCTTGGTCAATCGTGGTTACGGCAACGTGCACGAAAGCTCATATCCCGCAGAGCGGAAAGCCGGGCGTGAACACCGAGCAACGCACCCCGCGTCCGCCGCCGCACCCTGCGAGGGCGACAACGACAACGATGACGAAAACGATCGGAACGGCTTTCACGGTCACCTCCCTGTCGCGTGGCCATCCGATCCCGCGCCGCGGCGTCCGGCCTTTTCGTCCGATCACGTTTCAGTCGGATGTCGTTCAGGCCATCGATGCTGTCCTTGGCGGTCATCTTTCATTTACCGCCGGGTGAAAAATTTTTGCCATGTCGGCTGTCGGTGCCTTGCGGAATCGACTACAACCCTTCCGGGCAGTTTCGGCCGGTTGGACCGGCCGACGAGGACGGGGCGGGCTCGGTCGGGCCGATGGGGCAGGAAATCCGGCGGGAGACCGGATTGTCTCATGGACAAAGCCGCAAGACCCCGCCGCATGTCCGGGCGCCGCGTTGCGTGAAAGCCGCGGTGCCCCGAGCTGTTTCTGTGGGAGGATTCAGTGAGCGAGCCGATCGTTTGTCATGCGCACGCCGGGCGACCGGCGCAAGTCCGGCTGTTCGCCGGCCGGCGTGCAGGCCGGCGCCGTGATGGCGCGGCTCCGCGATGCCTTCCGCACCATCACATTGCTGAACGCCGGCGATGAGCCGCACGCCGGCGTCGCTGGCCCATTAACCTCCGGAAGCAAACGACATGCCCCTGCTGACCGATCTGGAACCCAGCGTCACCTTCGGTGAGAACACCGTCAACGCGACGCCGCAGTTGCTCGATGTCGATGTCGCCTTCAGCGATCCCGAAGGCGATTTCGCCGGCGGCACCCTCGTCGTCTCGGGCCTGTTGGCGGAAGACATCGTGTCGATCCGCAACCAGGGCACCGGGGCTGGCGAGATTGCCTTGACCGGCGGCACTGTATTCTTCGAAAACACGGCCATCGGCACCGTGTCGGGCGGGTCCGGCAGCAGCCTCACGGTAACGTTCAACGCGTCGGCGACGTCGGCTGCGATCGAAGCGCTGATCGAGAACCTGACCTACGCCAATAGTTCGGACAACCCGACGGCCAGCCGCACGCTAAGCATTGCCGTTACCGACGCCGCCGGCGAGGTGACCGCGGTTCTAGCCGAACAGACCTGGAGCGAGGTGGTCGGTGCCGGCAGTCCGACCGCCGGGATCGACACCGGCGACGGCCGCAGCGCGCCGGCGGCCACCGACCTCAACGGCGACGGCCTGATCGATCTCGTGGTCGGCAGCCTCAACGGTGTGCGGGTCTATTACAACACCGGCACGGCCGCGGCCGCGCAGTTCACCGAACAGGTCGGCCCCGCCAATCCATTCTCCGGCATCGCCTTTCCGGGCTATCCGACCCCGACCTTCGGCGACATCAACGGCGATGGCACGACGGACCTCGTCTTCGGCGGCGGAACCGGCATAGCCCAGGCTTTCGTCAATCTGGGAACGGCGGCCAGCCCGAACTTCGTGGAACTGACTGGCGGCTCCAATCCTTTCGCGGGCATCGGGCTGACAGGCGGCACCGGTTCCGGGGCGGCACTCGGAGATCTCAATGGCGACGGGCTGCTCGATTTCGTTCTTGGCGGCGATCGCGGCGGCGAACAGATCCGCATCTTCCAGAACACCGGCACGGCGACCGCACCCGTCTTTACCGAACTCACCGGCGGTGCCGATCCGCTTGCTCCAGGCGGGCCGGCCGACGCGTTGCCAACGCTGGTCGACGTCAATGGCGACGGACGTCTCGACATCGTCAGCGGCGGTTTGAGCGGCATTCATACGTATCTGAACGTCGGCAGCGGCGGCACGATGCTGTTCGAGGAGGCGGTGGACAATCCGTTCGCGGGAATCGATGGTGGCCTTTACGTCGTTCCCGGCTTTGCCGATCTGAATGCCGACGGTCTGGCCGACCTCCTGCTGGGAAGCGAGAGCAACGTCGCCGGGCAGGTTCGCTTCTTCGAGAACACCACACCGCCACCCGAAATCGTCGTCAACGTCACGGCCGAAAACGACGCGCCGTCGCTCACGGCGACCGGCGGGACACCCACCTTCACGGAAGGCGGAACCGCCGTCGATCTGTTCTCGGGTGTCTCGGTCTCCACCGGCGAGGCCGGGCAGTCGATCGACCAGATCACGCTCACTGTTGAAAACCTCGCCGACGGAGCCGGCGAGCTTCTGGGCGTGGACGGCACCGCCGTGGCGCTGACCGAGGGCACGGCTGGAACGACGGTCGCGAACGGCATCGGCTACAGCGTTTCCGCCGTCGGCGGCGTGGCGACGGTCACCCTGTCGATGCCCGCGGGCATCCCGGCCGCGAGCGCCCAGACCCTGATCGACGGGCTGACCTATTCGAATACGAGCGAGGCCCCGGACACCACTGACCGCGTCGTCACGCTGACCGGCATCCGCGACAATGGCGGCACCGCTGGCGGCGGCGTGGACACGGCATCCGTCTCGATCGGCGCCACCGTGTCGATCGCCGGCGAAAACGACGCGCCGACGCTGTCGGGCGGACCGGTCGTGCTGCCGCCCACCGACGAGGATTTCCCCAACGCCGAAGTGACGGTCGCCGACCTGCTCGCCGGCACGAGTTTTGCCGACATCGATGGCGACGATGTCGGCATTGCCGTGACCGGCCTCACCGGCAACGGCGACTGGGAATATTCAACGGACGGCGGTTTCACTTGGCTCAGCTTCGGCTCGGTTTCGGACGGCCACGCGCTGCTTTTGTCTCCCGACACGCTGGTCAGCTACGCGCCCGACGGCATTGATGGCGAGACGGCGACGATCGATTTCCGCGCCTGGGACCAGACGACCGGCACGCCTTCCGACGATACGACGCGGCAATATGCCGACACGTCGGTGAACGGCGGCACGACTGCTTATTCGGGCGGTACGGCCCAGGCCTCGGTCGAGGTCGAGGCGGTCAACGACGCGCCGCTGTTCCGGCTCTCGCCCGGGCTCGATTTCGTCGTCACCTTCCCGGATGACGGCTTTGTCGACATCATCAGCGGCGACGGTGACGGCGATGCGGTCACCGGCTCCTCCGAAGACGGAGGCGACACTCCAACAAAGGTCGTGCTCGGCGACTTCGACAATGACGGCGACCTCGACGTGGCGGTCACCAACCCGACGACGAACACCGTCACTCTGCTGGAGAATGACGGCTGCGGCTGCATGACGCCGTTCGAATCATCGCCGATCCCGGTGATGCCGTCTCCCGTCTCGATGGTCAGCGGCGACTTCAACGGCGACGGAAACCTCGATCTGTTCGTCGGCAACACCAGCGGCATCATGGCCAACGTGCTGTTGGGCGCCGGGGACGGCTCGTTCACGACGAACTTCGTGCCCATGCCGTTCGCCCTCGGATTGACCGAAGTCGTGACAGGCGACTTCAACGGCGACAGCAAGCTCGACGTTGCAGCGGCCGTCGCGGGCAACGTGGTCATCGGCACCGGCAATGGCGCCGGCTTCGCCTTTGGCGGTTCGATTCCCACAATCGGCGTTCCCCAACCCGGCGCGCTTGCCGTCGGCGACATCGACGGGGTCAACGGCCTCGACCTTGTCGTCGCGGATGCGGCCACTGGTGTGCTGAGCCTGTTGGTGAACAACGGTCTGGGTGGTTTCACGTCCTCGATGCTGCCGGCGGGCATTGGGGCGCCGATCACGGATGTGCAGCTTGGCGACCTGAACGGCGACGGCAGGCTCGACATCGTCACCTCGAATTCCGGCCTCGACACTGTCGACTTCATGCTGGGCCTCGGCGGCGGCATGTTTCTGGCTCCGGCCGCTTATACGGTGGGACAGGATCCCGCGAGCCTGAAGCTCGCCGACATGAACGATGACGGGT
Source organism: Mesorhizobium sp. IMUNJ 23232 (assembly GCF_044326205.1). Taxonomy (NCBI): domain Bacteria; kingdom Pseudomonadati; phylum Pseudomonadota; class Alphaproteobacteria; order Hyphomicrobiales; family Phyllobacteriaceae; genus Mesorhizobium; species Mesorhizobium sp. IMUNJ 23232. The sequence goes on from NZ_JBIRCY010000025.1 coordinate 23,668, forward strand.
CTCTTGACATCGTCGTCGTCAACAAGGGCAGCGAAGACATCCATGTCCTGCTCGGCAAGGGCGACGGCACGTTTTCGGCGGACGATACGCCGATCCCGACCTTCGGCGTGCCCGGCGACATCGCCATCGGCCAGATGGACACGGATGACGAGTGGCAATATCCGCGCTTCCTGACGTTCACCGAGGGCGACACGCTGGCGCTGGCGCCGCGCCTCGAACTTGAGGACGTCGATCCCGACGGTGGCACCGCCGTTGGCGCGACGGTCTTCCTCGACGATTCCGGCGGCCCCGGCGGGTTGCCGGGCGACGTGCTCTCGGCGGACACGACCGGAACCTCGATCGTCGCGGCCTACGATGCCGCCACCTTCACCCTGACGCTGACCGGCAACGACACGCTGGAGAATTACGAGAAGGTCCTGCGCACGGTCACCTTCACCTCCGGCGACGACCCGGACGGTTCGGTGGCCGACCCCGGCAACTACCTGCCGATTCGTGTTATCGGCATGACGGTCGACGACGGCAAGAAGGACGGCGTCGGCTTATCCGCGCCGATCTTCGTCCAGGTCATCGCCACCGGCGCGCAGGACGACGCCTTCGCCATCTGGGAAAATCGCACGCTCGGTCTCGGCGAAAACCTCTTCGACGACAATGGTGATGGCATCGACAGCGGCCCAGACTTCGATATTGCGGCCGTCAACGGCGACCCCGGCAATGTCGGCACGCAATTCACTTTGCCCTCCGGCGCGCTGCTCACGGTGAATACCGACGGCACCTTCAGCTACGATCCAAACGGCGCCTTCGATTATCTGCCGGGCGCCCTTTCCGGCGCGACCAATCTGACCGCGACCGACAGCTTCACCTACGCTCTCCTCGGCGGCTACACCGCGACGGTCACCATTACGATTACCGGCGTGGACAGCGACGGTGACGTGCTGATCGGTAACGCCTCCGACAACACGCTCAATGGCGGCTTCGGCGCGGACACGATGGAAGGCAAGGGCGGCAACGATACCTACATCGTCAACTCGTTGGGCGACGTGGTCGTCGAGGTCGCCGGCGAAGGCGCGGCCGACCGTGTCACCGCCCAGTCCAGCTATGCGCTGTCCGCCACCGCGGATATCGAATTGCTGACCACCACCAATTCCAAGGGCACCACCGCGATCGACCTGCAGGGCAACGCGCTCGCGCAGACCATCATCGGCAATGACGGCGATAACTTCCTCAACGACGGCGGCACGGCGGGGGTGGGCCTCGGGTCGTTGCCGGATATCCTGATCGGGCGTGGCGGCAACGACACCTACGCCGTCTACAATGCCGCGGACGTCATCGTCGAAGGCAAGGACGAGGGCACCGCCGACCGCGTTACCGCAGGTGTCGATTATGTGCTCGCCGCCGGTGTCTACGTCGAATATCTCAACACCACCTCCGGGCTGGCTACCACTTCGATCAATCTCACCGGCAACGCTTTTGCCCAGACCATCACCGGCAATGCGGGCAACAACGTTCTCGATAGCGGCAAGGGCGAGGCCGACATATTGAAGGGTCTCGGCGGCAACGACATCTACTACGTCCGCAACGCAGGCGACTACATCATCGAAAATGCCGGCGAAGGGTTCGACCGCGTGACGGTTTCGCTGAGCTACGTGCTGACGGCCGATGCCGAGGTCGAATCGCTGAACACCACCTCGCGCACCGCCACCTATGCGATCGACCTGACCGGCAACCGCCTGGCGCAGACGATCACCGGCAACCACGGCGACAACATCTTGAACGACGGCGGCAAGGGCGCGGCGGACAGGCTGGAAGGCCTGCTCGGCAACGACACCTACTACATCTACAATGCCGGCGATGTGGTGGTCGAGAACGCCGGCGAAGGAACCGACCGCGTCGCCGCCGGCGTCAGCTACAAGCTCACGGCGGGTTCGGAGGTCGAATATCTGCAAACGACTTCGGTCGGCGGCTCGACGGCGATCGACCTGACCGGCAACACACTCTCCCAAACCATCACCGGCAATGCCGGCGACAACGTCCTGCATGGCGGCGGCGTCGGTGGCGCCGATATCCTGCGCGGCTTCGGCGGCAACGACACCTACCGCGTGTTCAACAGTGGCGACCTGATCGTCGACGGCGCGCTGCAGGGAACCGACCGGGTCATGGCGGCGGTCGATTATACGCTCGGCAAGGGCGTCGAGATCGAACTGCTCACCACCAACGGTTCGGCGGGAACCACCGGCATAGACCTGACCGGCAATGCGTTCGGCCAGGAGATCGTTGGTAATGCCGGCGCAAACCGTCTCGACGGCAAGGACGGCAACGACACGCTGCGCGGCCTCGGCGGCAACGACATGTTCGTGTTTTCCACCGCGCTCGGCGCCGGCAATGTCGACACCATCGTCGACTTCAACCCGGCCGGCGACCGCGTCGAACTGCACAAGTCGGTGTTCGCGGCGCTGGCCGTGACCGGTCCGCTGCTATCCGGCTATTTCCGGGCAAATGCCGGCGGCACGGCGCAGGACGCCAACGACCACATCGTCTACGACACCATCACCGGCAATCTCTATTACGACGCGGATGCCAATGGCGCCGGCGCCGCGATCCAATTCGCGACGCTGACCGGACTGCCGTCGCTGTCGGCGAACGATTTCGTCGTGGTCTGAAGTCTGTCGGACGCCAGGCGGTCCCACGAGGTTCGCCCGGCTCGCCCACTTCTCCGAACTCGAATCAGCCATCTCGGGCAGTGCGGATGACCTAACGTAAGATTCCGCCCGAAAGCCTTCTGGAGGCGGCCGATGCGGCCGCTCCGGCGTCAAAACCGCGCTCGCAAGCTTGACACCGCTTTGCCTTTCTCACCATAACGCCTGGGGATTGGGGCGCGATAACGGTATCATGCGCAAGTTCGTGGGGGCACTGGCGGCAGGGTTGATGCTTGGCTGCGCCAGCATCGCAATCGCCGATCCGGTTCCCCGCAACGCCCCCGCCGCCGGGTCCGTCATCGCCCGCAAGACCGGCGAGGAAGTGCGTTTCATCGACGTCAGCTTGTGGCGCGGCGTCGACATTCATCAGGACCTGCTGGCCGGCGACGAACTGCGCACCAACGCACTGGGAAGCCTCGCCGTTCTCTTCGCCGACAACACCCAGGTCCGGCTCGGCCGCAACACCGTCATGGTGGTGAAGGAGATCAACCCCGGCGCAGACTCCCGCTTCAGCCTGGAGAGCGGCAGCATCTGGGCGCGCGCCGAGCGCGGCGGCGAGGGCCTCGTCATCGAGACGCCGGCGGCGGCAGCCGCTATCCGTGGCACCGACTGGACGATGACGGTCGTCGGCGACCGCACCTCGCTCACCGTGCTCGAGGGCAAGGTCGAACTGTCGAACGCGCTTGGCTCGGTCACTGTGGTGCCCGGCGAGGCGGCCTCGGCCAGGATCGGCCAGGCGCCGACCAAGACGGTGATCGTCGCGCCGGACGACCGCGAGCAGATGCTGTTTTATCTCTCGCTGCGCGACAGTTTTTTGATCCTCCCGGCCTCGCCGCTCTCCAGCCGCGAGATGCGGGAGGAGCGGTCGAAGATCGCCGAAATCCCGGAGGCGGCGCGCACGGGCGAGCAATGGCTGACGCTGGCCGAGGTGGCGCTGTCCTATGACGGCCGCGCCGCTGCAAAACGCGCCGCCGACCAGGCGCGGGCCTTCCGCCTGGCGCCAGCCCAGCGCGCCCGTCTCGACCTGGTCGACGCCATGATCGCGGCTTCGGAAAAGCGCTACGCCGACGCTATCCCATTGTTCTCCCGCGCCGCGCCAAGATTGTCCGGAAGCCGGCGAGCCATGGCAGACTATGGCGGCTATTTCTCGCGCGCGCTGGTCAATCCCGATCGCATCGAGCAGCCGCCGAGCGGTGAGGCCAGCGGCCCGGCCGGTGCCGTCGCCGCCGCCTGGACGGCGGGTTTCCTGCAGGACATTCCGGCCGCGATAAAGATCGTGCGCCGTGCCGAGCAGCGTTATCCCAACGACCCGACCCTGCCGGCGGTGCGCGCGCAGCTTGCTATCCTGGTCGACGACCGCCCGCAGACCGAGGAGGCGATCCAGCGCGCGCTGGCGCTCGACCCCGACGATCCGACCGCGCTGGAGGCCCGCGCCCGCTACCGCGTGGTGGTGCAGAGCGATCTCGAAGGCGCGCTGGCCGACGCCACCCGCGCCTCCGAACTCATGCCCGGCTCGACCTCTGCCTGGAACCTGCTCGGCCTTGTGCTGAGCGCCCGCGACGCCGAGCGTGAGGCCGAGGCAGCATTCCTGAAAGGTGTGGAACTCGACCCGCAGGACCCGTTGGCCCGCGCCAATCTTGCGCTGCTTTATCTCGACCAGGGCCGCGTTGCCGAAGCCAAGGCGGAGATCGACACGGCGATGGCGGAAGACCCATCCTTCGATATCGGGTTGGTGGCGCGCGGGCGCTACCACATTCAGACTGGCGAGATGGATAGGGCGGTGCAGGATTTGCTGGCTGCCTCGACCGCCAATCCAGCTTACGCGAATATCCTTCTCTTGCTAGCCGCCGCCTACTACGAGAAGGGTGACAAGGAACCCGCAGAACAGGCGCTGCAAAACGCCAACAGGCTCGACCCCAACGACCCGGTTACGGCGTCCGCCGAAGTTGCGATCGCGGCGAACGAATATGATTCCGACCGCGCCATCCGCGCCGCCCAGGAAGCGCTGAAGCGGGCACGGGCGCGCGGCGGCGACTACGCGGCGCTGAGCGCCAGCCGCGACCAGGGCTCGACACTGAATTCGGCCTATCGGCTGCAAGGGCTCGACGCTTGGGGCCGCTTTTATGGAGACGTGGTCTTCGATCCGTTTTCCGCCAGCGCGCTCGCCGATCAGGCGATCGCCGGCAGCCCGAATCCATTCACCACCAGCGGCGACTATGATGGGCAGACGGTCGGCGAGCCGGTCGTTGCCGATTCGGCGTTGTCCTCCTTATTTCAGGGCCTGTTGCTCGATCCGCAGATGCTTGCCGGCCGCTCCCGCGGCGCCAATTTGATCAACCGGCCTTTCATCGAAGGCGCGATCCAGGGCGGCGCTCTCGGGGGTGACGCCAGTGGCTGGACCGGCGAAGCCGAGGTGAAGGGCTATCTCGCCTACCCGTTCCCGATCAGCTTCTACGGCCAATTCACCAAGCGCGATACCGAGGAGTCGCGCGGCGAGATTCAGCCTGATGCGAGCCGAACTTCCACGGAGTTCGATCTGCTCGACAAGACGGTTGGCGGCTTCGGCTATCTGACGCTCAGCCCGACTCCAAACGACAACATCGTCCTCTTTGCCTCTGTCCAGGACAATGAGGATGATCTCAGTAACGGATTGACGGTCTATGTTCCGCCGATTGGGCTGCCAGTCACGCCCAACACATCCGGCTTGGATTCTCTCTCCTTACTCGGCTCCACATACGATCGCACCGTTGACGACCGCACTGGCGGCTATGGCGCTGCCTGGAGCCATACCTTTGGGTATCGGAATGTTGTGAGCGCAGGTGTGTTCGCGTCAGGCTTCAAACGTCGCAGCCTTGAGACGGCCAGGTTCCTTTTCCTTATCAACGACGAGTTCCTGCTATCTGGTCTCGGGGAGCAACAGGTTAAAACCGACAGCGATTCAGTACTCGGTAGCGTGAACCACACGCTGGGAATTGGCGACCTGACTTTGCGCTATGGCGCAGAGGGCGGAATGCTCAAGCAGAACCGCACTGTATCGGACCTGATATATATTCCGGGTGTATCGCGGGACCAGGTCACTACGGAAACCGATTACGACCTAACCACGGGCCGCATTTACGCCGACACTCTCTACGACATCACGCCCAACCTTAAGGTGGAAGCGGGTTTATTCGGTACAATGTTCGAGGGCGCGGCGCTCAACGAAATCCGCGCGGAGCCGCGCGTCGGTGCCGCCTGGGCGCCGTTCGAGGGTCACTGGCTGCGTGTCGGCTATATCGAGGAGAGCAGCGCGCTCAACGCCTTCACGCTGGCGCCGGTCGGGGTAATGGGTATGCAGGCGAACCAGGCGCCGCTGGACATCGGCGGCAAAAGCAGCACCTTCGCGGCGCGCTGGGAGGCGCAATGGTCGGATCATCTGTTCACCGCAGTCGACTACCAGCACCAGGAGCTCGACGATCTCGCCATTCCCGTCCCGCTCACGCTCGACCAGATCTCGCTCACCGAGGGTCGGATCGACCGCGTCAGCGCCACTGCAAACCTTTGGCTGACGCACGGCTTCGGCGCCTTTGCCACCTTCGCCTATGCGAATTCGGAGAACCGCGATCCGACGAGCCTGAGCTATGGCGGCCTGATACCGTACGTGCCGGAGCAGATGGCCAGGCTGGGCCTGACCTGGGTCAGCACGGCGGACGTCAAGGTCACCGTGGCAGCAAGCTATGTCGGTGAGCGCTCCGGCGGCGATTCCGGGATCATGCTCGATCCCTACTGGACCGCGGACGCCTTCCTCACCTGGGAACCGTTGGATAAGCGTTTCGAACTCGAGCTCGCCGCTTACAATCTGTTCGATGAGGAGTTCGAGGTGGCGCCCAATACGCCGGGCTGGGGCCGCGTCTTCACCGGCTCGCTGAAAATGCGGTTCTGAGATGGCGCCCGGCGACGCCAGGCGCCGGCTCCGGCAACTGGCCATCATCGTCCCGCTGGTCGCGGCGGTTGTCATCGCCGCTTCGTTCACCTCGCCCTGGCGGCTGATCGAACTGAAGATTTTTGACTATTTTTCCACGGTCGCCCCGCCGTCGCCGACCGAAAAGTCGCCCATCATCGTCGCCATCGACGAACCGTCCATGGCCGAGATCGGCCGCCGCTGGCCTTGGCCGCGCGACCTGCATGCAGCGCTGGTCCGGTCGCTGCGCGCGGCCGGCGCGAAGGCGGTCGGCCTCGACATCATCTTTGCCGAACCCTCGGCCGCGGCCGGTGATGCGGCGCTGGCCGCGGCGCTCGGGCCGGATGTCGTGCTGGCGGCCGACGAAACCATCATCCGCACGCCGCAGGCCGACCAGCGCATAAGGGTGGAACCGCTGCTTGCCCTTACCGAAGCCGGCGCAAGACCCGGCGTCGCCTCTGTCGTGCTGGACGGCGACGGCATCGTCCGTCGCATGCCGCCCTATGCCGACGGTTTTGCCACGCGCCTGCTGGCAGCAACGGGCGTGGCGCCCGGCCGTCCGCCGGCGGATGCGCTGATCCAGGCTTTCGGCCCAGCCCGCACTTTCCCAACGGTCTCCTACTACCAGGCGCTCGATCCGAAGAATTTTCTGCCGGAAAACATTTTTCGCGACCGCATCGTCATCGTCGGCCTCTCCATGCAGTCCGCCTCCGGCATCGATACCGGCGGCGCGGACGTCTTCGCCACCCCCTACACGGTGCGCAGCCGCACTCTGGTCGCCGGCGCCGAGCTGCAGGCGACCGTGCTCGACAATCTGGCGCGCGGCCTGTTCGTCGTGCCCGCCTCGGCCCTACTGGCTGGACTTGCAACCGGCCTCGCGGCGGTCCTTGCTGGCCTCGCCGTCTGGCGGGGCACCGGCTACGTCACGGGCGTGGTGTCCGTGGCGACGATCCTGTTGTTTTTCGGCTTGAGTTTCCTGGTCCTGCACTATGGCCGCTTCTATCTCGCTCCGCTGGCTCCCTCGCTCGCCTTTGCCGGCGTGGCCGCCATCCAGAGCGCGCGCGACTATGCCGCCGAGCGCCGCCGCCGCATGCGCGTCACCCGCGCCTTCTCGCAATATCTGTCGCCAGTGCTGGTCGAGCGGCTGGCGGAAGACTCCGCAAATCTGAAGCTGGGCGGCGAGCGGCGCGAACTCACCGTCCTGTTCTGCGACGTGCGCGGCTTCACCACCATTTCCGAAGAGATGAAGGACGATCCGGAAGGCCTGACGCGGCTGATGAACCGGCTGCTCAACCCGCTCTCGGACGTGATCCTCCAGGCCGGCGGCACCATCGACAAATACATCGGCGATGCCATCATGGCCTTCTGGAACGCCCCGCTCGACGATCCTGACCATGCTGTCCACGCCATAGAAGCCGCGCTCGCCATGCTGAAGGCGGTGGACGCGCTCAATGTCGAGCGCGAGGCCGAAGCCGACATTTTTGCCAAGAAGCCGCATCCGCTGAAGATCGGCATCGGCATCAACACCGGCGATTGCGTGGTTGGCAATATGGGCTCCGACTTCCGCTTCAACTATTCGGCGCTGGGCGACGCGGTGAACCTCGCCTCGCGGCTGGAGAGCGAGACCAAGGCGTTCGGCGTGTCGATCCTGGTTGGCGAGGAGACGGCGCGCCATGCCGGCGGAAAGATCGCGCTGGCCGAACTCGACAGTGTCCGTGTCAAGGGCAAGTCCGAGGCCGTCGGCGTCTCGACGCCGGTGCCCGAAGCCTCGCCCGAGGCGCTGGCCGAGCATGGGGCTTTTCTGGCCGATGTGCGCATGGGAAGGTCGACCAGCCTCGACCCGCGCTTCGAAAAACTGTCCAAAACCCTGCCGCGCGTGGAGGGGTTTTACCGGCTGTTGAAGCAGCGGTTTTCGGATCGAGGGGAAGTCGGATAAGGCGCGGCTGCAGTCGCCCGCATGAATCCCGCCGCCCGGCATCGCCGCCGTTGCGGACCACCGCCCCGCCGCGCTACGGTGAAGCCAGGGAGAGACATCATGAACATCAAATCGCAGACTGCCGGCGAAATCGCCATTCCGTTCGATCACGAAAAGCTCGACCGCCTGATGGAAGCAGCCGGGCTGGACATTCTGGTCGCCACCTCGAAGCACAACGTCCAGTATCTGCTTGGCGGCTACAAGTTCATCTTCTTCGCCGCCATGGACGCCATCGGCCACAGCCGTTACCTGCCGGTGCTGGTCTATGAAAAAGGCCGGCCGGAAAACGCCGCTTACATCGCCAACAAGATGGAAGGAGCGGAGCATGCCAACCGTCCGTTCTGGACGCCGACCTTCCAGCCCGCGACCTGGAGCAGCATCGACGCGGCCAACCTCGCGGCCGAGCACATCCGCAAACTGGCAAAACCCGGTGCACGCATCGGTATCGAGCCACCCTTCATGCCGTCGGACGCGCATGCCGTTTTAGAAAATCTCGGCAACAGCATTGCGCTGGTCGACGCCACGTCGACCTTCGAGCGCCTGCGCGCCGTGAAGACTCCCGAAGAACTGTCAAAGCTCAGAGCGGCCTCGGAACTGATCACGGATTCCATGCTGGCCACGATCGAATGGGCGAACGAGGGCTCGACCAAGACCGAGATCATCGAGCGGCTGCGCCGGGAAGAGACGAAGCGCGGCCTGCATTTCGAATATTGCCTGCTGACGCTGGGCTCCAGCCACAACCGCGCCGCCTCGCCGCAGGCGTGGAAGAAGGGCGAGGTGCTGTCGATCGATTCCGGCGGCAATTATCACGGCTATATCGGCGACCTCTGCCGCATGGGTGTGCTCGGCGAACCGGATGGCGAACTGGAGGACCTTCTGTCGGAAATCGACGGCGTGCAGCAGGCCGCCTTCGCGAAAATCCGTGCCGGTGCTTTCGGGGGCGACCTCGTCGCCGCTGGCGAGACGGCTCTCAAGGCTTCACCAAGTGCCGCCTTCACCGATTTTTTCGCCCATGGCATGGGTGTCATCACCCATGAAGCGCCGTTCCTGATGACCAATCATCCGGTCGCCTATGAAGGCGTCGACGCTGAAAAACCGCTGGAGGCCGGCATGGTGCTCTCGGTCGAGACCACTATGCTGCATCCCTCGCGCGGCTTCATCAAACTGGAGGACACTTTGGCCGTCACCGACACGGGCTACGAGATGTTCGGCGAGCGCGGCCGCGGCTGGAACAGGGGCGGCCGGTGACTCGCTCCTAAACCCGGTTCCGGTTCAAGGGATTCCACCGCACCTTGCCGAGGCGGATACGCTCGCGAGCAACCGTAAGCAGCCCCGATCCCGCGATCACGGCGAGCCCGGCCACCGCCCAGGCATCGGGCTCCTCACTGAATAGCAGCGCACCGATCACCACCGCCCAGACGATCTGGGAATACTGTGTGGAAGCGAGCTGGTTTGCGGGCGCAAAGCGCGTTGCCCGCAGCAGCACGATGTGGCCGCTCGCCGAAAACACGCCGGCAACCATCAGGACGGCCGCCTGCTGCAGTGTCGGCAGGGTGACGGAAGTGAAGGCCATCGCGGCAGCGTTGAACACGAGCACATAGACGATCAGGAAACCCAGCATCGTCGTCTGTTTCTCGTGGTTGGCGAGCGAACGCATCAGCACGACGGTGACAGCCCCGAGGAGCGCCAACACGATCGAGGCGAAATGCCCGAATTCCAGAGTGCGGAAACCGGGCCTCACGACCAGCAGCACCCCGGCGAAACCGGCGACAACGGCGAACCAGCGCCACGGGCCGACCTGCTCCTTGAGGAAGACGATCGACAGCACCGTCACGAACAGCGGAGCCAGGAAGATGATCGCATAGACCTCGGCCAGCGGGATCGAGGTGAATGCGACGACGCTTAGAACGCTGGAAGCCACGCCGAGAACGGCGCGCCCCTGCACCGCCCATGGGCGCCGCATCCGCCAGAACTCGGCCCATCGCTCATGTTTCGGCTTCGCGAGAAATATGCAGGTGCCGGACACGAGCGTCAGGAAGAAGCCGATCTCGAAGACGGAAAGCTTGCCGCCGAGCGCTTTGATCGCCGCATCGCTCCACGAATAGGTGGCGTAGGCGATGAGCGCCAGCAGAATACCATTGTTCACGGAGGTACTTTCGAGCGAACCGGCCACCGTCCGGAGGGGACAGGCCGAATCGAACTTTACAATCTCGCAACGTCCGGTGCTTGGTCCAGACGCAAACTTGTCCTTGAATTTCTGTTGCCGAGAGTCATTCGCCGCCGGGCGGCAGCAACCTGAAATCCGGCAGGTCGCGCAGCGCCAGTTCCGGGCCGACTGGCGAATACACGACGAAAAGCTGCATTGGCCCGTCGCCGGTGTTCAGCGTCGAGTGAAAACGGCTTTCCGGGACGAAGATTGTGCAGCCCGGACCGACCTTTTGCGTGACCGGATTGCCCTGTTCGTCCTCGACCATCTGTTCACCGTTTCCGGAGATAACGAAGATGATCTCCTCAGCGCCCGGATGGTTGTGACGGGAATGGCCCTGGCCGGACGGCAGGTCGACCACGCCGCCGGAGAAACGCTTTGCGCCATTGACCTCCGGCGCCACCGTCAGCGCCAATCTTCCCCAGTCGAAGCCGAATGCCGTCACGTCCTTCGGGTAGACGAACACCTTTGATCTATCGCTCATCGCCTCATCCCTTCTTTTTCTTTGCCGGCTTCGCGGCCTTGCCGACCGCTAGCGCCTTGAAGTCTGCGGTCTGCTTAGCAATCGCCGCCTCGGCCGGCAGGCGTTCCATGGAAGAAGCGCCGTAGAAGCCGTGCAGTCCCTCGACCCGCTCCAGCACGTAGCGCGCATCGTCAGGCATTGAGATCGGCCCGCCATGGCAAAGCAGGATCACGTCCTTCCGTACCGAGCGCGCGGCATCGGCGATAGCCTCGATCTCCCCGATGCAGTCGTCCAGCGATTTCGCCGACGTTGCGCCGATCGTGCCGCCGGTGGTGACGCCCATATGCGCCACTACGATGTCGGCGCCGGCCTTGGTCATCGCCTTCGCCTCGTCGGTGTTGAAGACGTAAGGCGTGGTCAGCAGATCAAGCTTGTGCGCCTCGGCGATCATGTCGACCTCCAGCCCAAAACCCATGCCGGTTTCCTCGAAACTCTGGCGCATGGTGCCGTCGAACAGGCCGATGGTCGGAAAGTTCTGCACGCCGGAAAAGCCGATGTCCTTCAGTTCCGCCAGGAAACGTGGCATCAGCACGAAGGGATCGGTGCCGTTGACGCCGGCAAGCACCGGCGTCTTCTTGACCACCGGCAACACCTCGACCGCCATCTCCTTCACGATCTCGTTGGCATTGCCGTAGGCGAGCAGGCCGGCGGCGGAGCCGCGGCCCGCCATGCGGTAACGGCCGGAATTGTAGATGATGATGAGGTCGATGCCACCGGCCTCCTCGGACTTGGCCGACAGGCCGGTGCCCGCGCCGCCGCCGACGATCGGCACGCCGTCGGCGATCATCTTGCGGAATTTTTCGAGGATCTTCTTGCGCGGGATGGCCGTCATTTTTCCCTCATACGACTGTTGTAATTTTTTGAGACGCACGTATCATATTGATATGGATATCTCGCGTCAATCGAGCGCCGAGGAGGTAGAGCGTGGTCCGCGCGCCCGCACGCGCCGGCTGATGCTGGAGACGGCAAGCCGGTTGATGCAGTCGGGCGTAACGCCCTCGGTGACCGAAGCGGCGGAGGCGGCTGGCGTGTCGCGCGCCACCGCGTATCGGTATTTTCCGAGCCAGGCCGCGCTGGTGCAGGCCGTGGTCGACGAGGGGCTCGGCCCGATCCTCACCTGGAAATCGGACGCAAAAGATGTCGAGACTCGCGTCGACGATCTCATCGGCACGTCGCTGCCGCGCATCGAGGCCTATGAGGCGACGTTCAAGGCGGCGCTGAAACTCTCGCTCGACCAGTGGGCGCGCCGCCAGGCCGGCACGCTCGGCGACGAGCCGCGCTTCACCCGCGGCCATCGCGTCGACCTGCTCAAGGACGCCATCGCGCCGCTGAAAGGCAGTCTGTCCGGGGCGCAGTTCGAGCGTTTGGCGCAGGCGCTCTCGCTGGTGTTCGGCGTGGAAGTGCTTATCGTGCTGAAGGACATTTGGGGGCTGGACGGGGAGGAAACGCAGTCCGTCGCCCGTTGGGCGGCGGCGGCGCTGGTGAAGGCGGCGATGGTCGCGGAAATGTGAGGGACGGACAACTCGGACGTCCAATCTGGTTCTACCAGATGGTCAGACTTATTGATAAGTCGGCATTGCTCTGACTTGCGTATTTCTGCGCTTTGATGGTGAAAATGAAGAAAATCGAATGGAAATGAAGAATTTTCGCGCGATGGTAGGGCGTTCAATGGTTTTAGGCCACTAAGAAAGCCCTTGACGACGAACTCTTGTTGGTACTACCAGATTGAGAGGAGGAGCAGCATCGGCCGGCAGGCCGTGCGGTTCGAAAACCGGCCGGGGAGGGTCGGCCCCGCGATGCGGCGGCGAAAAGGCAAACGGACCGGAGGGATCATCCGAGGGTCCGCGAAAATATATGCACAAGGGAGGAACTTGTAATGCGAAAGACACTGACCGGCATTCTTGCCGGTATCGGATTCTCGCTTGCCTGCGGAACGTCGGCGTTCGCGCAGGAACTGACGATCTTCTGGGCGGAATGGGATCCGGCGAACTATCTGCAGGAACTGGCCAACGAGTACGAGAAGGAGACGGGGGTCAAGGTCACCGTCGAGACGACGCCATGGTCGGATTTCCAGACCAAGGCCTTCACTGAATTCAACGCCAAGGGCAGCGCCTACGACATGGTCGTCGGCGATTCGCAATGGATCGGCGCGGCCTCCGAGGCCGGCCACTATGTCGACCTGACCGAATTCTTCGGCAAGCACAAGCTGGCCGAAACCATGGCTCCGGCTACAGTGAAATATTACGCCGAATATCCGGCCGCCTCCGGCAAATACTGGTCGGTTCCGGCGGAAGGCGACGCGGTCGGCTGGTCCTACCGCAAGGACTGGTTCGAGGACCCCAAGGAGATGGAGGCGTTCAAGGCCAAATACGGCTACGACCTCGCACCACCGAAGGACTTCAAGCAGTTGCGCGACATCGCCGAATTCTTCCATCGCCCCGATGAGAAGCGCTACGGCATCGCCATCTACACCGACAACTCGTACGACGCGCTGGTGATGGGCGTCGAGAACGCCATCTTCTCCTTCGGTGGCGAACTCGGCGACTACGCCACCTACAAGGTCGACGGCATCATCAACTCGGAAAAGAACATCCAGGCGCTGGAAGCCTACAAGGAACTCTACAAGTTCACGCCTCCCGGCTGGGCCAAGAGCTTCTTCATCGAGGACAACCAGGCGATCACCGAGAACCTGGCGGCGATGAGCATGAACTACTTCGCGTTCTTCCCGGCGCTGGTCAATGAATCGTCCAACCCCAACGCCAAGGGCACCGGCTTCTTCGCCAACCCGGCAGGGCCAAGCGGCGACCAGTATGCGGCGCTCGGCGGCCAGGGCATTTCGATCGTCAACTACTCGGAGAACAAGGAAGAGGCGTTCAAGTTCCTCGAATGGTTCGTCAAGGACGAGACCCAGAAGAAGTGGGCGGCGCTCGGCGGCTACACCTGCAACAAGGCCGTGCTTGAATCGGCCGAGTTCCAGAACGCCACACCGTACAACAAGGCCTTCTACGACACGATGTTCAAGGTAAAGGACTTCTGGGCGACGCCGGAGTATGCCGAGCTGCTGATCCAGATGAACCAGCGCGTCTATCCATACATCACCGGCGATCAGGGCACGTCCAAGGAGGTGCTCGACGCTCTCGCCGCCGACTGGAACGCGACCTTCAAGAAATATAACCGGATCAAATAAGCCGACTAATAAAAAGCTGGAGAGGGCGCAGCCCGCCCTCTCCATTTTCTTTTGAAAGCGAAGGAAACCCGGATTTGGCTACCGCCGTCATGACCCGGCTCGATCCGAGCACGCGCGCCGCCGCCCACGGCTGGAGCGACCTCACCATCCGCAATCTTTTCATCATCCCGACGATCTTGTTCCTGATCGTCTTCAACATATTCCCGCTGATCTATTCGCTGGGCTACTCCTTCACTGATTTCCGGGCCTCCACCAACGCGCCGGCGAATTTCGTCGGCTTGCAGAACTATCGCGAACTGTTGAACGACGATTTCATCTGGAGAAATTTCGCGATCACCGCTCAATATGTCATCGTCTCGGTGACTGGCCAGGTGCTGGTCGGTTTTGGCATGGCGATGCTGCTCAACCGCGACATTCCGCTGAAGGGCTTGCTGACCACTCTGCTGCTGCTGCCGATGATGCTGTCCATGGCGGTGGTCGGCCTGTTCTGGAAACTGCTCTACGACCCGTCCTTCGGCATCATCAACTATGCGCTCGGCCTTGGCACGTTCGAATGGCTGTCCAACCCCAACATGGCGCTCTACGCGGTGGCGCTGACCGACATCTGGATGTGGTCGCCCTTTGTCATGCTGCTGTCGCTCGCCGGCCTATCGGCCGTGCCGAAGCATCTTTACGAGGCGGCGGCGATCGACCGCGCCGGGCCGTTCTACACTTTCTTTCGCATCACACTGCCGCTGGTCGCGCCGATCCTGATGATCGCCATCATCTTCCGCACCATGGAGGCGTTCAAGACCTTCGACCTCGCCTACATCCTGACCAGCCAGCCGACCACCGAGGTGATCTCGATCCGCCTCTACAAGATGGCGTTCCAGGAATGGCAGACCGGTCGTTCCTGTGCGCTGGCCTACATCGTGCTGATCATGGTGCTCGCCATCACCAACATCTACGTGAAATATCTGAACAAGGTGAAGGAGCGCTGAGATGGCGGCCGTACGCACATCTTCCGAAGTCGCGCTCAACCGCGTCGCCATCGTCGCCGTCCTCATCATAACGCTGATCTTCCTGGCGCCGATCTACTGGATCGCTTCGACGGCCTTCAAGCCGCGCAACCTGTCGACGACTATCCCGCCGACGGTGCTGTTCCAACCGGAGGTTTCGCCCTGGGTGAAGCTGTTCACCAAGCGCTCGCAGCTAAGAGCGCAGCCGACGCCGGAGGAATATGCCGCGGCCCCCTGGTGGGAGCGCATCGTTTTCGACGGCGGCGAGAAGGTCGTGCGCGACGGCAAGGGCAACGTGCAGTGGTCGGCTTATCCGAGCCGCTTCATGAACTCGCTGATCGTGGCGATAACCTCGACCATCCTGGCGGTCGGCATGGGGACTTTCACCGCCTACGGCTTTTCCCGCTTCAAGATAAAGGGCGAGGCCGATCTGCTCTTCTTCATCCTGTCGACGCGCATGCTGCCGCCCGTGGTGGTGGCGATTCCGATGTTCCTGATGTACCGCGCCGTCGGGCTCAACGACACGCATTGGGGTCTGATCATCCTCTATACCGCCTTCAACCTCTCGTTCTCCGTCTGGCTGATGAAGGGTTTCATCGACGAGATCCCGAAGGAATATGAGGAGGCGGCACTCGTAGACGGCTACACGCGCATGCAGGCCTTCTTCAAGGTCGTGCTGCCGGAGGCTGCGACCGGCATCGCCGCCACCGCCGTGTTCTGCTTCATCACCGCCTGGAACGAGTATGCCTTCGCGCTGATCATGACCAACCGCCGTGCCCAGACGGCGCCGCCCTTCATCCCCAGCCAGGTCGGCTCCGGCCTGCCCGACTGGACGGTGATTGCCGCCGGCACGGTGCTGTTCCTGCTGCCGGTCGCGATCTTCACCTTCCTGCTCCGCAACCACCTGCTGCGCGGCATGTCCTTCGGAGCGATCCGCAAATGATCCGGCATGCGACCCTCCAGCGGACCGCCGAGATCGTCATGATTCTCGGCATCGTCGCGCTCTGCCAGCCCTGGAACCTGTTCTTGCACCGTTACGGGCTGACCATCGTGCTCGTCGGCCTGATCACTTTCATGCTGACCGGCTGGTTCGGCCCGAAAGGCGATGCAGCGCCGCCCGCACAGCCCAGCAAGGACGGTCACTGATGACCCAGATCGAGCTTCGCGGACTGCAGAAATTCTTCGGCGCGGTGCAGGTCATCAAGGATCTGAACCTGAAGATCGAGGACAACGAGTTCATCGTGCTGCTCGGCCAGTCCGGCTGCGGCAAGACGACGACACTGCGCGCCATCGCTGGCCTGGAGACGATCGACGAGGGCGACATTCTCATCGACGGCCAGCCGGTGCAGCATCTCAAATGCTCGGACCGTGACATCGCCATGGTGTTCCAGTCCTTCTCGCTCTATCCGCACATGACGGTGTACGAGAACATCGCCTTCCCGCTGAAGGCGACGCGAATGAGCAAGAGCGAGGTCGACAAGGAAGTGCGCGAGATCGCGCGTATCCTGAGAATCTCCGACCTGCTGAACCGGAAGCCATCAGCGCTGTCGGGCGGCGACATGCAGCGGGTGGCGATCGGCCGCGCGCTGGTGCGCCGGCCGAAGGCGATGCTGATGGACGAGCCGATCGGTGCGCTCGATGCAAAACTGCGCGAGGAGATGCGGGCCGAGATCAAGCGCCTGCACGTCAAGCAGGGCTCGACCACCATCTACGTCACCCACGACCAGATCGAGGCGATGGCGCTCGCCGACCGTATCGTCATCATGCATGAAGGCGTGCTGCAGCAGGTCGGCAGTCCGGATGAGGTCTACAAATATCCGGCCAACCTGTTCGTCGCGCAGTTTGTCGGCAGCCCGGTGATGAATGTTGCCAGTGCCGCGGTTTCAGAGGATAGGGCGGGCGCCTCGGTAACGGTGAGCGGCGCGCCGCAGGGTTTCGCCTTCCCGCGTGAGTTGCTGTCGAAGCTCAACGGCAAGGCGGCTTCCGGTGGTGTCTCGCTGGGCATCCGTCCGGAGGGCGTGCTGGTCCGTCAGGACGCCGCCGACGGCTACCTGCCGGTCGAGGCGCACATCATCGAGCCGCTCGGCTCCTACGACATCGTCGACCTCAAGGTCGGCGATGAGATGCTTCGCGCCCGCACAAGGGCCGGCTACGTCGCCAAGGCCGGCGACCGGGTCTTTGCCCGCATCGATCCCAGCCACGCACATTTCTTTGATACGGCGAGCGGCCAGTCGCTGGGGGTGAGACTGTGATGGCCGCAGGCCACACGAAGCCAACGATTTGGCTTCGTGAACAGCCGAACGCCCCGAGCCTTAGCGAGGGGCCGGCCAAGGCTGTGATGGTGGAGCGCCCCTTACCCTCCCCCTTGTGGGGAGGGTCGATCCGCACAGCGGATCGGGGTGGGGGTCAGAAGAATGACCATATCACCCCGTCTCGACCGTTTCGCTTCGCTCAACAATCTCGCCGACCCTCCCCACAAAGGGGAGGGTAAGGAGCGCACTGATGGCCCATATCCAGCTCAAGAACATTTCGAAAAAATTCGGTCACCATACCGCGCTGAGCGGCCTCGATCTTGAAATCCAGGACGGCGAGTTCTTCGTCCTGCTCGGCGAGACCGGGGCTGGCAAGACGACGACGCTGCGCCTCATCGCCGGCCTGGAAAAGCCGACCGAGGGCAAAATCTACATCGACGGCGCCGATGTCGGCGATTGGGGCGCCGCGGAGCGCGACGTTGCGCTGGTGCTCCAGCAATATTCGCTCTATCCGCGCTACACGGTGCGCGAAAACCTCGAATTCCCGTTGAAGTCGAAAATCCGCCTTGTGCCCGATGCCGAGATAAAGGAACGTGTCGCGCGCGTGGCGAAAACGCTGCGCATCGAGCATCTGCTCGAGCGTAAGACGGACCGCTTGTCCGGCGGCGAGATGCAGCGCGTCTCCATCGGCCGCGCCATCGTGCGCAAGCCGCGCGTCTTCCTGATGGACGAGCCGCTGTCTGCGCTCGACGCAAAGCTGCGCGAGGCATTGCGCACCGAGTTGAAGAACCTGCAGATGAATCTCGGCGCGACCTTCCTGTTCGTCACCCACGACCAGATCGAGGCGATGTCGATGGGCGATAAGATCGGCGTGCTCAACCACGGCCATCTCGTCCAGGTCGGTACGCCCAACGAGATCTACAACAACCCGCTCAACACCTTCGTGGCGCGCGCAGTCGGCTCGCCACCCATGAACCTGGTTGACGGAAGCCTGGTCGCCGGCCGCGCCGTCGTCGCCCCGAAGACTTTCGAACTGCCTTACGAGGGCGCCTTGCCCGTTGGCGCAAGCGCCGACGGCCGGCCGCTGACCTTCGGCATTCGCCCCGAGGACATCGTGCTCGAAAGCGACGCCCCGGTTTCCGCGACTGTCCACGACGTCGAGAATCATGGCGTCGAGAAGATCGTCACCTTGCGTGTCGGCGACACGATGCTGCATGCGACGGCGCCCGCCCGCGCCGAACTTGCCATGGAACAGACGGTGCGCTTCGGCTGGAACCCGAAAAAGGTCTCCCTGTTTGATCGCGGCACCGGCAGGAGCCTGCGCCACGGTGCATGATGCCGGACGCCCGGCTCGCCGGGCGGATAACAATAAAGTCGGCCCATGTCGATTTGCGGAAGCGCCGTTCGTCATAGCGGTGCAAACCTGTTTCGACATGGAGATTTCCGATGACCTTCGCCGTCACATCCCTCTACGCCTCGATCCTCACCATCGCGGTGATCGTTCTCGCCATCCTCGTCAGCGCCAAGCGTGGGCAGACCGGCATCTCGATCCTCGACGGTGGCAATTCCGATCTCGCCGTCTCGATGCGCCGGCATGGCAATTTTGTCGAGAACGTGCCGCTGGCGCTGCTGCTGATGGCGCTGTGCGAGGCGCGCGGGCTCGGGGCCGCCTGGCTGCACACCATCGGCGTCGTTCTGCTTGCCGGCCGCGCCTTGCACGTGATCGGCCTCGACGCGGTCCATCCCGCCGCGCCGCTCAGGATCATCGGTACGGTAGCCACGCAGCTTTCCATGCTGGGCGCCGTGGTCTTCCTGCTCTGGTCGCTGCTGTAGAAGCTGTCATCCTGCCGGACGTATGGGCGCCGGCAGGTCGATCATGCGTTTTTCGAGAAACGCTCTTTCGCGCGGATGGTCCGAAAGCCGGATCGCTTCCCGGTAGGCGGCGCGCGCCTCCTCGTGCGCACCCATCCGGCGCAGCATGTCGGCGCGGGCGGCATGGAATGGCTGGTAGGCTGCCAGAGGTTCGGCCAGTGCCGCGAGCATCGGCATTGCCGCCTCCGGCCCTTCGCCGAACGACACCGCCACCGCCTGGTTGAGCCGCACCACCGGGTTCGGCGTCATCCGGTAGAGCCGATCATAGATCAGGATGATCTCCTGCCATCCGGTCGTGCTATGGCTGGAAGCCTCGGCATGAATGGCGCTGATCGCCGCCTGCAATTGATAGGGTCCCGGCCTGCCGCGCCTCAGCGCCGTGTCGACCAGCGAAAGCCCCTCGCGGATGGCGTGCCGATCCCACCGCGAACGGTCTTGCTGTTCCAGCGGGACCAGCCCCTCGCCATCGGCATGGCGTGCCATGCGGCGCGAATGGTTGAGCAGCATCAGCGCCAGCAGTCCTTCGATCTCCGGTTCGCCCGGCTTCAGCGACAGCAACACCCGCGCCAGCCGGATCGCCTCGTCGCACAGGTCGACGCGGACCTGGCTCTCGCCGCTGCTGGCCGCATAACCTTCGTTGAAGATCAGATAAACGACGCCGAGTACCGACTGCAGCCGTTCGGGCCACGCTGTCTTATCCGGCACTTCGTATGGAATGCCGGCGCGTTTGATTTTTTCCCGTGCTCTTACCAGGCGCTGGGCCATGGCTTCTTTGCGGTCGAGGAAACACCGCGCGATCTCCTCGGTGGTCAGGCCGCCCAGCGTGCGCAAGGTCAGCGCCAGCCGTGTCTTCTCGTCAAGCGCGGGATGGCAGCAGGTGAAGATCAGCCGCAGCCGCTCGTCCGGAATGGCATCCGGCTCGCTTTCCGGCCGCTCGGCATCGAGTTCCAGCAGGATCGCATATTCGGTCTGTTTCGCCTTGAAGTTTGCGTCGCGGCGGATGCGGTCGATCGCCTTGCGCCGAGCGGTCTGGATCAGCCATCCGGCGGGTGAGGCCGGAAGCCCGTTGCGCTGCCAGTGAACCATGGCCGATGCCAGAGCGTCCTGCAGACAGTCCTCGGCGAGCTGGAAATCGCGCAGGCCGCGGATGAGGTAGGATAGAAGCCGCCCCCACTCTTCGCGCGCGATCTTTTCGATGGCGGCGCGCGCTGGCTGCGAAGCGGCTTCCGTCGAGGCCAAATGTCAGCCGAACGTCATGACGGGACGGACCTCGACCGAGCCGTGCTTGGCGGTCGGGATCATCGCCGCGTATCTGATTGCGTCGTCGAGATTCTCGCAATCGAGCAGGTAGAAGCCGCCGAGCTGTTCCTTGGTTTCGGCGAACGGCCCGTCCATGGTCTCCACTTTGCCGTTGCGGACACGAACCGTCGTCGCGGTCGCGACATCGGTCAGCGCCTCGCCGACGACCATCACCTTGTCTCGCGCGTAGGTTTCGTTCGTTGCCCGATAAGCCGCCATATAGGCGTCGAACTCCGGCGATCCATAAGGCGGTTCGTCGCTCTCGGCGGAATAGATAAGTGCAAGATATTTCATAGCAATGCTCCTTCCTGGCCCAGTTCGGGCGATGATGCCTTTTCGGTCAAGGCGTGCAACCGAAAACGAATGGCCGGACGCCGGATCGACATTGGCGCTCCATTTGCGCAAACTTTTTATGACGGT
Source organism: Mesorhizobium sp. IMUNJ 23232 (assembly GCF_044326205.1). Taxonomy (NCBI): domain Bacteria; kingdom Pseudomonadati; phylum Pseudomonadota; class Alphaproteobacteria; order Hyphomicrobiales; family Phyllobacteriaceae; genus Mesorhizobium; species Mesorhizobium sp. IMUNJ 23232. The sequence goes on from NZ_JBIRCY010000025.1 coordinate 45,033, forward strand.
CGCTGCGCAGCGTCCCGCAGCCTCTGGAAAAGCAGCCTGGCACGGCACCTGCGCGTGGACTGGCGTACACAGCCGTTGCATAGTCGCCCGCCATGCGGCCGGGACCGGCCTGTGCCAGGAATTTTCGGCAATCGGAGGATGAAATGACCAAACGCATCGTGTTCACCGGCGGGTCCGGCAAGGCGGGAAAACATGTCGTGCCCTGGCTGAAGGAGCGGGGCGATTACGAGATCCTCAATGTCGACCTGAAGCCGCTCGACTGTCCCGGCGTCAACACGCTGATCACCGACGTTACCGACAGCGGCCAGGTGTTCAACGCGCTGTCGATGCATTTCGGCTTCGATGGTTATGAAGAGCCCGGCGGCCCGAAAAAGGTCGACGCGGTCGTGCATTTCGCCGCTGTCCCGCGTGTGCTGATCAATCCGGACAACGTCACCTTCCAGGCCAACGTCATCAGCACCTACAACGTCATCGAGGCGGCGGTGAAGCTTGGCATCCGCAAGGTGATCATCGCCTCCAGCGAGACCACCTACGGCGTCTGCTTCACCGAAGGCGACAAGGATTTTCATCAGTTTCCGCTGGAGGAAGACTACCCGATCGACCCGATGGACAGCTATGGCCTGTCAAAGCAGGTCAATGAGCAGACGGCGCGAGCCTTCGCCGCGCGCACCGGCGCCGACATCTACGCGCTGCGCATCGGCAACGTCATCGAGCCGCATGAGTACGGGCCGTTCAAGACCTATGCGGAAAACCCGCCGATGCGAAAGCGCAACGCCTGGAGCTACATCGACGCGCGCGACCTCGGCCAGATCGTGCATCTGTGCCTCGAAAAGGACGGGCTGGGCTTCCAGGTCTTCAACGCCACCAACGACACCATCACCGCCAACCAGCCGACGGAAGAGTTCTTGAAGCACTGGGCGCCGAACACGCCGGTCACCCGGCCGATGAAGGGCTTCGAGGCGCCGCTGTCGAACCGGAAAATCCGAGAAGTGTTGGGTTTCAAGGAAGAGCACGACTGGCGAAAATATGTGTGAGTGACGCTGGCGCGGCAGCACGCCGCTGCCGCGCCACTGTCACCGATGAGGAAGGTTGACAGAGTGACCGCCCTGTTCGATCGCGACGGCGTCATCACCCGCTGGCCACGCAAGGCTAGGGAACGGGACGAGGTGCTCGACTATCTCGCCTCGAAATTCGAGCGCGGACGCATCTATAGGGAAAGCGAGGTCACCGGTGTGCTCGCCGATTGGCACAGCTTCGGCGACCATGCCTTGCTGCGGCGCGAACTGTTCGAATCCGGGCGACTCGGCCGCGATCCGCGCAGCGGAACGTATTGGCTGATCGAAAACGGCTGATCGGCCTCTGCCGACCAGCCCTCTGCTTCGACACTCCGGCTGGATGTGGCTTACGCCGCCTGTTCCCACTTGCGCGGCAGATGCGCGGCGCGGGCGAGTTGCGGCGCCACTGTCAACTGGTGGCCGAGCACGGCAGCCGCCCGCCACGGCCAGCGTGGATCGGCGAGCAGGGCGCGCGCCAGAGCCACCATGTCGGCGCGGCCGTTTGCCACGATCTGGTTCGCCTGAAGCGGCTCGTCGATCATGCCGACGGCGCGCACCGGGATGCCGGCGCCCTTGCGCACGGCCTCGGCCAGATGCACCTGGTATCCCGGACCGGTCGGGATTTTCTGAAGCGGCGAGTTGCCGCCACTGGAGCAGCAGATATAGGCGAGGCCCGCCGCCTTGTAGGCCTTGGCCACCTCGACCCCTTCCTCGACGCTCAGCCCGCCGTCGACCCAGTCGGTCACCGAGATGCGCGCTCCGATCATCAGGCCAGGCGCGGCTTCCCTCACGGCCTTTGCAACAGCCAGCGGAAAGCGAAGCCGGTTCTCCAGTGAGCCGCCATACGCGTCCTCGCGTCGGTTGGAGAGCGGCGAGATGAACTGGTGCAGCAGATAGCCATGGGCCGAATGCAGCTCGATGAAATCGAAGCCAGCGCGCACGGCGCGTCTGGCGGCGGCCGAAAAATGCTCGACCAGCGCCTCGATTTCGGCTTCCGTCAAAGCATGCGGCGTATGCCAGGTCGTATCGAACGGGATCGCCGAAGCGGAAACCGTCTGCCACGGATCCTCGCCGGGTTTCAGCGGTCCGCCGCCCTCCCATGGCCGCTGGCACGAGGCTTTTCTGCCGGCATGTGCAAGTTGGACGCCGAACTTCGTGCTCGGCGCCGCAACCCGTTTCGCCGCGTCCAGAGCCCGCTTCGCCGCCGCCTCGTTGTGGTCGGAGTAAAGTCCCATGCAGCCATGGCTGATACGACCGCGCCGCTCGACATCGGTCATCTCGATGGTGACCATGCCCGCGCCGGACATGGCGTAGGTCATCCATTGCTGGAGATGCCAATCGCTCGCCGAACCGTCGTCGGCCGAGTACTGGCACATCGGCGCGACGGCTATACGGTTCGGGATCTCAAGCCCGCCAAGCGTGATTGGGGAAAACAGATCGGTCATGTGGAGGCTCCGGGAAGGGTCCGGAGTTATGTAACCAATAGTGACCATGGCGCAATGGGTAACTGACAACCGATTGGCAACAGCCGTCCGTTTACAAGGGAGGTCAATGTCGGAAATGCGGAGGCAATTTCCCGAACTCCGACTATCCATCGTTGGGCGGCAACACCTATCCGGCGAAATCAAGTCAACGGTCGCGCCTCTCGCGCCGGCCGACCGCGTTACTTCACGGCCGCGCCGCGAGGGTCTTGTCCAGGTTCTCGCGGAAACGTGCCCGCGCCGCCGGCGATGCGGCGAGGTTTGTTGCCGGCTGGGCCTTCGGCAGACCTGACCCTGTTATTCGCTTCAGCGTCGTTCTTAATGTCGCTTCGTCATTGTCGAAGTCGCCATGGTGCACGGCGCGCGAAAATTCGCCGGGGCTGAGGATCCAGCGCCGCGTCTTTCCGGTGAACACCGGCTTCAGGCGTTCCTCGACGTCGCGCGCCAGGCCGAGCAGCGGTGTCCCGCGGGGACGAAAGAGCGGAATCCGGGGCTCAGCCTCAAATGCCCCGCTGACCAGATAGAGCAGCGACTTATGGTAGATGTTGGCGCAGTCGTCGTTGTTTTCCGTCGCGTCGTCGAGCGTGTAGAGATCGAAAGCGTCGATCCCCTTCTCCTGCTTGAGCAGCGGCAGGAAACTCTTCTCGAACAGGTCGACGGTGCAGGCCGGCGCCCACAGCGAAAGACTGGCGATCCGCACACCCTTCGACACCAGATGTTGCGCAAGCGGCGCCATCAGGATCGAGCCGGCGCTGTGTCCGGCAAGATGCACTTCCTCGACCTCGCCCGCCTTCACCGCCTCTACGAGGTGGTCGGCGGTCATGCGCGCGCCGCCCTTGGCCGACGCCGCGGCCAGGGTGGCGTTCTCCTTCATCTCGTCCCACAGCGTCTTGCCGCCGAGAAGGCGCGCCACCGGCTCGATCGTGTCGTCCAGGCGATCAAGCATGAAATCCTTGGCGGCATCGAGTATGCCTTCCGGCTTGCGACGGCGCAGCACTTCCTGAAGGACGTTCTTGAGCGTCGTCCAGGCGTCGGAGCGCCAGATGAAGGCGATCGGATAGACCTCCGCCGACAGGCAGAACTGCCTGTTGTTGGCGACGAACTGCAGGGCAGAATCCTCGCTGACCAGCCCGCCATGGGCGTAGAGCAGCACGCGCTTGGCCGACCATTGCGCGACGGTCCGCCTGACCTGCTCGCGCACCAGCTTGCCCAGCGCGGCGGGCGTGAGACCGTATGTGCCTGTTTCCCGCAGCCGTCCGTCATTGCCCATGGTCACGACATGCGGCTGCAACTCCGACGAGACGAAGCTCTCGTTGCTGCGCGGCGCGGCGGATCGCATTCTAGCCGTGGCTTCCGGTCGCGCCAGAAAGACCGGAACGCCCAGCCGCGCCACCCAGACATCGGTGCCATTCTCGAGCCAATCGGAATAGCTCAGGCGCGCAAGACCGCCCGACCCCCATTTGGGTCCCCAGGAATTCTGGATCCAGAAACCATATTGGTCATAGGCGACAATCGCGAAGGCATGCCCGCCCAGCATTTTGGTCGAGTAGGCGATTTCCGTGTCGCCGCTCTTCACGTTCATCCAGCCTTCATGGACCAGGCAGGTCCCGAACAGGATGCCGGCCTCGGTGATGGCTGAATGCATGCCGACCAGATCGCGATGGTTCACGCGGAAATAGGCGCCGAGCGGACGCTGCAGGGCATCCGCCTGGCGGAAATCGTCCAACTCGATGTCCTGGGTTTGCCGGCCTCGTGTCCAGAGTTTCTCCCCGCACACGCCGTGCTTGTGCCAGCCCTTCATGGCGCCCCGGGCGCTGGAGCCTTCGTAGTCTTCGCCCGGCCATTCGTCGTAACGCTTGGCCATCGCATAGAGCATCTGAGCGCTTACCGCGTCGTCAGCCAATCCGGTCCGCCCGGTGCGCAACAGATAGTTGACGACCGTTGCCAGTCCATAACCGGTGCAGGCGCCTTCGCGGCCCTGATCGAGGACGGGAATCTCGCGCGCCCGATAGTTCTCGACGTCAGTCTCCGACGGAACTTCGATCAGCGTGGGAATGTACATCTGGTCTCGAAAATCGACCGTATCGGGAAGTGCGTCGAATACTCGGTCCGTCTTCGATTTTGCCATTTCCATTCCCTCCGTGCCAAGTCTCCATTTCCAGTATGAGATCAGTTATATTTCGGATTACTTGATTCATCAAGCAGGATGTTGCTATCCGGCACTGCCGGCAAACCGCGTCCGATACCGCTCGACGGCTTCGGGATTGCGCAAATTCACCGGCAGTTCTCCCTTGAGCACCCGCAATGCCTCCTCGACCGCGCCGACGCCCATGCGCATCATGCTTTCCCCGGTTATGCCGGCCAGATGCGGCGTGACGATCACATTGTCGAAGCCGAGATAGAAGTGATCCGGCGCCAGCGGCTGCCTGGTGAACACGTCGAGCGCCGCGCCGCCGATCCGGCCTTCGCGCAAGGCATCGATCAGCGCCTCGTCATCGATCACCGGGCCACGCGAAACATTGACCAGGATCGCGCCCGGTTTCATGGAGAAAATCCTTTGCCGGCTCATCAGACCGACCGTGTCGGGATTCAGGGGACAGGCCAGTATGATGATGTCGCTTTCCGCGACGAGCGTGTCGAGCGGCACTGCGCGTGCGTGGTCAGGAAAATCCTTGCCGCTGCGGCTGGCGCCCAGCACTGTGAGGCCAAAACCGTGATGGCCGATCGCCGCTACCTCGCGGCCGATGGCGCCCATTCCGACGATGCCCAAGGTTTTGCCGGCGAGTTCGCGAGCCGCATTTGCGTGTTCGCGCCCGGCGAACCAGCCATTCGTCCGCAGGTCGCGGTCGATCCTGCGAAAGCCGCGCAGCAGCGCCAGCGCCCCGAAGATCACGTGCTCGGCAACAGAGCGGGCATTGGCGCCCGGCAGGTTGGCGACCAGAACGCCGGCTGCGGTGGCTTCCTCGACCGGTATCATATCCAGCCCGGCGCCGTGGCGGATCGCAGCGCGGATAAGATGTTCGCCGGCAAACATATCCGGCGGCAGCACCGCGCGCACGATCACCACATCGGCGTCGCGCGATTCCCGTTTCAGCGTCGCTGCATCCAGCGCCGAGGCGACGCGAAGTTCGCCCGCCTCGGCCAGCATTTTTTCCGCGCGAGGGTGAAGGGGATGGGTGGAGTAGATTACAGGCACGGCGCTATCCTGTCTGTGCATCCTTCAAGGCTCTCCCGCGAAGGACGCACGGGCACGTACCCATCAGACCTTTTCCGGAGTCCTGGCCGGCGTCTCCTCGCCCGATATGAGCCCCTTCCAATAACTCTCCGCGCCTTGCAGATGCGCGCTCATAAGCGCCTGCGCCAGATTGCCGTCGCGGCGCACCAGTGCGTCGAAAATCTGCAGATGCTCCGCATGCGAACGCTGGCCGCGCGCCGGGTCGCCGAAATAGATCGGCAGGCGCCGCTCGCCCAGCACGTAGTAGATGCTGCAGATCTTGTGGAACACGCTGTTCTGGGTCGCCCGCACGATCTCCAGGTGGAAATCCCGATCCTCTCGCGCCAGCGCCTCTCCGGCTGCCAGCCGCGCCTCGGAAGCGGCCAGAATCTCGCGCAGCCGCTCGAAATTCTCCTCAGTGGCTCTGCTGCATGCGAGTTCGGCGGCTTTGATCTCGTGGATCTTTCTTAGTTCCACTGTCTCGTAGATCTGGATCGGATCGAGCGGCACGCCCGCCTTGGCGAAAAGCGCCAGAGCCTCGACGCTCGCCTGGTTGGTGGTGAGATAGATGCCGGATTTCGCCCGCCTCTCGACGATGCGCATGGCCTCGAGGATCGCCAGGGTCTCGCGGATCTGGCCGCGGCTCACGGAAAAATGCTCGGCCAACTCGCGTTCCGAGGGTGTACGGCCCGTCTCGCCGTTGGAACAGGCGTAGAGATAGGCCGCGAGTTCGGCGAGGAGGTCCTTTTCCTTCATGTCAGCCGCCTTGCGCGTGAGCCTCCAGGAATTTTTCCGATATGGTGAAGCCGAGACCGGGTTTTTCGGGAATGGTGATCATCCCGTCCCTTGCCTCGACGGTCTCTTCGACGAGGTCGTGGATCATCGGATTGGCGCCGAGCGAATATTCGACAGTGAAACTCGCCGGCGACGCCGCGCATAGGTGCAGGCCGGAAAAAAAGCAAGGCGCGCCGGCCCACAGATGCGGTGCAAAGCGCAGGTTGAAGGCACTGGCGATGGTGCCGATCTTAACCGCTTCGGAGATGCCGCCGCAGAAGGCGGGGTCCGGCTGAAAAATGTCTGCGGCCTTCATCACTGCGAGATCGCGAAAATCATAGCGCGTCGCCTCGCTCTCGCCGGCGGCGACCGGCACGGGACCGGAGGCGCGCACCTCGGCCATACCCGCCTTGTCGTCACCGATCACCGGCTCCTCGAACCAGGCGAGGTCGCAATCTGAAACCAGCGTGACGAAACGTCTTGCTTCGGCGACCGTATAGGTGCCATGCGCGTCGACGCTTATGTCGACGCTGTCGCCGAGCGCCTTTCGAGCAGCACGGACGCGCGCTGCGGATATGTGCGGCGCACCGTCCATCGCCCCTACCCTCATCTTTACCGCCCTGAAGCCCCCGGCATCGATGTAGGATTGCAGTTGGTCGCCGATCGCCTCCACAGGCGCCCAGCCACCGGAGGCATAGGCGGGCAGGCGGTCGGCCTTGCGGCCGCCAAGCAATTGCCACACCGGTTGGCCGAGATGTTTTCCCAGAATGTCCCACAGCGCGATGTCGATGGCGCTGATGGCGGCGATCGACATGCCGCGGCGCGCGATCTGCGGCATCGCATGCCCATGCTTCACGGCGGACTCCGAGCGCACGCCGTTATAGAGCATTTCCCAGATCGGTCCGATGTCGCCGGCGTTGTGCCCGGCGATCATGGGCCCGACCTCGTGGTTGATCATATGAACCAGCGCGCCGTAGGAGCCGGCGCTGCCGGCGGCATTCTTGCCTTCGCCCCAACCGACCAGCCCGTCATCGGTCTCGATGCGGACGATCGCCGCGTCGAAGGTGCGAATCTGACCAAAATCGCTGCGGTGCTGGCGCGCGGTCTCGATGGGAACGCGGACCCACCAGGCCTGAACTGTCTTGATGCGCATCGACTGCCTGTCGTTCCTAGAAAAAGAGGCTGCGCCAGCCATCGCCCCCCGGAGACGGCCGGCGCAGCAAGACGCCGAGTTACTTGATCAGCGGCAGGATGGTCTCTGCGGTGATCCGCATCTGGTCGGCGTAGAACTTCTCCGTCAGCAGGCTCGATCCATGGTCCTGGATGAACTTCAACTGCTCGGGCGAAATGTCGACTGGGTTCTTCTCTACCATGTCGGCGTAGCGGTTGGCCGGCGTCCGGTCGACCGGCGCGACGAACTCGTTGGTGAGCGCGCCGTCATAGCCGATCTCCCTCAGCGTTCCGACGATCTTCTTCCAGTCGAGATGGCCGAGGCCGGCGGCGAAGCGGTCGTTGTCGGCGACATGGAAGTCGAACAAGCGCTTTCCGGCCAGTCGGATCGCCTCGTACATATCGGATTCCTCTATATTCAGATGGAAGGCATCGAGGCAGACGCCGCATTCCGGGCTCACCGCGTCGGCTAGCGCCAGCGCCTGCGAGGCGCGGTTGAACAGATAGGTCTCGAAACGGTTGAGCGGCTCGATCGCCACCTTGACCCCGACCTTCTGGGCGTGGGCGAAGCACTCCTTCGTCGCGTCGACCACCCACTTCCACTCTTCCTCGGGGGAGGCGTCCGGCACGACCTTGCCGACGGTGGCCGGAACCAGCGTGATGATCTCGCCTTCCAGTTCGCTGATCATGGTTAGCACGTCCTTGACGTATTGCACCGAGCGGGCGCGCTGTCCTTCGTCCTTGGCGGCGAGATTGCGTTCGCCCAGCGTCAGCGTCACGGCGCCCCAGCAGCGGATGCCGTGTTCCTTCAGCAGGCGGCGGGTGTCCTTGATGTCGTATTGCGTGGGCTCGCCGGAAATCTCGATCGACTCGTAGCCATACTGCTTGATGCGCCTGAGCGTCGTCTCAAGCGGCTCGGCGCGCATCCAGTTGTGCGTCGAAAGGTGCATCGTTTCCGTCTCCCAATTCGCCTTGCAATTGCTCCGCCGCATGCGGAACCGGTTTCCTCCCGCAAGGCGCTCCAGCGTTTTCAGCAAACTGGTTCTACCAATGGGGTATATCCGGTTTTCTAGCCCATTTGCCCTCCTGCTGCAAGAAGCCATGCGTGCCTTCGCTTTATTGATGGTAACCGGTTGCAATTATTAAATAAAAATCTGCAAAGCCGAAAAAGCCCGATTTGCCGGAGTGGCGCATCACGCCTTGACCTCATGGCGGGATTTGGTATGACCAGAATAAAGGAAGGCTCCAGCCGTGGGTTTTCCGGCGCCGCCTTGCGGCCGCGCCGGAATTGCCTAGGATGCGGCCGCAATTCGGGAGGAGACGAATGGCTAAGACAATGAAGGGGCCGGCGATATTCCTGGCCCAGTTCGCGGGCGACGCGGCCCCGTTCAACTCGCTTCCCAAGATCGCCAAATGGGCGGCAGGCTTGGGCTATAAGGGCGTGCAGATCCCGACTTGGGATGCGCGGCTCTTCGACCTGAAGAAGGCGGCTTCTTCGAAGACCTATTGCGACGAAGTGAAAGGCATCTGCGCCGACGCAGGTGTCGAGATTACCGAACTCTCCACCCATCTGCAGGGCCAACTCGTCGCCGTGCACCCCGCCTACGACGCGCAGTTCGACGGCTTCGCGCCGCCGGCGGTCCACAACAATCCCAAGGCGCGGCAGGCCTGGGCGGTCGAGCAGATGGAGTTCGGCGCAAAAGCTTCGCAGAACCTTGGATTGAAGGCCTCCGTCTCCTTCTCCGGTGCGCTCGCCTTCCCTTATCTCTATCCTTGGCCGCAGCGTCCTGCCGGCCTGATCGAGCAAGCCTTCGAGGAACTCGGAAAACGCTGGAAGCCGATCCTCGATAAATACGAGGATGCCGGCGTCGATGTCGGCTACGAGATCCATCCCGGCGAGGACGTGTTCGACGGCGCCACCTTCGAGATGTTCCTGGACGCCGTCGGCGGCCACACGCGCTGCAACATCAACTACGACCCGTCGCACTTCCTGCTGCAGCAGCTCGACTATCTCGACTTCATCGACATCTACCACGAGCGCATCAAGGCGTTCCACGTCAAGGACGCCGAGTTCAACCCGACCGGCCGCCAGGGCGTCTATTCCGGTTACCAGGGCTGGGTGAACCGCGCCGGCCGCTTCCGCTCGCTGGGCGATGGACAGGTGGATTTCTCCGGCATCTTCTCGAAGCTCGCTGCCTACGACTACGATTCCTGGGCAGTGCTGGAGTGGGAATGCTGCCTGAAACACCCGGAGGACGGCGCGGCCGAGGGCGCGCCCTTCATCCAGCACCACATCATCCGCGTCACCGAGCGCGCCTTCGACGATTTTGCCGAAGGCAGTTCGGACAAGGCGGCGCTCAGGAAGATGATGGGGATAGTATAGAATGCCTACGCTGGTCGATGCGCTTCGCGAGCGAAGCGTTCCAGTACCAGATTGGCTTCTCAATTTCCGGACGGGCGATTCTTTTCCCCGTGCAGATTTTTTTCGATCGCGTATCGTTTTCTACCCAGGCTCCGGGACAGACGGCCATCCTGTTAAGTTGTTTGGATCAAGCCATTCGGCTCATTGTTTTATTTATGCAGACTATGGTTGTACACGCGACCATTTAGTGCATGAGTTAGAAGACGCTGCTCGCGGGTTTAGCGGCTACCACTTTCTAGAGAGAGTAACTCTGGGCGAAATGGACCTCCGATCAGATAGTTGGATTCCGCATATCCTATCTGAAGAATTCTCCGCGCACCATTTTGCCGCGGTGCGTACGAACCCATTTGGATTCGTGGAGATACTGGAACGTGATCGGGCACTCGACGACAAGCATGGGCCTACGCGGCTTGCCATAATATTTCTCGGAGCAGATGGCATTGCCGCCTATGATACTTTGTTCTGCCAAGGAGACGGGACGCCGGCACCATTTGCGCTGATTGTTCAGGATCATGGCTCAGGCGGCGGCTATGCGCGCTTCGATGATCAAAGCCTGCTTTTTCGCGTAGCTGAGCGCTGTAACAGTTGGCCCGAGTATCTTCTTGTCGCCAAAAATTCGAAGGCGTGGCGAGGATATGATCGGGTGGAGGCTGATGGCGAGCCTGGTGGAATGCACGGACATGTGCGGCAACTCTACCGTGGAAAAAATCTGGGAGGAGGACACCAATGGTAACCGGCAGGCAGGTTGAATCGGGCAGTGGCCCCATCCGGTACGGTATGGTCGGCGGCGGTCAGGGTGCCTTCATCGGCGCGGTCCATCGCATCGCGGCGCGTATCGACGGCGAGTTCGAATTGGTCGCCGGCGCGCTGTCCTCCGATCCGGCGCGCGCAAAGGCGTCGGCAGCCGATCTCGGCCTCGACCCGGAGCGCAGCTACGGCACCTTCGCCGAGATGGCCAAGGCCGAGGCAAAGCGCCCTGACGGCATCGAGGCGGTTGCCATCGTCACCCCCAACCACATGCACTGGCCGGCGGCGAAAGCCTTTCTGGAGGCCGGCATCCACGTCATCTGCGACAAGCCGCTGACCTCGAACCTTGCCGATGCGAAAAAACTGGCGGCGCTGGTGGAAAAGAGCGGCAAGCTTTTCGTCCTGACCCACAACTACACTGGCTACCCGATGGTGCGGCAGGCGCGCGAGATGGTGGCTTCCGGCAAGCTAGGCGACATCCGCGTCGTGCAAGCTGAATATCCGCAGGACTGGCTGACCGAGAAGGCCGAGGACACCGGCTCGAAACAGGCGGCCTGGCGCGTCGACCCGAAACAGTCGGGCGTCGGCGGCTCGACCGGCGACATCGGCACTCACGCCTATAACCTCGCCCGTTTCGTTTCCGGGCTGGAACTCGACAGCCTCGCCGCCGACCTCGACTCCTTCGTGCCCGGTCGGCTGCTCGACGACAACGCGCATATCATGCTGCGCTTCAAGGCCAAGGGCAGTGAACATCCGGCCAAGGGCATGATCTGGGCGAGCCAAGTCGCGCCGGGCCACGAGAACGGGCTGAAGCTGCGCGTCTACGGCACCAAGGGTGGGCTGGAATGGGTGCAGGCCGACCCGAACTATCTATGGTATTCGCCGTTCGGCCAGCCGAAGCAGTTGATCACCCGCGGCGGCGCCGGTTCGGGTCCGGCTTCAGCGCGCGTCACCCGTGTGCCGCCCGGCCATCCGGAAGGCTATCTGGAAGGTTTCGCCAACATCTATGCCGAGGCAGCGCGCGCCATCCGCGCGGCGCGAAAGGGTGGCGGCAAGCTGCCCAAGGATGTGATCTTCCCGACGGTAGAGGACGGCGTCGAGGGTGTCGCTTTTGTCGAGGCCTGCGTGAAATCGTCGAAGAAGAACGGCGCCTGGACGAAGCTTTAGCCGGGGCCTGGCAGTGCGGATTCCAGCTTTCGTTTGCATTGCGCGCAAGAACCACAACGCGCATGCTACGCCTCTTGTTCGATAACGAAGTCTTGCGGAAAAACACGACTCGTTACCGCTTGCCCTTGAATCGCCCGAAACGCGCCGCATTCGCCGCCGCATTCGCCCCAAATTAGTCGCCCGTTAACGTTTTACGGAGCGATCCCCCCAGATGAAATTCAACACCGGAAGAACCGCGGCAATAGTCTTTGCCGCGGGCGCGATGCTTGTGTCTTCGAACATCGCCTACGCCCAGTGCGGCAAGGCGTCGTGGTATGCCCTCGGTTCCCGGACCGCGTCGGGCGAACGCATGAACCCCTCTGCCATGACCGCCGCTCACCGCAGCCTGCCCTTCGGCACGAAGGTGCGCGTCACCAACAGCCGTACCGGCAAAAGCGTCATCGTGCGCATAAACGACCGTGGCCCGTTCATCCGCGGCCGCATCATCGACCTGTCGCGCGCCGCAGCCCAGCGCATCGGCATGGTCAGCTCCGGTCATGCGCCCGTCTGCATGGTCCGTACCTGATGTTCGCGGCCCGGCGAGGCGTACCGGCCTGCCGGGTCCAGTTGCCCGATCCCCCGCTTTTGCCACGCCTCCGCCGCTTTGCCTTTTCATAGAAACCGATTATGAGACGGGCATCAGCCAGCGGAGCCAGCCATGACCGAGATCCTCCAGACACCGAAAATCGTCACGGTTTTCGGCGGTTCGGGTTTCGTCGGTCGGCATGTGGTGCGGGCGCTGGCCAGGCGCGGTTACCAGGTGCGCGTCGCCTGCCGCCGCCCCGATCTCGCCGGTCATCTCCAGCCGCTTGGCAATGTCGGCCAGATCCAGGCCGTTCAGGCCAATGTGCGGGTGCGCTGGTCGGTCGACCGCGCCGTGCAGGACGCCGCCCATGTCGTGAACCTCGTCGGCATCCTGCATGAATCGGGCCGCCAGAAATTCGCCGCCGTGCAGGATTTTGGCGCACGCGCCGTCGCGGAAGCGGCGCGTTCGGTCGGCGCCGGCCTCACCCACGGTTCGGCGATCGGCGCCAACAAGGCTTCCCAATCCGTCTATGCAACGACCAAGGCCCGCGGCGAGGCCGCCGTGCTGGAAACCGTGCCCGGCGCGGTCATCTACCGGCCGTCGATCATCTTCGGCCCCGAAGACGGTTTCTTCAACCGCTTCGCCAACATGGCCCGCTTCTCGCCGGTGCTGCCGCTGATCGGCGGCGGCGAGACAAAATTCCAGCCGGTCTTCGTCGGCGACGTGGCGGAAGCCATCGCGCGCTCGGTCGACGGCAAGGTCGAGGGCGGAAAAATCTACGAGCTCGGCGGGCCGCAGGTGCTGTCCTTCCGCCAGTGCATGGAAGAGATGCTGACGATCATCGACCGCAAACGCATGCTGGTTCCAGTGCCGTGGAGCATCGCCTACATGCAGGCGTCGATCCTCGGCATGCTGCCCAATCCGCTGCTCACCTCCGACCAGGTGACGCTGCTGAAGACCCACAATGTCGTTTCCGCGGAGGCCGAGAAGGCCGGCCGCAGCTTCGCCGGTCTCGGACTGCACCCGCAGTCGATTGCCTCCGTCCTGCCCTCCTATCTCTGGCGCTACCGCCCCGCCGGCCAGTTCACCCGCCGGACGGAGGCGTGAGGTTTAGGCGCCGGGCGGTATGTCGCTGCCCGACATAGCAACCCTCCTCCCAACCGGCATAGACTTCACAGCCGCGATCCTGCTGATCGTCGCCAGCGCCTTCACCTCGGCGCTGACCGCCTCCTTCGGCGTCGGCGGCGGTGTCGCCATGTTGGCGCTGATGGGCATGTATGTGCCGGTCGCAGCCCTCATCCCGCTGCATGGCGTGGTACAACTCGGCTCGAATGTCGGCCGCGCCATCCGCCAGCGCGAAAACATCCGCATGGCAGTGGCGAAACCATTCATAGCCGGCAGCGTCGTCGGCGCCTTTGCCGGTGCGTTTCTGGTCGTGCAACTGCCCGACGCGCTACTGAAGCTGGTGCTCGGCTCCTTCATCATTGCTATAACCTGGCTGAAGCTGCCTGGCATCGGCCGGCTGTCGCGTTCCGGCCTGGCCATGTTCAGCGTGATCCTCGCCGTTGTCACCATGTTCGTCGGCGCCACCGGCCCGCTGGTCTCGCCGGTGCTGGCAAAATTCCTGGAGAACGACCGCAAGGGGCTAGTGGCCACCCACGCCGCCGCCATGGTCGCCCAGCATGGACTGAAGATCGTGGTGTTCGGGCTGGCAGGCTTCGCATTTCGGGAGTGGCTGCCGTTGCTGGCGGCTATGATCCTGTCCGGTTTCCTCGGCACCCATTATGGCACGAAACTGCTCGACCGCATGCCGGAAAAGACGTTTCAGCTATGGTTCCGTATCGCGCTCACGCTGCTGGCGCTCGATATGCTGCGCCGGGGTCTCGCAGCCCTCTGACGCCCTTACCCCACGGTGTAGAGCGCGATCAGCCCCACTGCACCGACGAGCAGTCGCCACCAGGCAAACAGCGCAAAACCGTGGCGCGAGACATAGCCGAGCAGGAAGCGGACGACGATCACCGCCGCGACAAAGGCAGCGACGAAACCGGTTGCGATGATGCCCCAGTCGCCGGATGACAGCGCATCATGGTTCTTCAGAAGGTCCAGCGCGAAGGCCCCGGCCATGGTCGGCATGGCGAGGAAAAACGAAAACTCCGCCGCGGAGCGCTTGTCGGTGCCCATCAGCAGCGCGCCGACGATGGTCGCGCCCGAACGCGATGTGCCGGGGATCATGGCAAGACACTGGAAGAAGCCGATCCCAAGACAGAGCGGCAGCGGAAAATCCATCACGTCGTGGTAACGCGGATTGAGCCCCATGCGGTCGACGGCCAGCAGCACGAAGCCGCCGAGGATCAGCATGATGCAGATCAGCTTCGGCGTCTCGAACAGCACGGTCTTGATGAAATCATGCGCCAGCGCGCCGATGATTGCCGCCGGCAGGAAGGCGATGATGATGCCCGCGACGAACCGCCTGGTGCGCGGGTCACTGGGCAGGTCGGTGACGATCTTGAGCAGCCGCGCCGAATAGACCGACAGGATCGCCAGGATGGCGCCGAGCTGGATCAGCACCTCGAACGCCTTGCCGGTCGACTGGAAGCCGAGGAAATGCCCGGCGAGCAGGATGTGGCCGGTAGAGGATACCGGTATGAATTCCGTCAGCCCCTCGAGCAGGCCGAGCAACAGGGCTTCGACGATCGTCTGGTGTTCCATGGGAATCTCATGAAGCTTCGCGCCAAGCTGGAACAGCGCGGCACCGAACGGGAAAAGTTTGAATAGGAGGCCGGTCAGCCTACCCGTATCTGAGTCGCGCTCCCGGCATCAAGCCAACCGGCTTGCTTGTCACGGCGCCGGAACCCTCCTATAGGTCAAGCGCCTTAACCGCCCGTTGACGGTGGCCGGCCGTGGTTTTAGACGCGCGGCTCTGATTTGCCAGTGCCTTCGAATTCGCGCAGGACCATGCTGACGCTTTTCCACCACCCTATGCTCGCCTCCTGCCGCTTCGTCCGCCTCGCCTTCGGCGAGTATGGCGAGGAACTGGCGCTGATCGAGGAGAAGCCCTGGAACCGCCGCAAGGAATTTCTGGCGCTTAACGCTGCTGGCACGCTGCCCGTGCTGCTGGCCGAAGGCGACGTGCCGATCGTCGGCGCGCAGGTCATCGGCGAATATGTCGACGAGACGCGTGGCGTCCTGAAGCGCGAGCGCCGCCTGTTCGCCGAGGACCCGATGCAGCGCGCCGAGATCCGCCGCCTCGTCGACTGGTTTCTCACCAAGATGGAGAGCGAGGTGACGCGGCATCTGGTTCGCGAGCGCGTGCTGAAGCCGCTGATGCCGTCCGACCTCGGCGGCGGCGCGCCCGATTCGTCCGCCATCCGCGCCGCCCGCTCCAACATCCGCCAGCACCTCAAATACATCAACTGGCTGGCCGGTACCCGCCAATGGCTGGCCGGCGTACGCATCAGCTATGCCGACCTCGCCGCCGCCTCGGCGATTTCCGTGCTCGACTATCTCGGCGAGATCGACTGGCGCGAGCATGGCGCGGCGCGCGAGTGGTATGTGCGGGTGAAATCACGCCCCTCCTTCCGCCCGCTGCTCAACGATAGGGTGCGCGGCCTCTCGCCGGTCTCCCATTATGCGGACCTCGATTTCTGAGAATTTTTCGGCGGAGCGCCCGCCGGCGGCTGGCTCCGCGGGCGCCCGCCTCCGCGCCTTCCTTGATCGCGAGGCGAAAGCCGCCGGCTTCGATGCTGTCGCCGTGACCACTCCCGACGCCATTCCGCTCGCCGGCGAGCGGTTGGCTCAGTTCGTCGCCCAGAATTTTCACGGCTCGATGGCCTGGATGCGGGAGACGCTGGCGCGGCGCAGCGATCCCCGCACTCTCTGGCCGGAGGTGCGCTCAATCGTCGTGCTCGCCATGAACTACGGCCCGGCGCACGACCCGCGCATGATCCTGGAAAGGCCCGACCGCGCCGCCATCTCCGTCTACGCCCAGAACCGAGACTATCACGATCTGATCAAGGGCAGGCTCAAAGGTGTGGCCGGAAAGCTCGCCGCGAAAACCGGCTGCGACGTAAAAGTCTTCGTCGACACCGCCCCAGTCATGGAAAAGCCGCTGGCCGAGGCCGCCGGCATCGGCTGGCAGGGCAAGCACACCAATCTGGTCAGCCGCGAGCACGGTTCCTGGCTCTTTCTCGGCACGATCTTCACCACCGCCGAGTTGGACCCTGACCCGCCCGAAACCGACCATTGCGGCTCGTGCCGCGCCTGCCTCGATGCTTGTCCGACAAATGCCTTCCCGGCGCCCTACCGACTCGACGCCCGCCGCTGCATCTCCTACCTCACCATCGAGAACAAGGGTCCGATCCCACTGGAATTCCGCGAGAAGATCGGCAACCGCATTTATGGCTGCGACGACTGCCTCGCCGCCTGTCCCTGGAACAAATTTGCCAGGGAAGCCTCCGAGGTGAAGCTGAAGGCCCGCGACGATCTGCGCGAGCCGAAACTAGCCGATCTGCTCGACCTCGACGACGCGGCGTTCCGCGAAAAATTCTCCGGCTCGCCGATCAAGCGCATCGGCCGCGACCGGTTCCTGCGCAACGTGCTCATCGCCGCCGGCAATTCGTGCGAAGAATCGCTTGCCGGCGGATGCATCCGCTTGCTCGACGACCCCTCAGCGCTGGTGCGCGGTGCGGCCGTTTGGGCGCTGTCGAAACTGGTGGACCGCGCCAGGCTCATGTCGCTCCACAGTAGCGCAATGGAGGCTGACGATAGCGTTCTATCGGAGTGGCGGGCCGCCTTGTCAGGCTCGAAGCCTCCACTCCCCGTCGCTTGAGCCACGAGCTGTTGAAAACACATCCTCATGGACCCGAGCCGGTCCGAGACGTCAGACGGAGCCTTTTTCGCCATGCAGGTTTTCATCTTCGGCGCCGGCTATTCCGGGAAAGCTTTCGCCGCCGCCCGACCCGCCGGTGCCACCCGTATTGTCGGGACTACCCGCGATGAAGCGAAATTTCCAGCCCTTCAGGCGTCTGGCATCGCGCCGCTGACATTTGGCGGCAGAAGTGTCTCCGGCAATGTGATCAATGCTTTGGCCGACACCACCCACCTCATTGTCTCGGTCGCGCCGGACGATGCCGGCGATCCGGTGCTTGCCGCAGCCCGCGAAACGATCCTGGGCGCTATGCCTCGCCTCGGCTGGATCGGCTACCTTTCCACCGTCGGCGTTTATGGCGATCATCTTGGCGCCTGGATCGATGAGAGCACCGAATGCCGGCCAACCTCGGCGCGCTCCCGCCGGCGCGTCGAGGCGGAGCAGCAATGGCTGGAACTCGGCCGCGACGCCTCTCTGCCGGTAGCGGTGCTACGTCTCTCCGGCATCTATGGTCCGGGCCGCAACGCCTTTGTCAATCTGCGCGACGGCACCGCCAAGCGCTTGATAAAAAAGGATCAGGTATTCAACCGCATCCATGTTTCGGACATTGCCGGCGCGCTCTGGCATCTGGCGGAGCGTAATCTCGGCGGCGTCTTCAACGTCACCGACGATCTCCCTGCCCCGCCGCAGGACGTCGTCGCTTACGCGGCGCAAGTCATGGGTGTTGAGTCGCCGCCGGAAATTCCATTCGAGACTGCGGAACTGTCGCCGATGGCGCGCAGTTTCTACGGCGAAAATAAGCGTGTTTCCAATGCCTTGATCCGGAGAACTGGCTATTCCTTCCGCTATCCGGATTATCGCGCGGCGTTCGACGCCATGTGGGCGGACGGCAGTTGGGCGGGCGATGCGGCCGGCGCCAGGAGCCCGATCAGGGCTTCGTGATCGCCGGTTCCGTTCCTCGCGTGCTAAATTTCGCCACGCCGTTGATTCACCCTCCGTTAACCAGCCGGCGTCAGGCTGGCCGACGGGGTGTGCCGGGGATAGCGCATGAAGATATTTGCACGCGCGGCGCGCATCGCCGCCCTCATCACGGTGGCGTTGACCCTCGCCATACCGGCAGCCCAGCCGGTCCAGTCGGCGGAACTTGCCAAAAACCTGTTTGGATCCAAGAGGTTGCCGGCCGCCACCCAGCCGCAGTCGATCGGCTTCTATTCCAAGGGATGCTTCGCCGGCGGCGTCGCCATCGCCACCGACGGCCCGACCTGGCAGGCGATGCGCCTGTCGCGCAATCGTCGCTGGGGCCACCCGGCGATGATCAACCTGATCGAAAGATTGTCGCGCGACGCCACCGCCGACGGCTGGCCCGGCCTGCTCATCGGCGACATCTCGCAGCCGCGCGGCGGTCCGATGATGACCGGCCATGCCTCGCACCAGATTGGCCTCGACGCCGACATATGGTTCACGCCGATGCCCGACCGGAGGCTTACTCCCACCGAGCGAGAGAACATGAGCGCAACTTCGCTGGTCAACGAGAAAACCCATCTCGTCATCGATCAATTGTGGTCACCGGCCCATGCGCGCCTGCTAAAGCGCGCTGCCAGCTATCCGCAGGTCGAACGCATCCTGGTCAATCCCGGCATCAAGAAAAAACTCTGCGACACGGTCACCGGCGATCGGACCTGGCTGCGCAAGGTCAGGCCGTTCTGGGGCCATGACTATCATTTCCACATCCGTATCGGCTGTCAGCCCGGTTCGCCCGGCTGCAAGCGGCAGCAGGCGACAACACCCGGCGAGGGCTGCGACGAGTCGCTCGCCTGGTGGTTCACTGAGGAGCCGTGGCGCCCCAACAAGAACCCGGATGCGCCGAAGGCCCGCGACCTGATGACCATGGCCAGCCTGCCTAAGGAATGCCGCGCCGTGCTGCAAGCGCCCGCACCCGTCTCAGAAGCTTCCGTGACGGTTGGCCCCGGCATCGATGCCATGGCGGTCGCCCGCGCCGAGGCTACTGGGGCGACAGTCCCGGAGGTGGCAGCGTCCCAGCCGGCGACGGCCGAACCCGCCTTGCCGGAGTCCGCGCCTATCAGTGCCTTTGCTCCCACGCCGGAGATAGGCATCCCGTTGCCTCGCCCTCGCCCTTAGGAACCCCGGGCTTTTCGCCCGGCGGGATTTCCAGCCCATGCGGAGCGGCCCGCTCGGCGGCGACCGGCAGATCGGCGCGCTGATTGCAGAGGGAAAGGTCGACGCACTGATTTTCTTCGTTGATCCGCCGACGCCGATGCCGCATGACGTGGATGTGAAGGCTTTGATGCGGCTGGCCATCGTCTACGACATCCCGATGGCGCTCAACCGGGCGACCGCCGAAGTGTTGCTTCGCGACCAGGAGAACGGCAGAAGCCGCGGTTCGGGGACGAAAGAGAATGACGCCTGAGGAAGAAAGCCTGCGGTTTCCCATCCTGATCGGCGACGTGGGCGGCACGAACGCCCGCTTCGCCATCGTCGAATCGCCGGACAGGGAGGCCGGCGAGCCGCGAATCGTCCGTACCGCCGACTTCGAGACCATCGACGACGCCATCGCCGGATCGATCCTCCGCGACGCCCCCGTCCGTCCAAACTCCGCGGTCATCGCTGTCGCGGGCCCGGTCGACGGCGACGCCATCGCGCTCACCAATTGCCCCTGGGTGGTACGGCCGAAAGGCATGTTCGCCAGCCTCGGGCTGTCGGATGTCGTGGTGCTCAACGATTTCGAGGCGCAGGCGCTGGCCGTCATTGCGCTGGGCGAGGAGCATATGGAAAAGATCGGCGGCGGCGCGCCGGAGGAGGGTGCCGCCCGCGTCGTGCTCGGCCCTGGCACCGGCCTCGGCGTCGCCGGGCTGATCCATTCTCGCGGCCGCTGGATTCCAGTTCCGGGTGAGGGCGGGCACATGGATATCGGCCCGCGAACCCCGCGCGACTTCGAGATTTTTCCGCATATTGAGCGGCTGGAAGGCCGCGTGTCGGGTGAGCAGATTCTATGCGGCCGCGGTTTGGTGAACGCCTACCGGGCGGTCGCGGCCGCCGACGGCAAGTCGCCACGCTTCACGACACCGGCCGAAATCACCGCCGCCGCCCTGCAGCGGACCGACGAGATTGCAGATGAAACGCTCGCCTTCTTCGTTACCTGCCTGGGCCGCACCGCCGGCGACCTGGCGCTGGTGTTCAAGAGCCAGGGCGGCGTATTCCTGACGGGTGGCATCGCTCAAAAAATCGTACCGGCGCTGCGCGAGAAAAACTTCCGCGCCGCCTTCGAGGACAAGGCGCCGCATTCACAGATGATGGCGGGCATGCCGGTCTACGTCATCACCCATCCGCTCGCCGCGCTGAACGGCCTTGCCGCCTATGCGCGCAATCCCGACCAGTTCGGCGTTGAGACCCGTGGCCGCCGCTGGCGGGCCTAAATCCCTCGCGGCAACGATACCACACCCGCCACTGATCACACCGCAGGCATAGGCAAGCCCGCCCGATGTCGCTATGAGGAGCCGTGCCGGGAGTGCCGGCGACCGAACAGCAACGCGGACGGACTGATTTCGATTTGAAAGCCAAGGCCGAAAAGAAGCGGGCCGATCCCGGCGAGGTGATTGCCGTAATCCGGCGCGTCCTGGCCGAGAACGGCCGGGAATATATCTGGAGCTATGCCTGGGCGGCGGCCTGGCTGCTGGCGGTCGGAGCTACCATGGGCGGAATGGCCTGGGTCATGGGCAGCGTCGTCGACGAGATTTTCTACAAGCAGAGCGGCGGCCAGATTTTCTGGATCTGCACCTTCGTGATCGGAATTTTTGCGCTGCGTGGTTTTGGTTCCTACGCCCAGTCCGTAATCCTGGCCAGGGTCGGAAACAATCTGGTCGCGCGTTACCAGCAGCGCATTTTCGACCATCTGATGCGGCTTGGCGTCGACTTCCACACATCGGTCCGCTCCGGCCGGATCGCCGCCCAGGTCAATGCGAATGTCGGTGGTATCCGCGACCTGCTCAGCCAGACGCTCACCGCGGTCGTTCGCGATTTCGTGTCGTTGATCGGCCTTGTCGCCGTCATGGTGTATCAGGATCCGGTTCTTTCCATCTTCGCTTTCCTGATTGGGCCTCCCCTGATCTATGCCGTCAACCGGCTGATGCGGCGCCTGCGCAGCATCACCCGTTCGGCGGTCGAGGTGAATTCACGGCTGATCGGCGCCATGCAGGAGGCCACGCAAGGCATAGCGGTGGTCAAGGCCTTCACGATGGAGGATCAGCTTTCCCGCCGTATCGGCAAGCTGATCAAGGATGCCGAAGCGCGCAACAACAAGATGAACCGCATCTCGGAACGGCTGACGCCGATCTCGGAAATGCTGGCGGGCTTCGCCGTTGCGGGTGTCATCGCTTATGCCGGCTACCGCTCGGTTTACAGCCAAATGCCGCCAGGCGCGTTGGTTTCCTTCATAACGGCGTTGCTGCTCGCCTATGACCCGGCACGCCGGCTCGCGCGCACCCAGGTCGGCCTCGAGCGCTCGCTGGTCAATGCCCGCATGATCTACGAAATCCTCGATCTGAAGCCGCAGCAGGGCGACGCGCCCGATGCTTCTTCCCTTGATGTTCCGAGAGGGGAGATCAAATTCGAGGACGTCCATTTCGGCTACAGCGAGGAATTGCCCGTCCTGCACGGCGTCACCTTCACCGCAGAGGCCGGCAAGACCACGGCGATCGTCGGTGCCTCCGGCGCGGGCAAGTCGACGCTGACGGCGTTGCTCGAACGCTTCTACGACGTCGAAAGCGGAATGATCACGATCGACGGACAGGACATCGCTAAGGTCACAAAAAGCTCGCTACGCAAGCAGATCGCCTTCGTTTCGCAGCAGCCCTATCTGTTCGAGGGTTCGATTGCCGACAACATCCGCTATGGCCGCGAGGATGCGACCGACGCGGAGGTGCGGGCGGCCGCGGAACTGGCGGCTGCTGATGGCTTTATCCGAGAGCAGCCGCAAGGCTATGACACGCAGGTGGGTGAGAACGGCGTGACCTTGTCAGGCGGACAGCGCCAGCGCGTGTCGATCGCCCGTGCCATCGTTCGCAACGCGCCGATCCTGCTGCTCGACGAGGCGACATCGGCGCTCGACACCGAATCGGAAGCCCGCGTCCAGGATGCGCTGGCAGTCATCATGAAAGGCCGCACCGTCGTCGTTATCGCCCACCGCCTGTCGACCGTGGTGAATGCCGACAAGATCGTCGTGCTGGAAAGCGGCCGCGTCGTCGAGGAAGGCACGCACCAGTCGCTGCTCGCCGATCCGCATGGTGTCTATTCGCGATACCACCGCGTGCAGAGTTCCAAGGGCCTTGGCCTGGTCAACGACATCAAGCGTGCGCCGGCGGTGGCGAAGCGGACCAGGGAAGGGACGGCCGCATGAGCGACATGGGACTGGTCGTGGTCGGCGCGGCCGGGCGGATGGGGCAGACGCTGATCCGGACCGTCGCCGATATTCCCGGCGCCCAGATCGTCGGCGCGGTCGAGCGTGCGGGTTCGCCGATGCTCGGCCGAGACGCCGGCGAGGTCGCCGGCGTCGGGCCATCGGGTGTGATCATCAGCGACGATCCGCTTCCGGTTTTTGCCAAGGCCGATGGCGTGCTGGATTTCAGCACTCCCGCCGCCACCATCCAATTCGCGGGCTATGCCGCGCAGGCGCGTATTGTTCACGTCATCGGCACGACCGGCTGCACGCCCGACGATGATGCGAAGATCGCCGCCGCGGCGCGCCATGCCACCATCGTCAAGAGCGGAAACATGAGCCTTGGCGTCAACCTGCTCGCTGTGCTGGTCGAGCAGGCGGCCAGGGCGCTCGGCCCCGAGGATTTCGACATCGAGATCCTGGAAATGCACCACAAGCACAAGGTCGACGCGCCATCCGGCACGGCGCTGCTGCTCGGTGAGGCCGCCGCCAAGGGGCGCGGTGTTTCGCTTGCCGGCAACGACGTGCGCGTGCGCGACGGCCACACCGGCCCGCGCCGGGCAGGTTCCATCGGCTTCGCGACGCTGCGCGGCGGCTCGGTGGTCGGCGAGCATTCGGTCTTCCTTTCCGGCCTCGGCGAGCGCGTCACGCTCTCGCATCACGCCGAGGACCGCGCCATTTTCGCGCGCGGTGCCGTCAAGGCCGCGCTCTGGGCGCATGGCCGAAAGCCCGGCCTCTATTCGATGCGCGACGTTCTGGGACTGGCCTGACCGCCGCGTTCAGCTTCCAGCAAGGGGAAATTCATGTCGGGAACACTGGTACTGGTCCGCCACGGGCAGAGCGAATGGAATCTTGAAAACCTGTTCACGGGTTGGCGCGACGTCGACCTGACGGAACAGGGACATGCCGAGGCAAAAACCGCGGGCGCCAGGCTGAAGGCGCACGGGCTGAAGTTCGACATAGCCTTCACTTCCGTCCTTAAGCGCGCGCAAAAGACCTGTCAGCATATTCTGGACGCGGTTGGCCAGAGCGGGCTCGAAACCATCCGCGACCAGGCGTTGAACGAACGCGATTACGGTGACCTCTCCGGCCTTAACAAGGACGACGCCCGCAAGAAATGGGGCGAGGAACAGGTCCACATCTGGCGCCGCTCCTATGACGTCCAGCCGCCGGGAGGCGAGAGCCTGAAGGATACCGGCGCGCGCGTCTGGCCGTATTACCTGCACGACATGCAGCCGCATGTTCTGCGCGGCGGCACGGTGCTGGTGGCCGCCCACGGCAATTCGCTGCGGGCGCTCATCATGGCGCTCGATGGCCTTTCGGGTGACGCGATCGTCAAGATGGAACTCGGCACCGGCGTGCCGATCGTCTACCGGCTGAATGCCGACTCGACCGTCGCTTCGAAGGAAATCCTCGAAGAATAAAATGGAGCCGGCAAACAGGGCTTGATGTCTTCTCAACAACTCAGCCGGGTTCCGGATTGAGGCGAAAGCGCGACGTTCTTGGCCCCCACCGAGCGCCCGTTAGGGCTATATGGACCCCCAGCCGGTCCTTCGGCGGCAAGAAACTCGCGCGCTGTGCCCAATTCGCCACGGCCTGTGCAAAGCTTTTAAAAACAACAGGTTGGGAGAGCGTCATGTGGCCCGCCCCGGCCTGTCGGTTAGCAAAGCGTTTACGCTGCAGTTTCAATCCTAATGACCTCCGGCAGTTTGGCGTTGACGCCACCTGCCTAGTCCGTCATGAGTCCGCGTGCTGTCGGAGTGGAACCTGCGAGGGGAAGATTCGACACGCCATGGGGACTTTGATTTTGCAGGTAACGCAGTAATGCGGACATTTGAGGGTCGAGCCAGCCGCGCGCGCGTCGCGCTGCGCAAGGTGGTCGCTGTCGGCGCGGTTCCGCTTCTGATTTCGGGTTGCTTTCCGAGCAACGGGCCCGGCATGGAGGCAATCGTTTCCGCCTCGGCAAACAAGGCCCACACCTATCGCCAGCCGCAGAAGTCCGTCTTCGACATCGTCGATATGGACCAGAACGTCGCGTCGATCGTCTCGGCCTATCGCAGTCCGTCCTTCAACAAGACGTTCGGCTTGGGTCGCGGTGGCGGGAACCCGACCATTGGTGTCGGCGACGTCGTGCAGATCACCATCTTCGAAGCCGGTCCCGACGGCTTGTTCTCGACGCAGGACAACAAGGCGACCAACGTCACCGTCACGGTCCAGCCTGACGGGCGTGCGCCCGTGCCGTATATCGGCTCCGTGCAGTTCGCAGGCAACACACTGGAATCGGCGCGCGGTTCGATCGTCGAGGCGCTGAAAACGCGCGCGGTCGAGCCGGACGTCATCGTCAGCCTGGCCGAGAACGGTTCGCGCACGGTCGCGGTCAATGGTGTGGTCGGCAAACCTTCGGTCGTCCCGCTTGGCCTGTCGAACGAACGGCTGACGGACGTCATCGCCAAGGCGGGCGGCCCGAGCCAGCCGCCCTATGACACTTTCGTCACCCTTACGCGCGGCGGCAAGACCGGCAAGGCGCTGCTGCAGACGCTTATCGAGCAGCCTCGCGAGAATGTCTATGCACGGCCCGGCGACCAACTCTTCCTGACCCATGATCCGCAGACCTTCTCGGTGCTCGGCTCGACCGGCA
Source organism: Mesorhizobium sp. IMUNJ 23232 (assembly GCF_044326205.1). Lineage (NCBI taxonomy): Bacteria > Pseudomonadati > Pseudomonadota > Alphaproteobacteria > Hyphomicrobiales > Phyllobacteriaceae > Mesorhizobium > Mesorhizobium sp. IMUNJ 23232. The sequence continues at coordinate 70,585 of NZ_JBIRCY010000025.1, forward strand.
AGTCCGCCAAGATACCGCTGGGTGCTGCCTCGATCAGTGTCATCGAGGCCGCAGCGCTCGCCGGGGGAGCCGATCCGACGCGGGCGAATCCGAAGGGCCTGTTCATCTTCCGCTACGAATATGGCGCGGTGCTTAAATCGGTGCTCGGCGAGGAACGTTTCAGGCAGCTTGCCTCGAAGGGCATGCAAGCCAATGCGTCCGACATGTACCCGATCGTCTACCGCATCGACCTGTCGCAGCCGGGCGCCTATCTGGTCGGCCAGAATTTCCCCGTTCGCAACAAGGATGTGCTCTTCCTGGCGCAGCACCCCACGGTTGAAATAACGCGGTTCTTGGCCTTGGTCGCGCAGACCTTTGTGATTGTGCGCGCGGTAAGCACGTTCGAATAGGACGACGGGCCCGCTGCCGCCGGCGGCAAAGGGCCTCATCCCGGATTGAAAGCGTTGTTCGTTGCTCGGCCCGGAGCGAAAGCGGGTCTCGCTACGCCCGCAAAGAGATCGCCTTAAGCAGTGCGGGATTTGTGAGGATCAACACACCCTCAAGGCCGGTACTGGCTTGAGGCAACGGCCCTGACCATCCGTTTCATACCGTCGGAGCGCAAGGAACAACCGTCAGCCGCTTGCACAGATCGGGCCTGATCGGGACGCACAAGAGAATCATCGGCGTCGGCAGTGCGGTCGTCATGCCGACGGCACTGCCCTGCCGGATCGTTCATTCCAAAGCGAAGAACGAAATCTACTCCTCCAGCATGCCTCTCGAGAAGGCATCCGTGAGCGGCTTGACCAGATACTGAACCATGGTGCGTTCGCCGCTGGAGACGATGACTTCCGCTGGCATGCCGGCCTGCAGGCGCCCGCGCAGGCTGTCGGGGATTTCCTTCTCGCTGACGGTGATGCGAGCGGTGTAATAGGGTTCGATCTGCGGGTTTTCCGGCTGGATGATGTCGGGCGACACCACGTCCACCGTGCCGAAGATCACCGGCGTGGTGCGGCTGGAGAAGGACGGGAAGCGGACTTCCGCCGCGCCGCCGACCATGACGAGGTCGACGTCGACCGGGCGGACGCGCGCATTGACGATGAACTCTTCGTCGAGCGGCACGATCTCCATGAGCGGCTCGGCCGGGCGGATGACGCCGGTCTTGGTGTGGACGCGAACGTCCTGGATCATGCCGCGCACCGGCGCGCGGATCACCGTGCGGTCGAGGATATCCTGCGCCTGCTTCACGCGCTCCGCGACTTCCGCGATCTGGTCGCGGGTCTCGCGAAGCTCGGTGCCGGCGCGTTCAACGAATTCCTGCCCGAGCTGGATGACGCGCAGCTTGGTCTCGGCGATGGACTGGTTGGCGCCCGCGGTATCGGCGATGACGCGGCCGAGATTGCCCTCCAGCTCCATCCGGCCGCGCATCAATTGAGCCACCTGGTTGGTGGAAACGTAACCGTTCCTCTGGCCTTCCTCCATGCGCTCGATCTGCTCGACCAGCGAATCGCGCTGACCCTCCAGCGATTTGCGCTGCGATTCCAGACCGCGCACCTGCTCCTCGAGCTGGCCGACCCGCGCGTTCAAGATGCCGGTCTGGCCATCGCGCGTGCCACGCCGGTCGCGGAACATGGTGCGCTGGAGCTTGATGTAGGGTGCTTCCTCGGCGCCTTGCTTGGCCAGCAGTTCCGGCGGGAAATCGATCGCGTCGGCGTTGACGCTCTCGGCCTGCAGCCGCGCCTCGGCGGCGCGCAACAGATCGTAGCGCTCGGTGAGCACGGCGTAATTGCCGACCGCCTGAGTGCGATCGAGGCGGATCAGCACGTCTCCGGCCTCGACGATGTCGCCTTCCTTGACCATGATCTCGGAGATGATGCCGCCTTCCAGGTGCTGGATAGTCTTGCGGTTGCCGGACACCACGACGACGCCGCTGGCGACCACGCCGCTGGCCAGCGGCGCGGTTGCAGCCCAGGTTCCGAAGACGCCGAAAGCGAGCGCGATCGTCGCATAGCCGGCGACCACGTAAGGGGTCGGCGAGAAACTCTTTTGCTTGGTTTCGGGCGTCTTCTTCGGTTTCATCGTTCTATCCTGTCGTTCGCCGACGCGAACCGCGCCGGCGCAAACATTCGACCTGAAATCGCGGCTCTTTGTTGAGCGCCCCGCCTGCGCTTTAGCTACTAGTTGACGAGTGCCCGCGGCCGCGACTGGTCCTCGATCGAGGGCAGTGTCGAGACCGCCTTCGGCTGCAGCACATCCTTGGTGGGGCCGAAGGCGCGCATGCGGCCTTCCGCCAGGATCAGCGCCTTGTCGCTGAGCGCCAACAGGCCGATCTTGTGACTGACGAAGATGACGGTGCGCTTGCGCTCCCTGAGATCGCGCAGCGCGCGCAGCAGCGCCTCTTCGCCTTCCATGTCGAGATTGGCGTTCGGCTCGTCGAGGATGATGATCGCCGGATCGTTGAACAGCGCGCGCGCCAGCCCGATGCGCTGCCGCTGGCCGCCGGAAAGCTGCCGCCCGCTGACGCCGATCTGGGTCTCGTAGCCGTCTGGCAGGTTCTGGATCATCTCGTGCACGCCCGCCCGCTTGGCGGCGAGAATGATCGTCTCCGCGTCAGCTTCCTTGAACCGCGCGATGTTCTCGGCGATCGTGCCGGCGAACAGTTCGACGGTCTGCGGCAGATAACCCAGATAATCGCCGAGTTCGTGCTTGTTCCAGTGGCTGAGCTCAGAACCGTCGAGCCGCACCGCGCCGGCCAGCGGCGTCCACACGCCGACCAGGGCCCGCACCAGGCTCGACTTGCCGGCACCGCTCGGGCCCACCAGCGCCATCGCCTCGCCGGGCTCGATCGAAAAATTGACGCCGGTGACGATCGGCGTACGCGACCCGGGAGGCGCAACCACGATCTGCTCGGCCGCGAGCGCGCCCTGCGGGCGCGGCAGCTTCGTGCGCTCCTCCTCGTCGGGGAGCCGGGTGAACATGTCCTTCAGCCGAGCATAAGCCTGGCGGGCACCGATGAACTGCTTCCACTGGCCGACGACCTGATCCACAGGCGCAAGCGCACGGCCCATCATGATCGAGGCAGCAATCATCATGCCGGGGGTGATCTGGCTCTCCAGCGCGAGATAAGCGCCGAGGCCCAGGATCGCCGTCTGCAGCACCATGCGCACGAATTTCGAGGTTGACATCAGCACGCCGGCGCGATCGCTGGCGGTGGCCTGCAATTCCAGCATCTTGCGATGCATGCCCGCCCAGCGTGTCCGCAGGCTCTGCTCCATGCCGAGTGCCCGGATGACCTCGACATTCTGCAGCGTGGTGTTGGCGAAATGCTGGGCCGACTGCGAGCTGGCGCTCGCCTCGTTGAGCGTCTTCTTGGTCAGCATCTCGTTGAGAAGCGTAAGCACGAAGATGATCAGCGCCCCGCCGGTGGCGAGCCAGCCGATCCACGGATGGAAGATGAAGCAGACGACAAGGAACACCGGCACCCACGGCACGTCGCAGAGCGCGATCAGCCCGGTACCGGTCAGGAATTCGCGCAGGCGATCGATGTCGCTGAGGGCGAATTCGGACTTGGCGTTGGGCTGCAGCAGCGTCGTGGTGACGACCCGCGAAAACAGCGGCTTGGCGACGATCTCGTCGAAGCGCAGGCCGGCGCGCACCAGCACGCGCGAGCGCAGCCATTCAAGGATCCCGTAGACACCGAGCATGGCGACGGCGATGCCGGTAAGCGCCAGCAGCGTCATCTCGCTGCGGCTCTGCAGCACCCGGTCGTAGACCTGCAGCATGTAGAGCGGGCCGACGAACATCAGCATGTTGATCGCAAAACTGAACACCACCACCGAGAACAGGATTGTCCGGTAGGTCCCAAGCGCATCGAAGAATGTATTCTTGGTCTTCATCGTCGGCCTGCGAGAGAACGTGAGGATGGCCAAGATGATACGCCAGACAATGAAAAAATTGCCTTGCGATATCCCAAGCCTTGGCTGTGCTTATAAAGCCGAATGCGTTTCACGGCAATGTCGCGGAGCGGCGCTTGCGTAACAGTCGTTTCTCCCGGACGTGCACTTCGAGGCAAAGATGGAAACCCGCCGGCATGCGGGGCCGTTTGGGCCGAGATCGTTTCTCGGCATAAGGAGGGGCTTCGCGAAAAACCGCGTTGACACCCGAGACTTCGCCGCTTACATCACCCGCGCTGCCCAGATGGCGGAATTGGTAGACGCGCACGGTTCAGGTCCGTGTTCCGCAAGGAGTGGAGGTTCGAGTCCTCTTCTGGGCACCAAATTCCCGTTTCAGACCGTCCGACAAGGTCCAGAAACTTCATAAAGAGCCCGGTTTTTCGGGCTTTTTGTTGCCTGAGGTCAGGCGTCGTCCGTCGGTATCCAGCAGCTTTGTCGGCACGATCGTTGGTCGCTGACCGTGCCGCTACGTGTTCCGCGATCGGATACCAACATTGCCGCTTCCGACACGCAAATCAGGAACTTGAAGCCCACCGGCCACCCGCGAAAGTCAGTGACGGCGGCGGACTGCATGTCATGGTCACACCGCAAAGCTAGAAGCTCTGGCGACAGGCAGCGCATTTCGTCTGATCGACAAACCCATCATGAATGGCAATCTGGGCGTCGGATGCGGGAAGACCTGTTTCCGATGCTGAAGCCTGTCCAAGGCTGGAGAGAGACGAAAGGCGCCTGCGTCAGTTGCAACTGCGCTTGGCGAGGCTCAGCCATGATGATCGTGTTCGCTCAGTGCGATCCTTATGTCCTGGAGGAAGCGCAGCAGGGAGCCCACGAGCAGAGCCAGGGCCACGACAAACAGGACACCCGCGCCGGGTTCGTGACGATAGCCCAAAAGGCTCACCACGAACCCGAACAGCAGAAGCACGGTGATGACGATGCCGCTGGTGACGACGAGATGCAGCGACTGGTTGAGGAGGAACTCCCGGCGCTTCAGCCTGGCGATGTCCGCTTTCAGCCAGGCGCGCGCCGCGTCATCGTCGGCGATCTGGTTCAGGTTGCGCAACCGGTCGGTAATGCGCGTCATCCGGGCAATCAGGATGGACACCAACGCGGCGACTGCCGTGAGCAGGAATGACGGCGCCAAGGCGTGCGAGATGACGGTCGAAAGCTGGTCCGCATTGATCTGAGGCATCTGCCACTACTCTTCCTGATGCGAGGCCCTGCCGTCGTACCATCCGCTCGGAGCGCGGTCCGCAAGCCGCCAGTTCCTGCTGCTAGGGAACGGCATTCACGGCCCGCGCGGCGACGATGACCAGGGTCAGCAACGAGATGGCGCTTTCGAGCATTGTCAGCATTTTGGCCCGCTGGCTTAGCGGCAGGACATCTGTTGGGCTGAAGGCGGTCGCCGTATTGTATGCCAGCGAGAGGTAGTCGAGGAAGAATGGCCGCCAGCCCGGCGAAGCGATATCCGGCGTCGCCGCCTGCGGAAAAAGCCAGTCCGGTGGGTTCTCTCCATTCTTGCGGGCAGCGGGACCCCCGCGATCGATCTGCCAGTAGAGCATCGCGAAGGCCAGGACATTGGTGACCCAGATGGCGAGCGAGGACGACAGCAGGGTGGCCGCGCGCGTTTCCGGGGGGCCGAGGCTCAGGATTCCGATCATGTCCGCAAGCTCGAGCGCGGTGTTGACGACATAGGCGCCGGCAAACAGGACGATCACCGTTCTCTCGGCGCGCAACCAAAAAAGGGTGTTGCCGGCAGAAAGGGTGATGGCCGCCATCGGCACCAGGATCGCCAAGACAACCACATACGAAACCCAGGCCGGCATGATCTGGATATGACGAGGCAAAACCGCCAGCAGCACCAGCACCGCGACTATCGCAAGCGCTGGGCCCCAGCGGGATTCGCCTTGAGGCAAGGGTATTGCATTCGCCATGGTCGTCTTCCCAGGGACGGCGGAATGGGCCACGAGTTGACCGACAGAATATTCCGTCTGCGGTGTCCGCTCGCGGCCAGACAATGGTCCTATTTCTCGGGAAAGATCTGCTTCCAGTCGTTCTTCATGTCCACCACGGTCCAGTTGTTCACGGCGGCGGCGTCGACTGCCTTGTCGAGACGTCCGAACTCGGTGTTCCGGTCGTAGGCGTATTCGCGTTCCGCATCGGTATGATGGACGATCAGCCCAAAGCGCGCGCCGGGAGCCATCGTCGTCCATTGCAGCATCTCGAGGTCGCCATCTGAATTTCCGAACGCGGCGATCGGCCTGCGGCCGATATGCTCATTGATGCCGACCGGCTTGCCGGCCTTGTCGTCGATGAAGTTGACCTGCGGCAGGCGAAAAAGCGTCGGCACCCCGTCTTTCATCTGGAATTCCGTCTTGATCGACGATCCCACGACCTGCTCGGGGGGCACTCCATAGACACGATCGGTCCACGGTCGCATCATCTCGATTCCGCCGCCCGAAACGATGAACGTCTTGAAGCCGTTGGCGCGCAGATAGGAGAGCAGTTCGAGCATCGGCTGATAGACGAGTTCGGTGTACGGCTTTTTGAAACGAGGGTCGCGTGCCGTTGCGATCCAATCCGTGACGGTCTTGTGGAACTCATCCACGGTCATCCCGGCATGGGTTGCCATGATCAACTCCACCAGGCCTTTTTCGCCGGCTGCGGCAAGAGCCTTCATGTCGCCTTCCAGCACCGCCTGGAACGGCTGTGTGGTCTTCCATTCCGGATGGTTCTGCGCCTCGGCCTTGACCCGGTCGAGCGCGAAGGCAAGCTGGACATACATCGGATGCTCGATCCACAGCGTGCCGTCATTGTCGAACACCGCGATGCGTTCGGCTTCCGGCACGAAGTCGGGCGTGCCGTCCTTGGTTACCTTCCCGACGAACTCGACGATCGCTGCCTTTGGCGCGGTGTCGTTCCAGGAAGGCAAGGGATCGGATTGGGCTAAGGCGACGGTTGTAGTGAGGGCAACCGTTACGAAAACAGCGACGGCACGCGCAGCCGTCTGGAGATCACGTGGCACGAACATTGTTTTCTCCTCAGTTTCGATGTGCGATGAGACGAGTCGGGCGCCCGGATAGCTTAGCCTCCTCCAGCAGAGATCGATCAATTCCGGTCTAAATGGATGAAATACAATCAACTACCCTCCATACGCGGCTCAAAACCTTGTCATGTTCGCGGCCGGCGGATTGGGCGATTGTTCAACGCTCGCCTTGTATTCCTCCACCACCTTCAACAGCGGCCCGAGTACCCAATTATACATCTCGCCGATGTTGTGCTCCTCCTGCGGGTCCGCCTCGATGTTGAACACCTTCGGATAGCCGTTCATCGGCGCAGCGCTGGTTCCAATCCCGCCCATCAACGTTGCGCCGCCAAAGCCACTTCGGCCGGGAGCTACATCCACGAAATAGGCCCGGAATTGTTTCCACCGCACCGCGACAAGTTCGAAACCCACGAAGGTCAGCAAACTCTCACGGTTTCCGCCATCATCGTCGCCAAGCAGAAGATCGCCTTGGTCGATACCGTCGAAGGGTCGGTCGTCTGGCACCTTGCCGCCCGCTAGCTGCGCGAAGGTCGGGAAGAAATCCATGATCGAGAACATGGCATAGGACGATCTTGGCTTTATCCGTTCCGGCCAGCGGACGATCGCGACGGTGCGGATAGCACCTTCGCTGATGTCGCCCAACGCTCCGCGATAGGGTCCGGTCGTGCCTACGTCTGGCATGTCGCCGCCGAAGGTGCGCGCGCCTGGACCGTCGGGACCGTTGTCTGAGGCGAAGACGACGATTGTGTCGCGCGCGAGATCGAGATCGTTAAGCGCATCGAGCAAGGTGCCGACGATGGCGTCACCCTCCATCAGAGAGTCGCCGAATTGTCCGATGCGGGATGCTCCCTCGAAGCGCTTGGAGGGCAGATTCGGAAAGTGCGTCCGGGAAATCGGCAGATAGAGGAAGAACGGCTTGCCCGCTGTCTTTTGCCGGGTCATGAAATCGACGCCGCGATCTACGAGTTCCCAATCGATTTCCCGTCGAACTTCCTCGGTATAGGGCTTTACAACCGCCAGCGTTTCTCCGCGCTTGGCCTCAACGATTTGCGGTCCCTTGTCGAGCGGCACATCTACGGTCTTAGTCTGGTGACCCTGCCGGATCATGCCGAATGCATCCCAAGTATCACCCGGAGGAATGCCATAGAACTCATCGAACCCTTGGTACTGCGGCTGGCTGTAGGTTTGCGACCCAAGATGCCATTTGCCGAAAATTGCAGTGGCGTACCCTGCAGCGTGAAGCATCTCGGCCATGGTTATCTCTTTGTCTGGCAGAGAGAAGGTTGAGCCAGCAACCGCGACCAGCGAAAGTCCTGAGCGAATGGAATAACGTCCTGTCATGAGTGCAGCGCGCGATGGTGTGCAGGAGGGCTCCACAAGGTACTGGGTTAGTCGCAGACTCTCGCGGGCGAGTTGGTCAATGCGAGGCGTTGGCGATCCGCGCAGTTCTCCACCGCCATAAACCCCGACGTCGCCGTAGCCGATGTTGTCTGCGAGTATGAAGAGAATGTTTGGCTTCGATTGCTGCGCTGATGCGGTGGCAACAAGCATTGATCCGATGGCCATCGCGCCGGATATCTGCAACAAACCCTTGAACCACTCCATGCTGTGCACCTTTGTTCAGGGTGATAAACCTCTCAGGACGGCATGATTACGAGCCACAAGGGCCGGACGCCCCTGTACGGGGCGTCCGGCATTGGCGTGTGCGTCAGTCGCTACCGGTCTTCATCGCCTTCACCTGCTCCATCACCTGCTCCAGATTGTAGCTCGCAGGGTCCTGAAGCGGCGGGAAGTCGATGTAGGTCTCGAGATGCTTCAGCCACAACTGCTGACCGATGGGCAGGATGTTCCAGTCATAGACGTAGGCGGTGGACGGTGACGCGATGGCGCCAGCCATACCGAAGAGTGTCTTGATCTGCTGTCCGACCGAGGTCTCGAACGGATCGCGCTTGATGTTGACGACCTGCGTCCACGAATACGGCATCACACCCGCAATGAAGCCCGCCGGATCGTCGGACACCATGGCGAAATACATCTTCCAGTTCTTGTAGCGGACTGCCGACGGCTCCTTGCCGGAATAGTACAAGAAGGAGTTGCGCGCGGATGGCGCCTTGCCTTCCAGAAAGTCACGCTGGTCGATCCCGTCGAGCGTGGTCTTCACGATCCCGGGATATTGGCCCGCTTCGATCTTTTTCTTCAGTTCGTCGCCCTTCGGGCCGCCGGCGATGTTCACGAATGTCGGCAGCCAGTCGAGCGAGGCGAACATGTCGTTCTTGACCGTGCCGGGCTCGATGTGTCCTGGCCAGCGAACCACAAGCGGCGCACGCATGCCGCCTTCCCAGGTGCTCAGCTTTCCGCCCTTGAACGGGGTTGTGCCGCCATCCGGGAAGGTGATCGTCTCGGCGCCGTTGTCGGTGGTGAAGACGACGATGGTGTTGTCGAGTTCGCCCATCTCCTCGAGCTTCTTCAAGACGTAGCCGATGTTGTCATCCATCTGCTTCATGCCGGCTTCGTTGACGCCCCAGTCCTTGCCGCCAGGCTCGCCAACCATGTTCAGATATTTGTCGGGCAACACCGTCGTGATGTGCATGCGCGCCGGATTGTACCAGACGAAGAACGGCTTCTTGGTCTTTTCCGGATCGTTCCTGTCGAGGAAGTCGATGACTTTGGCTGAAATCTCCTCGTCGATCGTCTTGGAGCGCTCCAGTGTCAGCGGACCCTCGTCCTTGCAGGATTGACTTGCCGGCGACCCGTCGGAGGACGTGCAGGCGAGCATCGGGCGCGGCGGCGTCAGGCAGGTTGTGGTCTTCGGGTCCACGGCCGCCGGGTCTTCCGTCAAGCCGGGGATCGGCGTGTTTCTGCAAGGCGGCGCGATCCCCTGCTCGGTCGGGGTCTTGTTGATGTCGGGGAAACTCACCCCTTGCATGGCGTCGAGGTGATAGAGGTAGCCCCAGAATTCCTGGAACCCGTGCGCCGTCGGCAGGGATTCGGTGGTATCGCCGAGGTGGTTCTTGCCGAACTCGCCTGTCGAGTAGCCGAGATCATTCAGGAACCTGGCGAGGTGGGGGGTGCCGGCCCGTAGATAGGATGGGCTTCCGGGAATTTCCGGCAGGACCATGCCGACACGCACCGGCTGCATGCCGGTGATGAAGGCGGTGCGACCAGCCGTGCAACTCTGCTCGGCATAGTAGGTCATGAATTTCGCACCCTCTTTGCCGATGCGATCGATGTTGGGCGTTTCGCCGACCATCAGGCCTCCGTGGTAGATGCTGGGCTGCATCCAGCCGATGTCATCACCCATGATGAACAGGATGTTGGGTCGTTGCGCTTCCTGGGCCCGTGACGGCGCATGCGCGCCGCAAAGGACCGTCGCAGCGGTCAAGACCCCAATGCTGCAATTAAGGATTCTACGACTCATTTTCCTCTCCTCTGGTTGCTGACGGATAGAAGCCCGGCTGCCGCCCACGGCACGATTTCGAGCTTGCGCGCGCCGCCCTTAACCAGTCGGCACGCTCAAGCTGACGCAACGGTAGTTCCGGAGAAGCCTTGGTGATATTGTCCTTTGGGGAAGTTGTTCGGCCGGATATCGTGAAGCTGTTCGATCTACTTTCCCGACTAAAGGCCTGGCTTGCGAGGGACATTGACCATGCAGCGCGATCCGCCTGTCCGGTCGCGCCGACACGTGCAGAACGCTGTCGGGTTTATTGTCGCTATTCTTGTCGCGATCCTTCTGGATTGTGGTTTTGCGGCGGCCGAAATCGCCGGCCGATCTCCCCGGGTGCTCATCCTGTACCCTTATGACGAGCGGCTGCCCGCGACGTCCATCGCCGGCGAAAGCGCCAGGCATCGGCTACAGGAGGAAACGGCAGGGAAGATCGACCTCTTCTCGGAGTTTCTGGACCTTTCCAGGTTTCCCGAGGATGTCCACATCGACCGTATGGCCCGGTATATGGCCGAGAAATACTCCGACCACCGCCCGGACGTAGTGATCGCGCTCGGCGAACCGTCGACCCGCTTCATCATCGATCATCGCGACGCAATCGCGCCCGATGCGAAGATCGTGTTCGGTGGTTTTGGGCGCGACACCGCTTCCAAACTCAACCTGCCGGCCGATGTCGTAGGGGCTTTCAGCGAGTTCGACATAGCTAGGACGCTTGAGCTTGCGCGCGCCCTCCAGCCTGACGCCAAACATCTTTTCGTCATCGGCGGCTCGGCGGCTTTCGATCGCTCTTGGCTGGCCAGCGCAAGAACCTCCCTGGCCGATGCCGCAAAAGACTACCAGACCACCTACCTGGAAAACCTGCCGATCGATGAGTTCGTGGAGCGCGCCGCCCGTTTCCCGGAGGACAGCATCGTCCTCTTCCTCACCATTTTGGCGGACAGCACCGGCCGCAACTTCTTGCCCAGGGATGCGGTGGGACTGGTCGCGGCCAAGGCCAGCGCGCCGGTCTACGGGCCATATGATACCTATATCGACCAAGGCATTGTCGGCGGGAATGCGGCCACCTTCGAGTCGATGGGGACCGCGGTTGCAGGCCTGGCCTTGGATGCGCTCGCGGGAAAGTCGATCGTCGATGTCGAGGTGCCTCACACTTTTTTCGCAGATGCGAGGCAGTTGAAGCGCTGGGGCCTTTCGGAAAGCGCACTTCCCCCGGGAACCGCTCTGAGCTTCAGGCAGCCGAACATCTGGGAAGAATACTGGCCGCTGATAGTCGGCGTTTTGGCGCTTGTCGCGCTTCAGGCCATGATCATCACAGGGCTGCTCGTCGAGCGCCGCCGGCGTCTTGCCGCCGAAAGCGAATCCCGGTTACGCCTGCTTGAACTGGTGCATCTCAACCAGTCCGCGACAGCCGGCGCGCTTTCGGCATCCATCGCTCATGAACTCAACCAGCCGCTGGGCGCCATCCTCAGCAACGCCGAGGCGGCGGAAGCCATCCTTCAAGGAACGGCACCCGACTTGAATCTCATTCAGCAGATTCTGGCCGACATCAGGGACGACGACCAGCGAGCGGGAGACATCATCCGCCGCCTTCGTGGGCTGCTCAAGAAAAGGAATGCCATCGATTGGCAGGAGTTCGACCTCAACGAGGTCGTCGACAGCGCCATCACGATCCTGCATGCCGAGGCTGCCAAGAAAAGCGTGGCGGTCAGCGCCGAGCAATCAAAGCGCAGGCTGCCGGTCCGAGCCGACATGGTTCATCTCCAGCAAGTCATCCTGAACCTCGCAACGAACGCGATGGACGCAATGGTCGACGCCGCGACGGGTGACCGGAAGCTGATCCTGCAAACCGCTTTGCACGACAATACGAAGGTCGAGATGTCGATTTCGGATACGGGCCGGGGCATTCCGAAAGAGCGCCTCGATAATATCTTCGACGCGTTCTATACGACCAAGCCGAACGGCACCGGGCTCGGACTTTCCATCGCCCGCGCGATCGTGGAAACCTATGGCGGGAAGATCTGGGCGGATAATCGTGCCGGTGGCGGCGCGGTGTTTCGTATTGTCCTGCCGCTCGTTCAGCCAATTTGAGCGCCATGGAACCGTGCGTCCACATCATCGATGACGACAAATCGTTTCGAACGGCGCTCGGCCGTGTTGTCGAAGCCTCCGGCTACCGCGCGAACTGCTACGAATCGGGTGAGGAATTTCTCGCGCGCCTGCCCGAATCCGAGGCCGGCTGCATCCTGCTCGACCTGCGGATGCCCGGACTGAGCGGGGCGGAGCTTCAGGCTAGGCTTGCGCAGGCGGTCCCGCTGCTGCCCATCGTCTTTCTGACAGGCCAAGGCACCATCGCGGCCGGCGTCCAGGCGATGAAGGCCGGCGCCGACGATTTTCTGGAGAAACCGATTTCCGCGAAAATCTTACGAGACGTGATCGATCACGCACTTGCCCGGAACGAAGAGCGGCGCGCCGGGCGGGATCAGATTCAAGCGCTCCGGGCCAGGGTATCGAGGCTGACGCCTCGCGAAATCGAGGTTTTCGATCTCGTCGTCCGCGGCAAGCGGAACAAGCAGGTTGCGTATGACCTGAACACCTCCGAACGAACGATCAAGGCGCACCGGCACAGCATCATGGAAAAATTGAACCTGACCTCGCTGGCGGAGATGGTGTCCATCGCCGAGAGGTTGGGACGCCTCGAACCAACCCACGCGGTTCTCGACCCTCGCCCGGCTTCTTCCCCAAAGGCCAATATCCGCTACCGTTAACGCGGCTCACAATCCCGAAGTCGTGAAACCGGACGGTCATCAGCTCTTCGAGGAGCGGAATTTGGAAAACCTGCCACGCACAGTGGCTGTCGTGGAAGACGATCCGAGCATGCGAAGGAGCATCGAGCGGCTGCTGAACGCGCACGGTTATCAGACCCAGGGATATGCGTCGGCAGAGACATTTCTGGAGGTGGATTTCACCGGCACAATCGGCTGTCTGGTGCTCGACATCCATCTGGGCGACATGTCTGGAATCCTGTTGCGGCGGCGGCTGTCGAGCATCGGTTCAGCCCTGCCGGTCATCTTCATCACCGCCGTCGACGACGAAGCTGTCGAAGCCGAAGCCCTTGAGGCCGGCTGTCTCGCATATTTGCGCAAGCCTTTCGCAGCCAAGCTTCTGCTATCCGCTGTCGGCCAGGCCATGTCAGGGCCATAGGGTTCGAAGAACGAGTATTTATCGCTGCATCACGCGATATTCTCGCAACGTTCAGGATCGGTCCGGCTGCCAGTCGGTCATCTGCAAAATGTTGCCGCCGAGTTTGGTGAAGGCGCGTTGGCGGCAGGAGAAGACGAGGATTTGCTGGTCGCGCGACTGGCGGTGCAGGGCGTCGAACATGCGCTCGATGCGGTCGTCGTCGGAATAGACCAGCGCGTCGTCGAGGATGACCGGCGCGGGCCGGCCGTCGCGGGCGAGCAGGCGAGCGAAGGCCAGCCGGGTCAGCACTGAAAGCTGCTCCCGCATGCCGCCGCTCAAGCGCTCGACATCCTCGTCCTGGCCGTTGCGGCGAACGGTCTGCGGCAGCAATGTATGCTCGTCGAATTCGATCGCAATGTCGTCAAACAGCAGTCCGAGCAGCGGGCGCAATTCGGACATGACCGGCTTCAGATAAAGATCGCGGGCCGACGACCGCGCGGTGGTCAGCGCCGTGCGCAACCGGTCGAGGACGGCGATCTCGGTCTCGAAGCGCTTGACCCGTTCTCCCGCAGCCGCCAGTTTTTCCGCGGCCTCGCGCCAGGCTTCCTCTACCGCATCGTCCGACCGGGTGCGGATATGGCTGTTGAGATCGGCCAGTGTCTCGCGCAACTGGCTTTTTTCCTGCGTGACGCTGTCCTGCACCGAGCGGGTGCGGCGCAGGGCGGCTTCGGCGCCGGCGAGATCGTGGGCGGCGTTGTGCAGGGGAGCGGCATGGCTCTCGGCCGTATCGCGCAAAACCTGCCGCGCGGCGGCTTCCGCGGCCAGCATGTGCTGCTTCTCCTCGCGCGCCGCCTCGGGTCCCAACAGGATTTCGAGACCGGACAGTTCCGCCTCGATGGTGGCGCACGCCTTCTCCGCGGCCGTCACGGCGGCGTCGGCCTGGCTGCGCAGCGGCGATGCCTCGCGTGCGCTGTTGCGTGTCGTCGCCACGCGCTGCTCCGCCTCGGTAAGATGCTGCCGGACCTGTCCGGGATCGGCCTTGAGTTCGAGGTCGCCGGCTCCGAGCGCGGCCAACCGGGCAATCTCCCCGTGCAGATGCTGTATGCCCTTGGGGGCGAGATCGCCGAGCCGCTGACGCGCCAGATCCAGTTCAGCGGCCTTGTCGCGCGCTGCCGCTAGGCGCCGGCGCGCGGCGATCAGGCTGCCCACGCCGAGGGACGCAAGCAGGCCGCGGTGCTTTGCTTCGGCCTCGTCGAGGGCCCGGTCAGCCTGTGGCGGGCGATTCGAGCGAAGAGTCAACGCTCCGACGCCGGCAATATCCAGGCGCACGGCGCCGGCAAAGCTCTGGTCCTCGGCATGCGGAAGGGGCTTTGCATCGATGGTCACCAGATCGGACACGCCGTCCCGGTACTCCATGCGAAACGTCGGCAAGGTCGCCATCTGGGCCGCGCGAAGACCGGCGATCTCGATTTCGAGCGCTTGCAGCCGCTCCACGGCCTGTTCCGGCAACGCCAGCAGGGCCAACCCTGCCTCTCCGTCCTCGATCCGGGCTCTCGCGGCTTCGGCCTGTTCCAGCCGGTCGCGCAGGCCGGCAAGCTGTTCGCCGGCGTCTCGGGCCGTGAGAGCCGCATCCAGCCGCGCCAGCAATTCGCGTGTTTCGCGTTCTTCCTGCTCCGCGGCATGGACGTCGGCCAAGGCCTGATCGTTTTCGGCTATCGCCGAGGCGCGACGGTCGAGAGCCTCGGCGCGGCGACGCTGCGCCTCGGTCAATTGTGCGAGCAAATCCGCGGCGCGCCGGAGCGCCGCCCGAAAATCGTCGAGGGTCTTTTTTGCCGCGTCATGGTGGTTGGCGGCCAGCGCGGCTTGCGCCTCCGCGGCTTTCCAGACCTCGCCATGCGACTTGGCGGCCTCGACGGCAGCTTCGGCGGCGGCGATGGCGTTGCGCCGAGCGGCTTCTTCTTCCGGATTTTCAAGTTCCGAAAGACGCGCCAGCGCCAGGCGTCGCTTGTCGAGGGCGCCGCGCAGGCCGGTGACCTCGGCGTTCAGGCGCCGTTCTTCCGTTAGCAACTTCTCGTGCTCGTCAAGCGCCGCCGCATAAAGGCCGCCGCTCTTGGGACGCAGCATCGGAGTGACGAGGCGGTACAGTTCTTCCTCGCATCGGGCTGAAATCTCGGCCATGCGCCGTCCGCCGGTCAGGGCTTCGACCTCGCCCTGAACCGAGGACAGCAGGCTTTCGCGCACCCGCTTCTCGCCGTCCTCCTCGCTCCTGCTGCGCCGTTCGATGCCGGTGACGCCCTGGCGGACCCACAGCAGGCCCGCCGGGCCGGCCGTTCCGCCACGGATCAGATTGCCTATGAAGGCCTCGGCCTCGTCGGCCTGCGCCACCAGCCGCCCGCTGTCGGCATGCGTCACGCTGGCGCGCCGGCCGCCGTAAAACTGCTTGGCGAGCCGGTATCGGCCCTCGGCGGTGACGATGTCCGCCTCGATCAGCGGATTGCCGCCGCTGTAGGGCCTGAGCAGTCGCACCGCTTCCGGCGTCCCCGTATGGGGCTGGAAGAACAGCGCATGCAGCGCCTCGAAGAAGGTCGATTTGCCGAACTCGTTGACCGCGCACAGCACGTTGACGCCGTCGCCGATGTTTTCGATGGCGACGCCGCGCCCGGCGAAGCGTTTGACGTTGTGCAGCCGGAGGCCCGTGAGTTTCATGACCCCGTCGCCTCGCAATAGCTGAACAGCCGGACCAGCGCTTCCCGCGATATGGCGCGTTCGGCGGTCAAGCGCGTTTCGTCGCTGCTTTCATCCAGCAGCGCCTGCGCCGCCTCGCGCAAGGCGCCGGCGCGGTCGATCCGGTCGAGGTCGTCGCTTTCGCAGTCGGTCGCCAACGCGTCTTCCAGCAGTTCCAGATGCGCGAATTCGGGCGCCGCGGCGTCGGCGGCGGCTGCAAGCGCCGTTCGTCCGCCCAGCCGGACCCGGCCGGAAGCCGCGATGCGCAGCAAGGTTTTTCGCCTGACATGGCCGGGCGGGAGCAGGGTTTCCAACGCCGCCACACTATCGTCGCCGGCCAGCAGATGCAGCGGAACGGTGCACCACGCAAAGCTTCCCGTTTCGACGGCCGCGATCTCCGGCAGGGCGCCTGGCCCGGCGATGGAAACGACGAGGGCCTCGCCTGGCCTGTCGTGCTTGAAGCGGTCCGGTTCGGGCGTGCCGCTGTAGCGCGTGCGCTCGCTGACGGCGACGGGTCCATGCCAGTCGCCCAGCGCCAGGTAGTCGAGCCCGGCACGGGCCGCGCGATCCGGTGGAATCACGTCGGACGCGGCCGATTCCTCCGAAAAGTCCCGGATGGCGCCGTGGGCAAGACCGAGCCGGATGGCGCTTTCGGGCGTTGCGGCGCCGGTCATCCATTCGGTGAGGTCGCGGCCGGGGCGGCGCGACGTGCAGGGCGCTGGCAGCAGGGCCACGTCCTCGGCCAGCATCAGGATCTCGGGCTGGGTTGCAAGCACGACATTGTCCGGCGCCGCGCTGCGGGCTGCGTTCCACAATTGATCCGCGAGAAGGGAATCATGGTTGCCGGGCAGAAGTATCCAGCGCAAAGGCGCGCTCTGGCCCAACTCGGCCAGCGCCTGCCGCAGCATCGCCGGCGTCGGCGTCTCGGTATCGAAAGTGTCGCCGGCCAAAAATATCGTCGATGCCTGGTGGGTCCGCGCCAGTTCCGCCAGCCGCCCGATGGCGGCGTGGCGCGCCTCGCGCAGCCGGCCGCGCAAATCCTCCGGCATGTTGCCGAAGCGCTTGCCGATATGCAGGTCGGAGCTGTGGACGAAACGAAACATGGGGTCTCCGATCTCACTGCCGATCCCGGATATTGCCGGGCGCGGCCGATGGCTTGATTCGATCGAGAACGCGATACTGCCGCCGCTCTAGCAGGTGTGAAAGGTCTGGGGCAGGGTCAAACGCGGCTGCACAGGATTTGGGCTTGCCGCCAGGCCGCTCGAAAAATAAGCTTCGCCGCGAGTCACCATCAACCCCCCAAAACGAGGCGCATATGAAGCTCGGGTCGTTTCTTTCCATTCTGGGCACAGCCGGCATGGCCGCGCTGCTGTCGGCGGCGCCGGCGCGGGCCGAGGGCAAGACGCTGACGATTTCCTGGTGGGGGTTCAACGGCGAGAAGCTGACGCAATTCCAGGTCGATCCGTTCAAGAAGAAATGCGGCTGCGAGATCGTGTTCGAGACCGGCAACAATGCCGACCGACTGAACAAGGTGAAGATCCGCGACGGCGCGGGCGTGGACCTGATCTATCTGACCGACGCCTATTCGCAGCTCGGCATCGATGACGGGCTGTTCCAGAAATTCGACGCCTCGAAAGTGCCGAACCTCGCTGGCGCCTATGATCTCGGCAAAGATCCGCAGGGCGGCTACGGCCCGGCCTACACGATCGGCCGCGTCGGCATCATCTACGACCCTGCCAAGATCAAGACGCCGATCACCTCGTGGAACGATATCTGGCGCGACGATTTGAAGGGCCAGCTTTCGCTGCCGGGCATCACTACGACTGCCGGGCCGATGATGGTGCTGATCGCCGGGGCGCATGCCGGCGTTGACGCCTATGCCGACGAGGACGGGGCGTTCAAGGCGGTGGAGGAGTTGAAGCCGAGCGTGGTCAAGAGCTACAACAACGGCTCGGAACTGGTGAACCTGTTCTCCACCGGCGAGATTTCCGTCGCGGTGGCGCAGGATTTTACCCTCAAGCAGATCCAGGCGGCCGTGCCGACGGCGGTGTGGGCCGACATTTCCGACGGCGCCTATGCGACGCTGAACACCGTCAACATCCCGAAGGGCGCGGCCAATCCCGATCTCGCCTATGAGTGGATCAACTTTCTGCTGTCGCCCGAAATCCAGCAGATCAGCGCCGAGAACGGCATCGACGCGCCGATCGGCAAGGACGTCAAGCTGACGCCGGACCAGGCCAAGCAATGGACCTATGGCGCGGACATGATCGCCTCGCTGCGGCAGGTCGACTACACCAAGCTGAACGCCGCCAAGCAGGGCTGGATCGACCGCTGGAACGAAGTCTTCGGCCAGTGATTTTTAAGGAAACGGGCGCGCGGCCGGAGGCGATTTCGCACTTCCGGCTGAGGCGGGTTGGCCGCGCTTGTTGCATGGTCCAGGCATCATGAAGCGTTTTGCAGGCTGGCTGCTCGCGGCACCGGCGACGGCCTTGGTCGTGCTGTGCCTGCTCGTGCCGGTGGCGGCCACGATCGCGACGACGTTCGGCGAGGCCAAGGGCGTGTTCTCGCCCTACATCGCCTTCTTCGGCAGCGGCTTCCGCCGCAACGTGCTGTGGCGCACGCTGGAGATCTCGCTGGCGACCACGGCGATTTCGGTGGTGGTGGGTTTCCTCACGGCGTATGTCGTCGCCCGCTCACCGGGGCGCATCAAGAGCATTTTGATCATCGCAGCCGTGTTCCCGCTGCTGACTGGCGTCGTGGTGCGCTCCTTCGCCTGGCTGATTCTTCTGGGCAAGAACGGCATCATCAACGATTTCTTGACCTGGATCGGTGTTATCGCCGAGCCGCTGTCGATGCTCTACACGCAAGGCGCGGTGATCGTCGCGATGGTCTATCTGTTCGTGCCGCTGATGATCCTGACGCTGGTCGGCGTGCTGGAGAACATCCCGGACGACGTGGTGCAGGCCTCCGCCTCGCTCGGCGCGACGCCGGCGGCGACGTTCCGCCAGGTGATATTTCCGCTCGCTGTGCCCGGGCTGATCGTCGGCGCCGTTCTGGTGTTCACCGGCAGCTTCACCTCCTACGCCACGCCGCAGCTTCTCGGAGGCGAGCGCCAGATGATGATGGGCACGCTGATGTACCAGCGCGCCATGGTGTCGTTCGACTGGGTCGGCGCCTCGACGGTGGCGGCGATCATGGTGGTCGTCACCATCGCCGTCGTGCTGGTGATGACGCGCATCGCGCGGCGGCTGAACCCGATGGCGACATGATGAAGCCGCGCACCAGCCCCCTGCTCATCGCCTTCGCCGCGCTGGTCTACATCTTCCTGGTCGGGCCACTGGTCATCGTGCTGGGCGCCGCGCTCAGCGACACGACCTACCTGACCTTCCCGCCGCGAGGCCTGTCGCTGCGCTGGTTCGAGAAGATTTTCGAGGTCGGCGTTTTCCGCACCACCTTCGTCACCAGCTTCCAGCTCGCTTTCCTGTCGACCGCGCTGGCGCTGCTGATCGGCATTCCCGCCGCCTATGCGCTGAACCGCTATCGGATCGCGCTGCCCTCCTGGCTTTCGACGGTCTTCGTCCTGCCGATCCTGGTGCCCGAGATCGTGCTGGGCTTCTCGCTGTTGAAGTCGGTCGCGGTCGGCGCCAGCGCGCCGATCTTCCTGACGCTGCTGATCGGCCATACGCTGATCGTGCTGCCCTATGCGGTGCGCGTGGTCAGCGCCAGCCTCGCCTCGTTCGACTTTTCCGTGGAGGAGGCCGCCATCAGCCTCGGCAGCCCGCCGGTGAAGACGTTTCTGACGATCGTGCTGCCCAATATCCGCTCCGGCGTGATCGCCGCCTTCATCCTCGCCTTCATCACCTCGATCAACGACGTGTCGACCTCGCTCTTCCTCACCGGGCCGGGCATCAGCACGCTGCCCATCGCCATCCTTGCCTATGTCGAGCAGTATTTTGACCCCACCGTCGCCTCGGTCTCGGTGCTCTTGATGCTGCTCACCGTCGCCGTGATGGCTGTCGTCGAGCGCACGCTCGGCCTGACCTTTTTGACCAAATAGATGACCCAAGCGCTTTCCATCGAAAACCTGACCGCCCATTACGGCACGACGAAAGTGCTGGAAGACCTCACCATGCACATCGCGGCGGGGGAACTCGTCTCGCTGCTCGGCGCCAGCGGCTGCGGCAAGACGACGACGCTGCGGCTGATCGCTGGTTTTCTTGACCCGACCGCCGGAAAAATCACGCTGGGCGGACGCGACCTGACGAGACTGCCGGCCTATAGACGCGACATCGGCCTGGTATTCCAGAATTACGCCCTGTTTCCGCATCTATCGGTGCGCGACAATGTCGCCTTCGGTCCGAAGCAGCGCGGCGTCGCGGTCGCGGAGCGCGAGAGGCGGGCCGATGCGATGCTTCAGCGGGTCGGGCTGGAGGGGCTGGCCGACAGACTGCCGGCAGCGCTTTCCGGCGGACAGAAGCAGCGCGTGGCGCTGGCGCGCGCGCTGGTGATCGAGCCGCCGCTGCTGATGTTCGACGAGCCGCTGTCGAACCTCGACGCCAAGCTGCGCATCGACATGCGCGTCGAAATCAGACAGTTGCAGCGGGCGAACGGCACCACCTCGGTCTATGTCACGCACGACCAGGAGGAGGCGTTCTCGATCTCCGACCGGGTGGCGATCATGAATGCCGGCCGCATCATGCAGTTCGACACGCCGGAAAAACTCTACCAGCGGCCGGAGAATGCGTTTGTCGCCCGCTTCGTCGGCTTCGAGAATTTGATCTCGATGCGGGTGACGGCGCGCGACGGCGGCAAGGTTCTGGCGGAAGCGCCGGGCGGCACGCTGCTTGCGCTGGACGAACAGCGGCTCGGTCCGATCCCCGACCTTTTCGTGCTGGCGACCCGCGCCGACGGGCTGGAGGTCAGCGCCGATCCGGCCGCACCCAGCCTGCCCGCGACGCTCGGCTTGCGCACCTATCTCGGCCGCGCCTATCAGTACCAGTGCGACACGCTGGCTGGCGCGCTGATTGCCAATGGAGCGCTGTCCACTCCCTTGCCTTCAGGGAGTTCTGCGCGGCTTGTGCCGGTGCTCGACCAGTGCTGCGTGCTGAAACCCGAATAACCGACCGCAGGCCCCAATGACCATCCTGATCACCAACGCCACCCTGCTGCCGTGTACTAAGGACATGCCGGTCGTTGAGAACGGCTATGTCCAGATCGAGGGCGACGCCATCAAGGCAGTCGGCGCTGGGCCGCCGCCTGCTGTCGAGGGCGCGGAGATCGTCGACGCGGGCGGCGATGTGGTCATGCCAGGCATGGTCAACCCGCATTGCCACATGGCGATGACGCTGTTCCGGGGGCTCGGCGAAGACGTCGACGACCGGCTGTTCCGCTACGTGCTGCCGATGGAGCGGAAATTCGTGACGCCGAAAATGGTCGAGGTAGGCACGCGGCTCGCCGCGCTTGAACTGATCGAGGCCGGCGTCACCACGGTCGCCGACATGTATTATTACGAGACCGAGGTCGGCCGCGTCGTCGACGAGGCGGGGTTTCGCGGCGTGGTCGGCCAGACGATCGCTGATTTCGATCCGCCGGACCACGCCAGCATCGACGCCGGCTTTGCGCTGACGGAGGAACTCGTCGCCGAATTCTCCGGCCACGACCGAGTCATCCCCTCGATCGCCCCGCACGCGCCCTATTCGACCGACATCGCCGTGATGAACCGCGTCGCCCGCTGGGCCGACGATCATCCGGACGTGCCGGTGCAGATCCACCTCGCCGAGATGACCAGCGAGATGGAGTGGTGCGAGAAGCACCACCGCATGACGCCGGTCGAGGTGGTGGAGAAGGCCGGCCTGCTGCGGAAAGGCCTCATCTGCGCGCATTGCCTCTATCTCAGCGGCGGCGACATCGAAAAAATGGCGGCGGCGGAAGTCTGCGTCGCGCACAATGCGCGCTCCAACGCCAAGGCGGGGCGCGGCATCGCGCCGGTGGAAGCGCTGCGGGCGGCCGGCATTCCGGTCGGCGTGGCGACCGACGGCCCGATGAGCGGCAACACGCTCGACCTGTTCTCGCAGTTCGGCCCGGTCTCGATGTTCCAGAAGCTTTTGGGTAAGAGCCGCAAGCCCATGCCGGCGCGCGAGGTGATCCGCATGGCGACGATCGAGGGCGCCCGCGTGCTCGGCCTGGACAAGAAGATCGGCTCGCTCGAGCCGGACAAAAAGGCCGACCTGATCCGCATCGACCTGTCGGCGCCGCGCACGCAGCCGGCCTATGATGTCTACGCCACGCTGGTCTTCGCGGTGATCGCGGTCGACGTGCGCGACATGATGGTCGCTGGCCGCTGGCTGATGCGCGGCCGCGAGGTGCTCACCGTCGAGCGCAAGAAGGCGCTGCGCGACGCACTTCAGATCGCGACGGCGTTCAAGGCCGAAATGGCCCGTATCGATTCTCAAGCCTAGGTTTTTTCACGATGACCGCTTCAAAACTCGACGCCGTGCTCGCCCATGCCGATGCGCATCTGCAGGACAGCCTTGACCGGTTGTTCGAGCTGATCCGCATCGAATCGATCTCGACCGATCCGGCCTATGCCGCCGAATGCCGGCGCGCCGCCGAATGGCTGTCCGGCTCGCTGTCCGCGATCGGTTTCGACGCTACCGTCCGCGACACGACCGGCCATCCGATGGTCGTCGGGCACGATAAAACCGGCGCCGGCCCGCATGTGTTGTTCTACGGCCACTACGACGTGCAGCCGGTCGATCCGCTGGCGCTGTGGAACACGCCGCCCTTCGAGCCGACGCTGATGCCGCAGCCGGATGGCGACACGCATATCGTCGGGCGCGGCGCCTCGGACGACAAGGGGCAGTTGCTGACCTTCGTCGAGGCCTGCCGCTTCTGGAAGGAAGTGGCCGGCGCGCTGCCGGTACGCGTCTCGATGCTGTTCGAGGGCGAGGAAGAGTCCGGCAGCCCGAGCCTTCCAGGCTTCCTCAAGACGGCCGACGCCGAGCTCAAGGCCGACATGGCGCTGATCTGCGACACCGACATGTGGGACGCCAAGACGCCGGCGATCACCACGATGATGCGCGGCATCGTCAAGGAGGAGTTCGAGATCACCTGCGCCAACCGCGACCTGCATTCCGGCATTTACGGCAACGCCGCGCGCAACCCGTTGCAGATTTTGGCCGACATCATCGCGGGACTGCGCTCGGCGGACGGCGGCGTCACCCTGCCGGGTTTCTACGATGGCGTCAGGGAATTGCCGGAGCAGGTCGCCGCACTATGGAAAAAATTGCCTTTTGACGAGGAGGGGATGCTTTCGGGCGTCGGTCTGAAGATACCGGCGGGCGAAAAGGACCGCTCCATCCTGCAGCAGGTGTGGGCGCGGCCGAGCTTTGAGGTGAACGGCATCACCGGTGGCTATTCGGGGGAGGGGTTCAAGACGGTCATCCCGTCGAAGGCGAGCGCAAAAATCTCGTTCCGGCTGGTGGAGGGGCAGGACCCGGCGCGTATCCGCGAGGCGTTCCGGGCCTATGTGCGCGGGCATATTCCTCAGGATTGCAGCGTCGCGTTCCGTGACCACGGCGCGGGGGCGGCAACCGTCATGCCGGTGGACGGCGAATTGCTGCGGCGCGCGCTGAGAGCGCTGGAGGACGAGTGGGACGGGCGCGCCGCCGTCGCGGGGTCGGGCGGCTCGATCCCGATCGCAACGGAGTTCAAGCAGAAGCTCGGCATGGACGCGCTGCTGGTCGGCTTCGCGCGCTTCGACAACCGCATCCACAGCCCGAACGAGAAATACGACCTGTCCAGCTACCGCAAGGGTATACGGTCGTGGATACGCATTCTCGCAGCCTTTGCCGGCTAAAGTCCGGCTCCGGCTGATCTGCATTCAACGCATCAAACGCCATGTCCCGCATCACCATCATCGACACCGATCCGGGCATCGACGACGCCGTCGCTATCCTGCTGGCACTTGTCTCGCCGAAGTTCGACATCGCCGGCGTCACCACCGTTGCCGGCAACATCGGCATCAAGACGGTGACGCGCAACGCCGGCCGCATCCTGGCGCTCGCAGGGCGCGGCGACATCCCGGTGATCCCGGGCGCCGCCGCGCCTTTATCGCGAAAAGGCTTCGACACCGCCGACATCCATGGCCGCGACGGCCTTGGCGGGGTTGCGTTTCCCGAACCGGTGTCGGACCCGCTTGCCGGTCCCGCCTGGACATGGATCGCCGACATGCTCGACCGGCACCCCGAAGGTACGGTCGACATACTGGCGCTTGGCCCGTTGACCAACATCGCCAAGCTGGTGCGGGAGCGCCCACAATCGGCGTGCCGCATCGGCCGGCTGATCGCCATGGGCGGCGCCGTGCATGAGCGGGGCAATGTCGGGCCGCGCGCCGAATTCAACATCGCCGACGACCCGGAGGCTGCCGACATCGTCTTCCGCGCCGGCCTGCCGCTGGTGCTGATCCCGCTCGACGTCACCCGCCGTGTGCGCGCGACGAAAGCCGATACGGCGCTCCTGCGGGGGAGCGGCGCGCCGGCCGGAAAAGCTTCCGCCGATCTCGTCGATGCCTATTTCCAGTCGACCGGCTCCGGCGAAAGCCGGCCGCTGCACGATCCCTGCGTGATGCTGATCGCGATGCGTCCCGACCTGTTCGGCCTTTCGCCGCTGACGCTTGCAGTCGATACTGGATACGGCGAAGACGCCGGCGCGCTCAGCCTTGTTGGAGAGGGAGCGGCGGTTTCCGTGGCGATGAAAGTGCAGGGTCCGGAAGCGCTCGCGGTGCTCATCGATAGGTTGGGCGGCTCGGGCGGCTGATCCAGCGGCTGTTTTGTCCGGTCCGCCTGGAGAGCCGAAAACCGTCCGGAACATGCGCAGCCGAACCGGCGCAAGTGCCGGGAACAGTTTACTTTTTTCGGCCCGCGCGACTTCTGGCCTGCTGCGGCCTTTCTGCCGAAAGAAAGCAAACTGTCCCCTGCGGTTCCTTTTCGAACATCGACCTCGCGTTGACGGTTTTCGAGTTTCCAGGTGACGCACGCAAAGCAGCCGCCGGTATGATACGACCGCACTTTGGCGTTTCGTGTCTTTCCGCTACCCTTGCCGAGTACCTACCACCTGAGCAGCCGCCCGCCCGCCCCCGCCCCGATTGCCGCCAGCAAGGCGATGGCCAGCGTGTACCAGGTGGCGACGAAGAGCGGCGAATCGTCGGCGCAGTGTGCGGCGTAGAAACTCGCCGCGATGCCGCCGGCAAGCAGGCCGGCCAAAGCGCCTGCGGCACGCGGTTTGGTCGGCGCGCCGAGGCGCATCGCCCATAGAAGGATGGCCAAGGGGGCGATCCCGATCAGCGGAATGAAGGTCAGGCACAGCATCGAATTGGTGCCGATCCACCGCGCCTCCCACTGGCCGGGAGGCAGCATGAAGAGTTCGACGGCGACGGCGGCCAGCAACAGCAACGGCGCGACGGCGAGCAGGCGCGCCGCCCGTGCGACCGGCGCACCGGGGCGCGACAGCGCGGCGAAGGCCAGTGCGGCCGTCAACGTCAGCGCAAGGGTCAGTACGAACTTGAACAAGAAACGCGGCGCCTGCACCGCCAGCGCGATATCGGGTCTCGGGCCGAGCATGGCGAAGAACACCACACCACCGGCAATGGCGGAGGCGGCCAGGGCGCCCGCTAATACAAGGGAAAAGCGCGGCGCGGAAGGCGACGTGTCCCTCGCCAGTCCCCTGATGAGGCTCTCCGTATCCATCAATTCCGTCCCTTGGCGATCGCCGCCAGTCCGCGATGCAGCGCGACGCGAACCGCCGTCTCGTTCATGCCGAATGCCCGCGCCGTTTCGGCGATTGATCGGCCCTCGACCGAGATGGAGGATACCACCTGCCGCTGGCCGGGCGGCAGCCTGTCCAAGGCACGCTCCACCTCGCGCGGGCTGGCGCTTTCGCGTTCCGGCTCGGCCAGCGTCTCGGCGAAATCGGCAATGTCGACCTCGATATGCCGGCCGCGGCGGCGGAAAGCGTCGATGATCTTGTATTTGGCGATGGCGAATATCCACGGCCGCACCGGCGCGTCGTCGCGCCAAGTGTGGCGTTTGGTGTGGATAGCCAGCAAGGTCTCCTGCACGATATCCTCGGGCTCTACGCCATGGTCGATCCTGCGGCGCGCGAAACCGCGCACCAAGGCTGCGACGCGCGACAAGAAGGCGGCATAGGCCTTCTCGTCGCCCGCCAGCGCCGCACGGAACAGATTTGCCAGTTCGGCTTCCTCGGCTGCCGTCACAGCGCTCTCTCTGCACTTCGCGGCGCACACGGAATTGTTACACCGCCGGCTATTGAAAACGGGAACGGAGCGGACGCGGTCATCACGAAACCATTGAGGGGTCCAGGCAGCGCGGTCTGAAGCGACGGCTTCGCACTCCACCGATACTCCGTCAACCCGACAATGACGCCGGCCGGCCTTGGTGCCCTTGGACATGCGTAGCTCCGAGCCAGGCAGGCAGTGCGGCTGGCGGTCGACGTCGGCAATGGCGCCGGCAGCACTGTCCCGCAAAACGGGAAAGTCGTTCCCCAAGCATGTGGCTTATCGTGGAGCATGGTCCCGTTAGGCTGCCGACCGCACAGCACGGGAGCGCGTTATGGACTTTTCGAATCCGGAAATTGCGGACGCAGGCGTCGAACACGGCGTCCGGAGGGCGTATGGCCGCCTGCCCGATGATGGCAGCCGAGCGGCCGAGGCAGTGTCGCGATGCGGCGGCGATTGCGCGACGTGCCCCAGGTGGGTGCTGCATGGAATGGGCATTCAACCGTCGCCGCCCCATGACGGTTGAATGCCTGCCGGCACGGCCCGGCGGTGACGCCGCCCCTCAAGACCCCGCCGGCACTTCCGCCCCGCGTGCGGGGCGGAAGCTCGGGATATCTCGTACACCGGCCGCGTCGCGGTCAGCTTACCCGCGTGGCAGTTCAGAGTGTTGCGCGGCTCAGGCCTGCTCCGCCAGCCAGGTTTCTGCAAAATGCTGCTCGTAGGCCTGGTGCATCTGGTAGCCCATGACCGTCGGCTTCATGTGGCAGAAAAGCTTTCGCCAGAAGGGCTGCACGATGACGCCGGAATCCTGCAGGATGCGCTCGAGATCCTTCATCAGCACGCGGCGCTTGTCGGCGTCGGCAATCGCGTTGGCCTCGCGCAGCTTGGCGTCGAACTCGGCGTCGGAGAAGGCGCTCTCGTTCCAGGCGCTGCCGGTCTGGTAGGCGAGCGCCAGCGTCTGGATGCCGAGCGGGCGGGCGTTCCAGTTGGTGGTGGCGAAGGGATATTTCGTCCAGTCGTTCCAGAAGGTGGATTCCGGATAGATGGTGCGCTTCACCTTGAAGCCGGCGTTGCGCATCTGCTGGGCGATCACGTCGGACGATTCTTTTCGATAGTCGGCGTCGACGGAGATCAGCTCGAACTCGAAATCGGACTGGCCGGCCTCCGCCAGCAGCGCCCTGGCCTTCTCGGGATCGCGGCGGATCGGCGGCAGCTCGGCATAGTCGGGATGCATCGGCCCGACATGGTGGTTCTCGGCCGGCATGCCCATGCCGTCGGCGCCGAGCTTCAGCACCACCTCGTTGTCGACGGCGAGCTGGATGGCGTTGCGCACGCGCTTGTCGTCATAAGGCTTGTTGGCGACGTTGCAGCGCGCGACGATGGTGGTGGCGGTGACGATCTCCGACTTCTTCAGGCCGAAACCGTCGAGGATGCCGACATCCGCCGTCTGGGTCTGGCCGTTGAGGTCGATCTCGCCGGATTCGAAGGCGTTGACCGTGGCGGCGGAATCGGTGCCGTAGTCGGTCCAGTCGATGCCGTCCAAAAACACATCGCCGCCCCACCACGAGCCTTCCGGCCGGCGGCGCACCGAGGCCTTGACGCCGACATCGAAGGCGGTGAGCTCGAACGGGCCGGTACCGATTGGCTGCTCGGCCAGCGTCTTGCTGGCGGCGTCGAAGCCGCGATGCACGATGAGGGCCGGATAGTCGGTCATGGCCGGCACGATGGTGATGTCCGGGCGCGACAGGGTCAGCACCACAGTGTGGTCGTCCTTGATGGTGATGGCGTCTTCGGCCGCTTTCTTGGTATCAGGGTCGATCAGCGCGCCCATGCGCCCGGCCATGGAATTGCCGGCGGCGTCCTTGTCGCACCAGCGCGTGATGTTGAAGGCGACGTCCTCGGCGGTGAAGGCATCGCCATTCGACCATTTTACGCCCGGGCGGACCTTCAACACATATTGCTTGGCGTCCTCGCTGATCTCCCAGCCTTCCAGCAGCATCGGCTTGAAGGTGAAATCGGAATTCCAGCGCACCAGCGGCTCGATGAACTGCATTGCGACATTGCCCATCTGCGAGACGCTGAACTTTCGCGGGTCGTCGATGGCCATGACCTGCATGCTGACCTTCAGCACGCCACCCTTCCTCGGCGTGCCGGCATCCTGCGCTGCCGCCGGGCGCGGCATGCCGATCATGCCATAGGCGGCTGCAGCGCTTGCGCCAAAAATGCTGGCCAGCGCCAGGAATTCGCGGCGGTCGAGTTTTCCGTCGCGCGCAGCTCTGGCGTAGCCAGTGATGGCTGGATGCAGGTCCCTGGATTTCATGTCTTTTTCTCCCATTGTTTTAAGGTTCGAGGACAGGCTTGATGCAGGCGGGCGCGGCTGGCAGGGCGGCCGACGTGATCCTTGGTGAGGAGCAGCGATGAATCTTCTGGTGGCGATGAAGGTGTTCGACCGCACCTGCGCGCTGGGCAGCCTGTCGGCGGCGGCGCGCGACCTCAACATGTCGACCACGGCGGTTAGCCGGCTGATCAAGGAACTGGAGGACGATCTCGGCGTCAGGCTGATCAACCGCACGACGCGCCGCCTGGGTCTCACCGAGGCCGGCCGCGAATACAGCGAGCGCACGCGCATCCTGCTCAACGAAATCGCCGAATTGCAGGATTCGACGCGCGGCCTGCACAGCGCCACGCGCGGACTGCTGCGCATCTCCTGTTCCAACGTACTCGCCCACACGCGCATCACAAGGCTGCTGCCGAAATTCCTGGAGGAGAACCCGCAGGCCTCGATCGAATTCAACCTGACCTCGCGCTACGTCGTCGGCATCGTCGAGGAGGGTTACGACGTGGCGATCCGCTTCGAGGCGCAGACGGATTCGGCGCTGATCGCCCGCCAGCTCGGGCAGGTGCGCAACTATGTCTGCGCAACGCCGGCGTATCTCGACAGGCATAGGCGGCCAAGCCATCCGCACGAGCTTGCCGCGCATTCCTGCGTGCTCAGCAATTTCGCCAGGCGCATCGGCACCTGGCCGTTCGTCGGACCGGATGGGCCGTTCAACGCCGCCGTGGGCGGGCGCGTGTCGACCAACAGCGTCGAGGCCGCTTACCAGATGACGCTGGCCGGCTTCGGCATCGGCAATCTGCCCAGCCTGCTGGTCGACAAGGCGATCGCGGCGGGCGAGCTGGACGTGCTGCTCGACGAGTTCCGCCCGGGCTCCAGCCCGATCTACGCCATCTATCCGCACCGGACGTATGTGGCGGCCAAGGTGCGGGCTTTCGTGGAATTTCTGACGCGCGAGCTGTCGCCGGATCTGGTGTAGGGGACTTGGGTTGAAAGGGAGACTACGCCGCTGACGACCCCCTCCCCCTTGTGGGGAGGGATACAGGGTGGGGGTCGAAACCACGCCGGCTATGCCGGCACGGTTTCCCGTTACGGCAAAATTCGACGGATGGTGTGTTGCGATACCCCCACCCTGTATCCCTCCCCACAAGGGGGAGGGGGTCGTCAGCGGCGCGCTTCGGTCACCGAGGTTGGCGCTGGCAGTACAACAACGGAAATGCTGGCTAATTTCGGCGCAGTACAAACACCTAAAACCGGTGGGCGCCGAACAGCACCCACCGTCACGATTTGCGAATTGAGGCAGACTGGCCGGCACTACTTCCACCACTGCCGCGTGTCGTAGAGCGGGCCAGGCTCCTCATAGAGCTTTTCGTATTTGCAGAGTTTCGGCGTGTCCCCGAGCGGCGTCGAGACGCCATCGCGAAAAGCCCATTCGCCGCGCTGGGTAGTGTCGGCGCGCACGTAGCTTGACAGGGCGAAGGCGCGGTCGTGCTCGGACCTGTTCGGCGCCGAGCCGTGGACGGTGAGCAGGCCCCACATTGCGAGGTCGCCGGGTTCCAGTTCGAGGCTGACGATCGTGCCGGGATCAATGCCGACGGACTTCAACTCGTCCTCGGCGGTTAGACCTTTCATCAACTCGCCGGTGCCTTCGTCCGACAGGCCGAGATAGCCGAGCTTGTGGCTGCCGGGCACGACTTGCAGGCAGCCGTTCTCCTTCGTCGCCCGGTCGACGGCCAACCCGGTTGTGACGGTCGCCTCGGCGATGTTGTCGAATGCGCTCTGCTTGCGGAAGCGCAGGTCCTGGTGGAAACGGTAGCCGGTAAGATTGGCTCCCGGCGGCTTCCAGTGCAATTGCTGGGCGATCTGCTTGATGTCGCGGCCGATCAGCCCTTCGAGCAGCGTCAGGTAGCGCCCGTCACGGCGGAAACGCTCGAAATAGGCATTGATCCACGAGAACCAGTAGGCCTGCAACACATAACGCTTGCCGAAGTCGGCTTCCGGCAGGATCTGGAAGTTGAGGTTGCCGTGCCGGTAGGTGGCATGATGCTTCAATCCTTCCTCGTAGACAGCCTGCGTCTCCTGCTTCAACTGCTCCAGTTCGTCGCCGTCGACGAAGCCACGGACGATGGCGAAACCCTCCTCGCGGTATTGCTCGACGGCGTCGCGCGCCTTGTCAGCGGTGATCATCGGCCAAGTCCCTGCCTGTCTCGTTGGCGCCGACAATAACCACGCGCGCAAAACCGATAAGGCGCGGAATGCGGGAACGACTTTCCCGGAAATCGGCAAAATCTCGATCCGCCGCCGTGGCCCAGTCGTCGATGAATTATGGTGCAGTGCGAAAAATCTTTGCCGGCAACGGTCGCGCTTCTTGTTTCATGAGCATGCTTATAATATATAGCGCTCATGAATTACGGCATCGACAGGCTCGGCTTCCTGATCCACGACGCGGCGCGTGTTCTGCGCAAGCGTTTCGAGGAGCGTGCCGGCAGCGTCGGCGTCTCCGCCGCACACTGGCGGTTGCTGGTGCGCGTCGTCAAGGAAGAAGGCATCACCCAGGCGCGTCTGGCCGAGCTGCTCGAAATCGAGCCGATCAGCGTGTCGCGCCTGCTGGACCGCATGGAGGAAAGCGGCTGGATCGAGCGCCGCGCCGACGCCAATGACCGGCGGGTGCGCACCATCTTCCCGACCGCCAAGGCGCTCGAAGCCTACCATGTCGTCAAGGGCATGGCCGGCGATGTCTATGAGGAAGCGCTGGCCGGCGTGTCGCCGCAAGAGCGCCGCGACCTGATCCGCGCGCTGGAAGCGATCACCGTCAATCTTGCCGACGGCGACACCGCCGCCGCAGCCGCGACGACCACGGACAATCGGAAATACGGATAATCGACATGAACGCGATGGCGAAAGCGGACGGCGACGCCCGGAAGGTTGAACTCGCGCCGGGACAGGCGATGCCCGCCCTCCCGGCGTCCCTCAGCCCGGTTGCCGCCCCGCAGCCCAAGAAGCGCCGCAGCCCGCGGCTGGTGCTGATGCTGGCGCTGCCGCTGCTGCTTGCGGCCGGCGGTGGCTATGTCTGGGTGACCGGCGGCCGCTACCAGGAGACCGACAACGCCAATCTGCAGCAGGCGGTGGTCACCATCGCCGCGCAGGTCGCGGGCCGCGTCGTCGAGACCAATGTCGTCGACAACGGTATGGTCAAGGCCGGCGACGTGCTGTTCGTCGTCGACCCGCAGCCCTCGAAGATTGCACTGGAGCAGGCGGACGCCGCGCTTGCGGCCGCGCGCATCGCGGTCGAGCAGTTGCGCGCCAATTACAGCCAGGCGGTCGCGCAGCAGCACATGGCGGCGAACGACGTCACCTTCATGCAGGCCGAATACGACCGGCAGAAAGACCTTTCGTCGAAGGGCATCAGCTCGCGCGCCCTGCTCGACGAGGCGCAGCGCAACATCGCCAAGGCACAGGACCAGGAACAGGCGGCGCAAGAGGCGGTGACCGGCGCGCTGGCCGCGCTCGGCGGCAAGGCCGATATCGAGACCAGCAGCCATCCGAGCGTGATGGCCGCGCAGGCGGCACGTGACAAGGCCGCCTATGACCTCGCGCAGACCACGGTGCGCGCGCCGGCCGACGGCGTGATCTCGCAGGCCGCGTCGTTCAAGCTCGGCGAGCTTGTCAGCGAGAACACGCCGCTGTTCAGCCTGGTCGAGACCGATGAAGCCTGGGTCGAGGCGAATTTCAAGGAGACCCAGCTCACCAACATGAAGCCCGGCCAGACCGCCGAGATCGAGCTCGACACCTATCCCGGCAGGCCGATCAAGGCGACGGTGGAGGCTATCGGCGCCGGCACCGGCGCGGAGTTCTCGCTGCTGCCGGCGCAGAATGCCACCGGCAACTGGGTGAAGGTCACCCAACGCATCCCGGTGCGGCTGAAGGTCGATCCCACGACCGATCTGGCGCTGCGCACCGGCATGAGCGCCGACGTCACCGTCGACACCGGCGTGAGCCGCGGTCTGCCCAATTTCGCCGGCCTGACGGGCAGCGTGGCCGGCCTGTTCGGAACGGCCAGCGCGGCGGAGTAACCGCCGCACAAAATTCGAATGAGGCTCCCCCGGGGGAGCGTCCTGTCATGTCTCACGCACCCTTCCAGGAAGTCCCGCATCGCGGCCTGATCACCATCTCGATCATGCTGGCGACGATCATGCAGGTGCTGGACACCACGATTGCCAACGTCGCGCTGCCGAATATGACGGGCGACCTCGACGCCTCGCGCGACACGATCAATTGGGTGCTGACCTCCTACATCGTCGCCGCCGCCATCATGACGCCGGTAACCGGTTGGCTCGCCGACCGGTTCGGCCGGCGTGAACTGTTCCTGACCACCATCGTCGGATTCACGATGATGTCGACGATGTGCGGCGTCGCCTGGAGCCTGGAGAGCATGGTGCTGTTCCGGCTGCTGCAGGGCGTGTTCGGCGCGGCGATCGTGCCGCTGTCGCAGACTTTTCTGCTCGACATCAACCCCAAGGAACGCCACGGCCAGGCGATGGCCGTCTGGGGCGCCGGCATCATGGTCGGCCCGATCATCGGCCCTACCCTCGGCGGCTGGCTGACCGACACGATGAGCTGGCGCTGGGTGTTCTTCATCAATCTGCCGGTCGGCATCTTCGCCTTCCTCGGCTGCGCCGCCTATCTGCCGCGCATCGCGCGGCGGCTGCGCGGCTTCGACTTCTTCGGCTTCGCCATGCTGTCGCTGGGCGTCGGCGCGCTGCAACTGATGCTCGACCGCGGCGGCGAGGTCGACTGGTTCTCCTCGCCCGAGATATGGATCGAGCTGGGGTTGGCGATCACCGGGTTCTGGGTGTTCATCGTGCATCTGGCGACCGGCAAGGACACGTTCATCGACCCAGCGATTTTCAAGGACCGAAACTTCGTCACCGGGCTGGTGTTCATCTTCATCGTCGGCATCATCCTGCTGGCCAGCCTGGCGCTGCTGCCGCCGATGCTATCCAACCTGTTCAACCACTCGACCATCCTTACCGGTCTGGTGATGGCGCCGCGCGGCGTCGGCACGATGATTTCGATGCTGCTGGTCGGACGGCTTGTGCGCCTGGTCGACGCCCGCATCCTGGTCGTTACCGGACTGCTGCTGACGTCGTGGTCGCTTTACGACATGACCGGCTTCTCGCCGCAGATGGACGACAACCTGATCATCTTCTCGGGCGTGATCCAGGGCCTCGGGCTCGGCCTGGTGTTCGTGCCGCTGTCCACTGTCGCCTTCGCCACGCTGGAGCCGCGCTTCCGCACCGACGCGGCTGCGCTGTTCAGCCTGGTGCGCAACCTCGGCTCGGCCATCGGCATATCGGTTGTCACCGTGCTGCTGACCCACAATGTGCAGGTCAACCACAGCGAACTGTCGGCGGCGATCACGCCATTCAACCCCATGCTCCGGACGCTGTCGCCGGCGGCGGCGAACGGCGACCCGACCGCCCTGATGCAGGTCGATCTGCTGGTCAACGCACAGGCGATGCTGATCTCCTACGTCGACGACTTCAAGCTGATGATGATGGTGACGCTCTGCGCCATCCCGCTGGCGCTGCTGCTGCGCAAGCCGAAGGCTACCGTCGCCGGGGCCGCGGCGGCTCCGGCAGCGCATATGGATTGAAAGTCTTGCCGGCCGCGCTCGCCACCCGCGGCGGCGGCGGGACGGCAGTGACGGCTGGCGAGAACGCCAGGGCGTATTTCGGAACGCCGACGAGGCGATGGCGCCGGCCGACGTGACCGCAACCAGGGTGCAATCCTCAACCACGTGGATCGACTTGGAGGAATTCTACGCCGGTTCGGCCGAATGCATCCGCACAGGACCGGAAACCGGTCGGTTATCTTCCGATACTTGCTCGATAATTGACCCGCCGAAAATATAATCTTCAATTATCAGCGCCTCTCATGCAATTTCAGATTGACTTTGTCTCCAGGAAGACAAATTATGCGATCGCAGGTTGCAGCGTCTCGGTGTGTCCGGGGGTGAAGAAATGGGGGGGTCCGGAGGAATCGGTCGTCACGACGCCGCGCAGCGGGGCGGAGGCGACGAGCGCATCCGGATCGCGGTCCTCGATGGGCCGGTGGATCTTGACCATCCCTGTTTCGCGGGCGCGCTGCTCAGCGTCGTCGAGACCCAGGCGGGCAATGCCGGCGATGGCGCCGCGCTTGCGCACGGTACCCACGTCGCGAGCATCATCTTCGGCCAGCCGGCCAGTCCGGTTGCGGGCATCGCACCGCGATGCAGCGGGTTGATCGTCCCGATCTTCTCCGCCCGGGACAGCGGCGGGCTCGGCTG
The DNA here is from genome assembly GCF_044326205.1 of Mesorhizobium sp. IMUNJ 23232. Classification (NCBI taxonomy): domain Bacteria; kingdom Pseudomonadati; phylum Pseudomonadota; class Alphaproteobacteria; order Hyphomicrobiales; family Phyllobacteriaceae; genus Mesorhizobium; species Mesorhizobium sp. IMUNJ 23232. Next base: position 105,860 of record NZ_JBIRCY010000025.1, read on the forward strand.
CTCGCAACTCGATCTGGCCCGAGCGATCATGCTCTCGCTGGAGCATGGCGCTCACATTATCAACATCAGCGGTGGCCAACTGACGCCGTCAGGAGAGCCGGACCTGTTGCTGGCGAGTGCCATCGAGACCTGCGCGCGGCGCAATGTGCTGATCGTCGCCGCTGCCGGAAACGACGGCTGCGCATGCCTGCATGTGCCGGCCGCAGCACCCTCGGTGCTGGCGGTAGGCGCGATGGACGCCGAGGGCATGCCGCTCGAATCCAGTAACTGGGGCCTGGCCTACCGGGACAAGGGCATTCTGGCACCGGGAATGGACGTGCTCGGTGCCGCGCCAGGCGGCGGCACTGTGCGCCGCAGCGGGACGAGCTTCGCCACGCCGTTCGTGTCCGGACTGGCCGGCGTTCTGGCGGGCCTGCAACTGGCGCGGGGCCGCCCGCCCGATCCGCATGCCATCAGGGCGGCGCTCTTGAAACATGCGCTGCCCTGCGTTCCCGGCACATCCGACGACTGCCGCAAAATGCTCGCCGGCCGTTTGAACATCGCAGACACGATCAAAGCCATCACAGGGGGAGATACCATGACCGAAGACATCGACATGCCGAACCTGCGCGATGCGTCGTCCTGGACGCATTCCGAAACGATACCGGCTCCGGCGGCCCCGGCGGGAACCGCCTCCTATGCGGTGCTCTCCAGCAGAGCGTCGCACGAAGGGATACGCCCCTCCGGCGAGGATAACGCAGCGGTTACCGTGCAGACGGAACCGCCGGTTGGAGCCGGACAGATCACCCCGTCAGACTGCGGCTGCGGCTGTGGCGGAAAGGGCAAGAATGGCGGCGGCGACGATCACAAGGGCGGGTGCAGTTGCGGTGGCGGCGAAGCGAAGAAGCCGCAGCTCGTCTACGCGCTCGGCCAGCTCGGCTACGATTTCGGCTCCGAGGCGCGCCACGACTCGCTGGTGCAGACTATGCATGGCACGGCCAACAACCCGACGCTGCCGGACCAGTGGCTGGCCCATCTCGACACTGATCCGGAAGATGCGACGGCAGTCATCTGGACGCTCAATCTCGACGCCACGCCGATCTATGCGGTCCAGCCGGTCGGCGCCTATGCCGATGTCGGCTACAAGAAGCTCCGCGAGGCGCTGGCCGCGCAACAGTCGAACGCACCTGACCGCGCCGATCTGATCTCGGTGCCGGGGGTCATAGGCGGATCGACGCGGCTGCAGTCCGGCCAGGTCGTGCCGATCATCGTGCCCGCCATTCGCGGCATCTATAGCTGGGCGACCGAACCACTGGTAAAGCAGTTCCTGGCCGCAAGGCCCGAAGGTGCCGACGCGCAGGACGTGTTCGACCGCTTCTCGGCGGGCCTTACCAACTATCTCGACCGCGTCTACTACGACCTGCGCAATCTCGGCCTGACAGGTGAGGAACGTGCCCTCAACTATTCCGCTACGAACGCGGTACAGGTCGCCAACGTCATAGAAGCGACGAGCAAGGACAAACTCGACCTCGATCGGATCGCAGTGAAGAAGAGCCCCGTCTGCCGGCCGGACTCCGAGTGTTACGACGTCGAGATTTCATTTTTCCAACCGGTAGACACCAGGGTGTCAAACCGAATCTACCGCTTCACGGTCGACGTCAGCGACGTTGTTCCCGTGACGGTCGGCACGGTCCGCAGTTGGCACCGGAGGGTGTGATGGCGGCCAAGGCTGCGAAGGCCAGGAAACCGCGCCGGCAGGGTCGGCGGCGGCCCGCCGCCGCGGTAGCGGCGTCCGCCATTCGTCTAAGCCTGCCGCCCCAGATGGCGCCGGTCATGCGCGGCGTGACCACCGCGCAATGGCGGGCGCCGCTCCAATCGGCGTCCGGGCCGCTATGCGACGCCTGTCTCCAGGCGTGTCGGCAGGCCGGCATGCCGCCAAGCGTCTGCGGCAGAGTCTGCGCGGAGCTGTGTTCACACTAAAGGCGACCCGAACAGTTTTTCATCAACAAGGAGAACCGAAATGCGACTTCCCCTCCAACCGCGGCCCGTCATGCGCGGGATCTCCGCACACCCCACCTCGAACTGTATAATCCCCTCCGGCTGCGACATTTTCAAAAAGATAGCGTGCGGGACAGCGCTGGTCGCATGCGGCGCGGTTTGCGTTGGCAGTCTCGGAACGGCCTGCGTTCAGTGTCTCGCCGGCATCGGCGCCGCAGGATGTATCGACTGCGTTTAATGCAGTTGCGCATCGGCGCGGGGACGATGCCATGAGCCGTCTCGCTGGAGACGATGTATCAGACCTGGCGTCCCGGGCCGGTCGACCGAGAGGAGACTGAGATGAAGTTCCCGATACAATCCAAACCCGTTGCGCGGGGCTACAGCCAGACACGCGATGAATCGTCGAATGTCGCGGCTTCCGATTGCTGCGGGGCCGGCAGGTGCTGCGTTGGCGCATGCCTGCCCTTTGGCGGTGGCTGCGCCGGCGTCTGCGTGCCGAATATCGGGCAATGCTGATTTAGCGCACGCGGGTGCGAAGGTGTTGCCGGCCTCCGCCAGTGCCGGCGACTAGGACTTCGGATCGCCTGTTTCGGGCGCTCGCCATGAGTTCGTGCCTGGACTGCATCTGAACTCGTTCGCACCGCCGCGGGAGCGATGCGACCACAGTGGCGCGCCAACACGGCGCCCACATTGCGGACCGAGCGTCCCGGGCCGGTCGATCAAGGAGAGAAGCCATGAAGTTTCCAAACCAGGCCCGGCCGGTGGCGCGCGGGTACAACCGGTCGCTCGACCGCTCGGCAGGCGTGAATGCGTCTGGCATCGCCTGCGACATTTGCAGGATCGGCTGCCAGGCATTGCCAGAGCCTGCCAAGTCGCTTTGCCTGCTGGCCTGCAACAACACGGTCTGCTGACCGGAGGACGTCGGACAGGCAATGCCTGCCCGGCGTCCCGCAATTCGTTGCCTGCCTGGCCGCGTCGCGCTCGTG
>NZ_JBIRCY010000026.1:0-108809 GCF_044326205.1 Mesorhizobium sp. IMUNJ 23232
CCTCTCCCCCGGGCAGGGGGAGAGGTGGCCCGAAGGGCCGGTGAGGGGGTGCTCACAAGCTGAATTCGCAACAACTACCTGGGTCGGTGACAGCAGATGCTGACGATCTCCGATCTCCACGTGAATTACGGCAACATCGTCGCCCTGCGCGGCATCTCGCTGGACGTCGCCGAGGGCCAGATCGTCGCGGTCATCGGCCCCAACGGCGCCGGCAAGTCGACGCTGCTCTTGACCGCCGCCGGCATGGTGCGGTCGCGCTCCGGCAGCGTCACCTTCGCCGGCCACAATTCGGGCCAGATGCAGCCGGAGGCGCTGGTCGCCGCCGGCCTGTCGCTGGTGCCGGAGGGACGGCACATTTTTGGCTCGCTCAGCGTCGCGGAAAATCTCGCGCTCGGCGCCACGGTGCGGCGCGACCGCGCGGAAATCGCCCACGACATCGACCGCGTGCTGACCATGTTCCCGGTGCTGAAGGACCGCTATCGCCAGCGCTCCAACAAGCTCTCCGGCGGCGAGCAGCAGATGCTGGCCATCGGCCGCGCCATGCTGGCCCGCCCTCGCCTGCTGCTTCTCGACGAGCCGTCGCTCGGCCTTGCGCCGATCGTCGTCGCCCAGGTCTACCAGGCGATCCTCGACCTCCGGGCCTCCGGCGTTACCGTGCTCGTCGTCGAGCAGAACGCCTCGCGCGCGCTGTCGGTCGCCGACCGCACTTATGTGCTGAATTCCGGCGTCATCGCCATGTCAGGAACCTCCGGCGAGTTGAAGGGCACGGCGGCCTTCGACGCCGCCTATTTCGGCGTGTCCGCCGGAGCAGGCGCGCCATGAATTTCCTGCAGAACGCCATCGACGCCATCAGCCTCGGCGCGGTCTACGCGCTGGCCGCCCTCGGCATCGGCCTGATCTTCTCGATCATGCGGCTGATCAATTTCGCCCATGGCGAGCTGATCATGGCCGGCGGCTTCACGCTCTACACGCTGGCCGGCCAGCCGCTGCTGGTGCTGATCCTCGCGGCACTGATCGTCACCTCCATCCTGGCACTTGGCATGGAGCGCGTCGCCTTCCGGCCGCTGCGAAACGCCAACCCGGCGACGCTGCTGATCGCCTCCTTCGCCGTCTCCTATTTCGTCCAGCATGTCGTGCTGATGGCGTTCGGCTCGCGCGCCATGGGCGTGCCGTTCCTGGCCGACCTCGCGACCAGCGTCGAATTCGGCGGGCTCAGGGTGCCGCGCCTGCAGATCGTCACCATCGTCGTCACGCTGCTCCTGATGGGCGGCCTCGTCGCCTTCTTCCGGCTGTCGCGCATCGGCCTGCAGATGCGCGCCGCTGCGGAAGACTTCAACATGGCCCGGCTAGTCGGTGTGAAGGCCAACCGCGTCATCGCCTTCGCCTTCGCCATTTCCGGCGTGCTCGCCTGCATGGTCTCGTTCTACCTCGTCGCCCAGACCGGCAGCGTCTCCTACAAGATGGGCGTGTCGATGGTGCTGATCGCCTTCGTGTCGTCGGTCGTCGGCGGCATGGGCTCGATCGCCGGAGCCGCGCTCGGCGGCTTCCTCGTCGGCATCATATCGGTCTCGCTCCAAGCCTACCTGCCGGTCGACCTGCGGCCCTACCGCGACGCCTTCGTGTTTCTCATCTTCATCCTGTTCCTGTTCTGGCGGCCCGACGGCCTGCTCAAGAGCCGCGCCGACCGGGAGCGCGTATAGCCCATGCTCCACAATCCCGCCTTCCGCCCACTGCAAACGGCCGCCGTCCTCATTCTTGTCCTTCTTACTGTTGCACTGCTCGCAATGCTCACGCCGCCCGCCATGCAGCGCACCATCGTCGAAGGCATGATCAAGCTGGTCGTCGTCGTCGGCCTGTTCGTCTTCGTCGGCAATTCCGGCGTGTTCTCCTTCGGCCACGTCGCCTTCATGGCGATCGGCGGCTACATGTCGGCGATCCTGACGCTGACCCCTGCGCGCAAGGAGACGCTGCTCGACCTGCCCGGCTTCCTTGAGACGCTGCAACTGCCATGGCCAGTGGCGCTTCTCGTCGTCATCGCCGCGGTCGGCCTGCTGGCCCTGCTGATCGGGTGGCCGCTCTGCCGTCTACGCGGTATCGCCTTGCCGATGGCGACCTTCGCCGTGCTGATCATCACCTATGTCATCGCCTCCAACCTGAAGGAGGTAACCGGCGGCCGGCAGGCGCTGGTCGGGCTTCCCCGCTACACCGGCCTGTGGGTCGCCTTCGGCGGCGCGTCACTGGCGATCCTCGCCGCGGCACTCTACGGCATGACACGTCATAGTCTCCTGCTCAGATGCTCGCGCGAGAACGAGGTGGCCGCCGCCGCGACCGGCATCGACCTGGAGCGCGAGCGGCTGATCGCCTTCGTGCTCAGCGCCATGATCGTGGCAGCCGGCGGCGTGCTGTTCAGCCATTTCATCGGCACGATCACCGCCAACACATTTTATCTCGACCTCACCTTCGTCACGCTGACGATGCTGGTCGCCGGCGGCATGCGCAGCCTCACCGGCGCTTTCGTCGGCGTGGCGCTGGTCTCGATCGTGTCCGAACTGTTTCGCGGCATCGAGCGCGGCTTCACCGTCGGCGACACGACAATTGCCGCGCCGCCGGGCCTTCAGGAAATCGCGCTGGCTGTCATATTATTGGCGATCCTCGTCCGGCGGCCGGCCGGCCTGCTCGGAGACTTCGAGATCGGCCTGCCGCGCCGTCGCGCATCGGGCGCGGCCGAATCCGTCGCACAACAAGGATAACGAGAAAAATGTTCGTCGCCTGCATCGATATCGGCGGAACCTTCACCGACCTCGTGCTCCATCGCGAGGGCGCGGATCTCGAGATCCACAAATCGCCGACCACGCCCGGCAAATTCGAGCGCGGTTTTCTCGACGTGCTGGAGGTCGCCGCGAAAAGCCACGGCCTGACGCTCGCCGATTTTCTAGCCAGGACCGACATGATCGTCCATGGAACGACCGTGTCGACCAATGCGCTTGTGGAAGGAAAAGTCGCGCCGACCGGGCTGATCTGCAATGCCGGCCACCCCGACATCCTGACCCTGCGCGAATCCCCGCGAAAACGCGCCTTCAACATCAAGATCGATTTTCCGCCGCCCTACATCCACCGCAGCCGCACCTGCGAGGTGCGCGGCCGCATCGATTCCATGGGCAACGAGATCGAGCCGATTTCCGACGAGGACGTGCGCGCCGCCGCGAAACACCTGAAAGCGTGCGGCGTCGAGGCCGTCGCGGTCTGCCTGCTGTGGTCGATCGTCAACCCGTCGCACGAGCGGCGGGTGCGCGAGATCCTTGCCCAGGAATTGCCAGGCATCCCGGTGACGCTCAGCCACGAGCTCAATCCGATCCCGCGCGAATACCGACGCACCATCTCGACCGCCATCAACGCCTCGCTCTATCCGATCGTCAGCGATTATGTCGGCAAGCTCACCAAGGCGCTGAAGGGCGCCGGCTACGGCGGCGAACTGCTCATCGCCAACTGCGTCGGCGGCATGATGCCGCCCGAAGAAATCGTGGCGCGGCCGATCTACAGCGTCATGTCCGGCCCGACACTGGCGCCGATCGCCGCGATAAGCCTGACCACGGCGCCGAACGTCATCGTCGTCGACATGGGCGGCACCACTTTCGACGTGTCGGCGCTGCGCAACCGCCATCTGGTCGTCACGCCGGAAGCGACCTTCGGAATGGAGATGCTGGGCATCCCGAAGATCGACGTACGCTCGGTCGGCGCCGGCGGCGGCTCGATCGCCTGGGTCGATGCCGGCGGCCTGCTGCGCGTCGGCCCGCACAGCGCCAGCGCCGTTCCCGGTCCCGCCTGCTACGGGCGCGGCGGCACGGAGCCGACGGTCACCGACGCCAATGTCGTGCTCGGCATCATCGACCCGGACTATTTCCTCGGCGGCCGCATAAAACTCGACCGCGCCAAGGCCGAGGCGGCGATCGGCAAGATCGCGAAAAAGCTGGGACTCAGCCTGCTCGAAGCCGCCTACGCCATCTACACCACCACCAACCACAACATGATCGGCGCGATCGAGGACATCACCGTCAACGAAGGCATCGACCCGCGCGACAGTTTTGTCGTCAGCGGCGGCGGCGCGACCGCCTGCCACATCAGCGACATGGCGCGCATCCTGGGCGTCAAGAGTTTCATGATCCCGCGCTTCGCGGCCGGCCTCAGCGCCTATGGCGGCCTGATCTCCGACGTGCGCTGGGAAGAGACGGGCACGCTGAACACCACCGACAAGAATTTCGACCTGGCCGGCGTCAACAGGCTGCTCGCATCGCTGAAAAAACGCGGCGCGGCTTTTTTGAAACGCTCGGGCGTGGCGCCCGCCGCGCAGCGTTTCGAATTCGCTTTCCAGGGCCGCTATCTCTACCAGTCCTGGGACATTGAGGTGCCGTTCGACATGGCGGACGGCAAGCTCGGCAAATTCTCTTTACCGAGGCTGACGACGGCTTTCCACGACCAGCACGAGCGCATCTACACGATCAAGGACGAGGCCGACACGGTCGAGTTCACCACCTGGAAGGTGCGCGCCATCGGCGACACCGGCGGCAGTTTTCGCCAGGGCGCGGTCCTCGAAGGCAAGCGCGCAAAACCGCGCGAAAAAGCGCGGCGAAAGGTGTATCTTGGACGGCAACTTCGCGACCTGCCGGTCTATGACATCGACGGCCTCGGAGCCGGCAGCGAGATTGCCGGCCCTGCCCTGCTCGAAATGCCGACGACGACGATCCTCCTCGTCGAGGGCCAGCGCGGGCAGATGGACACCAAGGGAAATCTGCTCGTCGAAGTCGGCGGTTGACGGCGACGGGCATCAGGAGGGCAGTCAGCGACTGATGCATTCGGACAGCGCGTATCGCGGCTCGGCCGCGGAAAATACGCGCCGGCCATCTCGGCCGTAGTGGCTTAAACGCCGGGGAACCTTCATCGCCGCCACGCCCGTATGCTTTTCCGGTTGGCCGCTAACATTCTGGAATGTTTGGCTTTTCGAGACCGGCAGGGCCGGCCGCCGCGCATCATGACGTGTCGCGGCGCCTCGGCGGCTCCAGCGCGTAGTACGCCATCGCATTGGCATGCGCCAGAATCTCGTCGACCTCGCGGATGTTCTTGCGTTTCGGAACATCCGGGTCGAAGCGCGGCAATCTTCCGCCCGGCGGACGCCCGCGCCGCAGCGGCGAAAAACGCCGGAACCGGACCGGACCCGGCTCGCCGCCTGCTGCCGCGGCGTCACGGGCCGCCCTATCGCGCGCAAGGCCTGCGTCGTTGCGCGCCTTCCAGCGGGCGAAGCGTTGTGCCTGGCCGGGAAGATCGTCGAGCGCCCGGCCGAGCGCATCCAGCCTGAGCGTCAGCTTTGCCGCGCCGATTGGATCGTTCTGCGACGGCGGCGGCAGGGGGATGCGTGGCGCATCGTCGTCGAGCGACCGGATGCGCGGCACGGCACGCGCCGGAACATATTTGCGGCGGATGCGGAACGGGTATTTCAGAGGATCGAGCAGCGAAAGGTTTTGTCCACGCGGCCTGGCAGTGCGCCGTTCGGCGGCTTTCCGCTCGGCCTCAAAGCGAGCAAAGTCTTCTCTCGACAGGGTGACGGCAAGGCCAAGGCGGCGCATGGCGGCCACCGTGTCGGAAATTTTTGGTTTGAGCTTTCGCGGGCGGAACGGCGGCAGTACCACCACGATGCCTTGCGTCGCCGCGATGATCAGCCGCCGCGCGGCGGATTCGGCGGGGCGCAGCATAAGAAGAATGGCGCGGTAGAGGTGGCGGGGCAGGCAGAGCGCCGCGGGCGGTTTGTTCCGCCCCGTCCTCCCCGCTCGTCCTGGCCTTGGCGCGACAGCGGCTTCCCCGAGCACCAGCGACAATGGCCTGCCAAACCCCATCTCGGCCATGCCGACCAGCATCAAGAGGATATGCTTCAGCGCGTCCCGGTATCCCTCGATTATCGTACTCGCGTCTCCAAACTCCACCGATGCCACCTCCAGACAAGGCCGGCATCCAATATGGAACATATCGTGAACATATGCAAGGACCCTAAGAAAATAATCCTTGACGACCGCGCCGCAGCGAGGCTGACATCACGCCCCTTGCACAACACGTTGAAAAGGCTTGAGTTTTTTGGAAGCAGCGGTCCGCATCAGGGCTTTCCAGCCTGGGCGCAGGGCCGGCCGAAAACAATGTCATGCTTGCAAAGCCAGGCGAAAACAGAGACTTAATCGGAACCAGCGTGGATTTTCGCGCAACAAGCATGACCAAGCGGGCTGACAAAAGCCGCGATCGGGACAACCCGTGGCGCCGGGCATCGCGTATGACAAGCGGCGGCTTCCGTCGCCTCTTACCATCCCCGCCCTTGCCCCGGTCATGTTCACGCATCCTGGATTTTGGCTGCGGCTCGCCGGTCGGTAGATTCCGCACCGGTTTTGTAGCTTCGAGTGCGAGGCAAGGATTCCCGACGCTCTCTGCTCGCCCTCCGGCCCTTCGCTTTCGCTCCGGGCGTTCGTCGCTCGAAAAGCCAGGTCATTGGCTTTTCGTTCGCTTCGCGAACCGCTCCTCACCGCTCACGAGGTCGAAAATGACGACATCATGAGCCGTTTCAGCCAATCGTCGACGTCTTGTCTCAGCCAATCGTCAACGTTGGAGATCAGCCGAAGCAGACATCTTCATTCGTAAAGCGGGAGAAGAATCGCTGCCGATTTCTCCAACAATGCCGAAACAGCGCCGTCATCGCGGCCACGGGGCGATCCATGCCCGGCTCCCGCCGTCAGCACGCCACCAGCCGGCGCGCCTCGCGGACAAGCGACGACCATTCGGCGCCCATGGCCACGACGAGATTGCGCGCATCGTTTTCTCCAATGCCGGTTTCGCGAACCAGGCGACGAATTGCGTGCGAAAGTCGGGAAACATCAAATTCGCGGTACATCTGCCCCATCTCCGTTTGATGCCGATGTATTTGCTCAGCGTATCGGGAACATGCCGCGCGGCGGTTTTTGTGAAACAACGAACACAACCTGTTGTACCCTGCGCAGTTCCGATCGAGGAGACGCCTTGACAATGCGGCGTCGGCGCATGCCGCGACCGACCTCAGGTGAAAAGCGACCCGGCGAGGGCAGATCATTCACCAAGTCGCGTTATAGTTGACTGCGGCTCGTATGATAAAATGTAGATCAAAATGCCTTGTGGTCGTTCGGCGAATGGAACTGAGCGGGGCTCACAAGATTTTATCCCATATCCTATTATAATAGTACGCTATAGCCGTGATTGAGGATGCCGAATGGGAAATCGAATAGCGATCGATCCGCGTACCGCGCAACGCATCAACCAGCTCTTGTTCGACGGGCTGGGAGATGAGTTGTTCCTAACCCTGGCCAAGCATGTCCGCGAATCCGGACTCGAAGTCAGCGAAGTAGCGCTCGGGGAACTCGACGCTGCTGTCAGGAAAGCACGGAATCCGCAACGGGACGGGACAGCCACTTCGTTGAAACCCCACGGCAAGCTCTAGGGACCGTCACCCGGCGAATTCAACCGCCGCAGCACGTCGCCGGATTCAAGATAAGCCATTTCAAGGAGATGAGCGAGGAACTCACAGCGCTCCCCTTTTGCGATCTGACCGAGTTCCCGAACAATACCGTGCAGGTGAAGCATCTTGCTTTTCAAGCGTTCCCTGGCTGCCGTTTGGGTCGCTGGGGCCACGATAGATTCTCCCAAGTTAAACCTTGCCCTAACCGGAATGTCTCAGAGGGAAAGACGTTCCGCTCAGTCGCAGGTTCGCTGATCCAGGTTACTCAATACTTTATATCATGCGCGAAAGCTCTAGGACTCAAGTGCAATTTAAAATATAAACTCGGTTGATGTTTGCATATGTCAGCCGCATTGGAGAAGGTTATTGCTTTAGCCGCGACGAAATTCATCAGCGGCATTTGTCTTCGCGAATGAAGCATCCTTCCAACGAGCGCGCCACGCGAAGAAACCTCGCAGGGACCAGATTATTGACGATCGACGGCAGCTTGAAAGCGGAAATTCAAATCGAGCCATCATTCGCCCTTGACTGCCCGCGCCCGGACGATAGGCTGAATTTCGAAAATACCGGCCCCGGATGCCGGACGGCAATCGCGCCTCGTTAGCCCTGCCCCGTTCGGGCGGCCGGCTCGCGGGGCGTTTTCATTTTTGGAATTGGTCTTGAAGCGTCGCGTCGAAATCGGCCTGCTTTATTCCCGGTCGGGCACCTACCGGCTGATCTCGGAATCCTGCCGCCTCGGCGCCTTGCGAGCCATCGCCGATCGCAACGCCGATCCGGCGTCCTCAATCGAACTGGTGCCCGTCGAGCGCGATCCGCAGGGGAACACCGACCGCTACGCCGTGCTTTGCGAGGACATTCTCCGCAACAGCAAGGCTCGCCACGTCCTGGGCTGCACTACCTCGTGGAGCCGCAAGGAGACCATTCCGGTCCTGGAAAAACTCGGCGGCACGCTGTGGTACGGCTGCCCCTATGAAGGTTTCGAGGCCAACGACCATGTCGTCTACATGCATGCCTGCCCGAACCAGCATCTGGTTCCGCTGCTGGCGCATGTGGTACCGCGCTTCGGCGCCAACGGTTTCCTGCTCGGTTCCAACTACATCTGGGGCTGGGAGACCAACCGCGTCGCCCGCGACCTGATCGCCGACGCCAGCGGCAAGGTGCTGGGAGAACGCTATTTGCCGATCGGCGAGACCGACGTGGCGCGGCTGATCGACGAGATCCGCGCCACGCGGCCGGATTTCGTGCTGAACAATCTGATCGGCACCTCGTCCTACGCCTTCATCGCCGCTTATGCCGAGCTTGGGCTCGAGGATCCGCATTTCCGCCCCGATCGCTGCCCGCTGCTGTCCTGCAACCTCACCGAATGCGAGTTGCCGGCGATCGGCGAGGCTGGCGATGGGCATATTTCGGCGGGGCCGTATTTTCGGCGTCGCGCCGGTCGTGTCGAACTGGGAACTCCGCAGCCATTCAGCCATCCCGCCTCCTCCTTCGAAGCCTCCGCCTATGCCTCCGTGCAGGTGCTGGCGAAAGTGCTCGCGATCAACCCGGACGCGACCTTCGGCGATCTGCCTACCATCTTCGCGGCTCGAAAATTCGAGACCATCCTCGGCGAGATCGCCATCGATCCGCGCACCCAGCATGCGACCTTGCCGGTCGAGATCGGCCGTATCGCTTCCGGCAACAGCTTCGAGGTGATCAGCCGCAGCGAGGGCGTGGCGCCCGATCCCTATCTGTCGCATTACGACCGCGCCGCGACCTTCAGCCATCCGCGCCTGAAGGTGGTGTCGTGAGCCGCGCCTTGCGCATCCCCAATCTCGGCGGCGCGAAAGCCTTCGTGCTGCACCGGCCGCATGCGACGGTGACGGCCATCGCCCGCCAGCTTGCGGCGATCGGTCTGGACACCGTCGAGTGCTGGCCCGAACTGCCGCCCGAGGCGCTGGCCGCCGACTTCGTCTTCTTCGACGCCGATCTCGGCTTCGACCAGCAATTTCCATGGCCGCCCGGCGCGGCGCCGATGCCGACCGTGGCGCTGATCGGTTCGGAGGCTCCCGGCCGTATCGAATGGGCGCTGTCGCAGAACGCCGACGCGCAATTGCTGAAACCGGTCGGCAATGCCGGCGTCTACAGCGCCTTGCTGATCGCCCGCCAGAGTTTTGAGGCGCGCCGCCGGCTGACCAGCGAGATTTCCGCCCTGCAGGCGCGCGTGGCGGAGCGGCAGACGATCGTGCGGGCGGTAGCGGCTTTGTCGGCGCAGGGCATCGACGACGACCGCGCCTACGAACAGCTTCGCTCGCTGGCCATGAGCTGGCAGATCAGCATCGAAGAGGCGGCGCGCCGTGTCATGGCAATGATGGGCGAGGAGAACGATGACCGTTCCCATCGCGCCTGATCTCGCGGCACCCGCCATCATGCCGGCAAGGCCGCGCGCCGGCGTCTGGCGCAGGCTGCTCAAGCGCAGGCTGGCCGTGCTCGGCCTGGTCATCATCGTGCTGACGGTCGCCGGCGCGATCCTCGCACCCTGGCTCACCGCCTACGACCCGAACGAGCAGATGTTCGACGGGCTCACGCTTGAAGGCGCGCCGCTGCCGCCCGACGCAAAATTCTGGCTGGGGACGGACCTGCTCGGCCGCGATCTCGCGACCCGCATCCTCTATGGCGCGCGCACCTCGCTGGTGATCGGCATCGTCGCCAATGGCGCGGCACTGCTGATCGGTACGCTGGTCGGCATGATCGCAGGTTATTTCAAGGGCTGGATCGGCAGCGCGCTGATGCGCTTCACCGATTTGATGATGGCCTTCCCCGCCCTGCTGCTCGCCATCTGCCTTGCCGCCATATTGCAGCCCAGCCTGTGGATCGTCGCGCTGGTGATCGCGCTGGTGAACTGGGTGCAGACGGCCCGCGTCATCTACACCGAGACCAGTTCGCTGGCCGAGCGCGAGTTCATCGACGCCGAGCGCACCATCGGCGCCGGCACCGGGCGCATCTTGTTCCGCCACATCCTGCCGCATCTGCTGCCGACCATCATCGTCTGGGGCACGCTGGGCATTTCGACCACGGTGCTGCTGGAGGCGACTCTCAGCTATCTCGGCATCGGCGTGCAGCCGCCGACGGCGTCGTGGGGCAATATCATCTTCGAGAACCAGACCTATTTCCAGGCGGCGCCCTGGCTGGTGTTCTTCCCCGGCGTCTCCATCCTGGCGCTGGCGCTCGCCTTCAATCTCGTCGGCGACGCGCTGCGCGACATATTGGACCCGACGCAGCGGGGGCGGGCATGATCGCCTATCTCGGCCGCCGCCTGATCCAATCCGCGCTGATCCTGCTCGGCGTCTCGATCATCACCTTCGCCCTGCTCTATTTGCTGCCGGCCGATCCGGTGCGCCAGATCGCCGGGCGGAGTGCTACGCCGGAGACAGTGGAGAACATCCGCCGCCAGCTCGGCCTCGACCAGCCCTTCTTTGTCCAGTACTGGCGCTACCTGGTGAACCTTCTGTCCGGCGATCTCGGCCGCTCCTACATCCAGCGCTCCGAGGTCACCGAGCTGATCGTCTCGCGCCTGCCCGCAAGCCTGCTGCTGATGCTGGGTGCCATTTTGTGCGAGGTGTTGATCGGGCTTACCATGGGCATCATCGCCGCCGTCAGGCGCGGCAGCAGGACCGACCAGGCGCTGATGGTCGGCTCCTTCATCGGCGTCTCGGCGCCGCAATTCGTCGTCGGCCTGCTCCTGCTCTACGTCTTTGCGGTCAGGCTCGGCTGGTTCCCAATCGGCGGCTACGGCACCTGGCGGCACATGGTGCTGCCGTCGCTGACGCTCGGCATCCTGGGCGCCGGCTGGTATTCGCGCATGATGCGCTCGTCGATGATCGACGTGCTGCGCCAGGACTATATCCGCACCGCCCGCGCGAAGGGTCTGGCGCGCGGCGCGATCCTGTTCCGCCACGCGTTGCCCAACGCCATCCTGCCGGTCATCGCCATGATCGGCATCGACGTCGGCATCTTCATGGGCGGCATCGTCGTGGTCGAGAGCGTGTTCGGCTGGCCGGGCATCGGCCAACTCGCCTGGCAGGCGATCCAGCGCGTCGACATTCCGATCATCATGGGCGTCACGCTGGTCTCGGCCTGCGCCATCGTCATCGGCAACCTGCTGGCCGACATCGTAGCGCCATTCGTCGATCCCCGCATAAAACTGCGGTGAGCAAAGAGAAGTATAATGAGAAAGGGAACACTGGCATGAAGAACTATCTGGCATCCACCGTGGCGGCATCGGCGCTGGCGCTGATGCTTGCCCTGTCGCCGGCCGCCGCGCAGGAGGAAAAACTCGATCCCAACGCCAAGCCGGGCGGCGAGATCACCATCACCTACAAGGACGACGTGGCGACGCTCGATCCGGCCATCGGCTACGACTGGCAGAACTGGTCGATGATCAAGAGCTTGTATGACGGGCTGATGGACTACGAGCCGGGCACCACCAACCTCCGCCCCGAACTCGCCGAGAGCTACGAGATCTCGCCCGACGGCAAGACTTTTACCTTCAAGCTGCGCAAGGGCGTGAAATTCCACAACGGCCGCGAGATGACGGCCGAGGACGTCAAATATTCGCTCGACCGCGTCACCAATCCGAAGACACAGTCGCCCGGCGCCGGCTTCTTCGCCTCCATCGCCGGCTATGACGACGTCGCCGCCGGCAAGTCGGAAAGCCTGTCGGGCGTCACCGTCGTCGACCCGTCCACCGTCAAGATCGAGCTGTCGCGACCCGATGCCACCTTCCTGCACGTCATGGCGATCAATTTCAGCCACGTCGTCCCGAAGGAAGCGGTCGAGCAGTACGGCGCCGATTTCGGCAAGAACCCGGTCGGCACCGGCGCCTACAAGATGGCGGAATGGACGCTCGGCCAGCGCCTCGTCTTCGAGAAGAACCCCGACTACTGGCGCAAGGGCCTGCCCTACCTCAACAAGATCACCTTCGAGATCGGCCAGGAGCCGATCGTGGCGCTGCTGCGCCTGCAAAAGGGCGAGGTCGACGTGCCCGGCGACGGCATTCCGCCGGCGAAATTCCAGGAAGTGATGAACGATCCGGAGCAGAAGGCGCGCGTCGTGGTCGGCGGCCAGTTGCACACCGGCTACGTCACCATGAACACCACCATGGCGCCCTTCGACAACGTCAAGGTGCGGCAGGCCGTCAACATGGCGATCAACAAGGACCGCATCGTCCAGTTGATCAACAATCGCGCCGTGCCCGCCAACCAGCCGCTGCCGCCGTCCATGCCGGGCTATGACAAGGCCTACAAGGGTTATGCCTACGATCCGGGGAAGGCCAAGGCGCTGCTCGCGGAGGCCGGCCATGCCGACGGCTTCGAGACCGAACTGTTCGTCATGAACACCGATCCCAACCCGCGCATCGCCCAGGCGATCCAGCAGGATCTTGCCGCGATCGGCGTCAAGGCGAACCTGCAATCGCTGGCGCAGGCCAATGTGATCGCCGCCGGCGGCGACAAGGCCGGCGCGCCGATGATCTGGTCGGGCGGCATGGCCTGGATCGCCGACTTCCCCGATCCGTCCAACTTCTACGGCCCGATCCTCGGCTGCGGCGGCGCGGTGCCGGGCGGCTGGAACTGGGCGTGGTACTGCAACGAGGACCTGGACAAGAAGGCTGCCGAGGCCGACTCCATCGTCGATCCCGCCAAAGCCGAGGAGCGCTACAAAATGTGGAGCGCGATCTACGGTAAGATCATGGAGGACGCGCCCTGGGCGCCGGTGTTCAACGAGCAGCGCTTCACCATGAAGTCGCCCCGCATGGGCGGCGCCGACAACCTCTATGTCGATCCCGTCCATATCCCGATCAACTACGATTATGTGTACGTGACCGATGTGCAGTAACTGCGACTACACCATCCACGGACGCCACCATCATTTCGGCTGGGACAATTCGTTTGTCCCGGCCGAGCGGGTGGCGCCCGGCTCGACTATCGCGTTCAACTGCCTCGATTCGTCCGGCGGGCATTTCGATGCGGAGAGCCACGTCGGCGATGTGGCGACCCTCGACTTCTCGAAGGTCAATCCGGTCACCGGGCCGATATTCGTGGAGGGCGCGGAGCCCGGTGACGCGCTGAAGGTGACGATCGAGCAGTTCAAACCGTCCGGCTTCGGCTGGACGGCGAACATTCCGGGCTTCGGCCTGCTGGCGGACGATTTTCAGACGCCCGCGCTGAACGTCTGGAAATACGACGCGTCGTCGCTGGAGCCTGCCCTGTTTGGCAAGAACGCGCGGGTGCCGCTGAAACCGTTCGCCGGGACGATCGGCAACGCGCCGGCCGAGCCGGGGCTGCACTCAGTGGTACCGCCGCGGCGCGTCGGCGGCAATCTCGACATCCGCGACCTCGCGGCGGGAACGGTGCTTTATCTGCCGGTCGAGGTGGCGGGCGCGCTGTTCTCGGTCGGCGACACGCACGCCGCGCAAGGCGACGGCGAGGTCTGCGGCACGGCGATCGAGAGCCCGATGGATGTCGTGCTGAAGCTTGACCTGGTCAAGGACGCTCGGCTGAAAATGCCGCGCTTCACCACGCCAGGGCCGGTGACGCGCCACCTCGACGCGAAGGGTTACGAGGTGACCACCGGCGTCGGCCCGGACCTGATGACGGGGGCAAAGGAAGCGGTGTCGCAGATGGTCGATCTGCTCGCCGGGCGTTACAACATGGATGCCATCGAGGCCTACATGCTGTGCTCGGTCTGCGGCGATCTCCGGATCAGCGAGATCGTCGACATGCCCAACTGGGTGGTGTCGTTCTATTTCCCGCGCGTCGTGTTCGAGTGATGGCGGTGGCGTCGGACGTGAATCGTCATCAATGATTGACCAACCGCGATCCTTCGCACCCCCCTCTGTCCTGTCGGACATCTCCCCCTCAAGGGGGGAGATTCGCCGGCCGCTTGGGCTTCGCCAATCACCAACGTCGACGGAGAGGCGAGCCAAGCGAAGCTGCCAATCTCCCCCCTTGAGGGGGGTGAGTAGCGGTCCGCGCAGCGGACGAAAAGCCAAAGATTTGGCTTTTCGAGCGACGAACGCCCGGAGCGAAAGCGAAGGGCGGACGACAGGACAGAGGGGGGTGCGAAGGAACTCCATCCTCGACGGCCGGCCTTCACGATGACCGCCTCCCCTATCCTCACCGTCTCCAGCCTCGCCGTCTCCGTCCATGGCGAGGACGGCGAGAGCGAAGTCGTGTCCGATCTCTCCTTCGCACTTCGAAAGGGCGAGACACTGTGCATCGCCGGCGAGTCCGGCTCAGGCAAATCGATGACGGCGCTGGCCATCATGGGCCTGCTGCCGCAGCCAGGTGCGCGCATTTCGGCCGGCTCGATAAAACTCGACGACCTCAACCTCGCCACCCTTTCCGAAAACCGGATGCGGACGATCCGAGGCGACCGCATCGCCATGATCTTTCAGGAGCCGATGACCTCGCTCAATCCGGTCCTGTCGATCGGCCGCCAGCTCGTCGAGGCGATCGAGGCGCATACGACGCTGTCGGGCGGCGAGGCCCGCCGGCGCGCGGTCGAAGCGCTGAAGGCCGTACGCATCCCCGAGGCGGAAAGCCGGCTAAAGCAGTATCCGCACGAGCTTTCCGGCGGCATGCGCCAGCGCGTCATGATCGCTATGGCGCTGGCGCTGAAACCCGACGTGCTGATCGCCGACGAGCCGACCACGGCGCTGGACGTCACCGTGCAGGGAGAGGTTCTGGAACTGCTGCGCGATCTCCAGCGCCAGACCGGCACCAGCGTCATCCTCATCACCCACGACATGGGTGTCGTCGCCGAGATGGCCGACCGCGTCATCGTCATGCGCCACGGCCGCATGGTGGAGGAAGGTTTTACCTCCGCCATTTTCGCCAGCCCGCGCGACGACTACACGCGCGAGCTTCTGGCGGCGGTGCCGAGGATGGGCGCCGGGCGAACCGAAGTTTCCAAAGCGAACTCAGCGGATGCCCCCTCACCCGCCCTCCGCTTCGCTCGGGCGACCTCTCCCCAGAGGGGAGAGGAGATCGGCGAGGCAGGCGCTGCGCTGGATATCAAACACGAGCTTGGCGCGAGCGTCGGCAAACCTCCTCTCCCCTCTGGGGAGAGGTCGCCCGAGCGAAGCGGAGGGCTGGTGAGGGGGCAAGACGATAGCCCCACCACAGCGCCCGTCGCCCTCGTCCGCAACCTCACCGTCCGCTTCGACCTCACCGGTGGTTTCTTCGGCCGCGTCGACCGTCGCGTGCATGCGGTCGAAGGTGTCAGCTTCTCGATCGCACCGAACGAGACGCTCTCACTGGTGGGCGAATCCGGCTGCGGAAAATCGACCACGGCGAAGGCGATTGCCGGCCTCGTGCCCTACACCGGCACGATTGCGATCGGCGGCCGAGACCTCGCTGCCCTGAACCGCAACGACCGCAAGACAATCCGCCGCGACGTGCAGATGATCTTTCAGGATCCCTACGCCTCGCTCGACCCACGCATGCGCGTAGGCGAGCTGGTCGCCGAACCGCTGTTGATCCACGGGGTATCCTCTGCCAGGGAGCGCCGTGACCGCGTCGCCGCCCTGTTCGAGCGCGTCGGTCTCTCCGCCGACCAGATGGAACGCTACCCGCACGAATTCTCCGGCGGCCAGCGGCAAAGAATCTGCATCGCCCGGGCCTTGGCGCTTAGGCCAAAACTCATCATCGCCGACGAGAGCGTCTCGGCGCTCGACGTTTCCGTCCAGGCCCGCGTGCTGAAACTGCTGAAGGACCTGCAGCGGGAGTTCGGCGTCGCCTACCTGTTCATCTCTCACGACATGGCGGTGGTGGAGAACATCTCCGACCGGGTGGCCGTCATGTATCTCGGCCGCATCGTCGAGATCGGAACGCGCGACCAGATTTTCTCCAGTCCGACGCATCCCTATACGCGGCGGCTGATCGAGGCGGTGCCGGTTCCCGATCCGAGCCGGCGGCGGCCACGCTTCGCGCGGCTGGACAGCGAAATCCCCAGTGCGGTCCGCCGCGTCGGCGACGAGCCTACAACTGTCCATCTCCGCGATGTCGGAAACGGCCACCTGGTGTCCGAACTCGCCCTATGACTTCGCTTGCGGCGCCGCGACGCCAGCACCACTTTCCGGCACCCGCCGACGCGAGCTACCGCGTATGGCGAGCGTCACCGGAAGCGTGATATCGGGCGGCGGCGTGCCGTTTTCGATTGCGTCGAAGAGCGCGCCGGCCGCCGTCTCGCCGAGCAGGTCGGCCGGCTGGATGACAGTGGTCAGCCGCGGATTGGAGATCGCGGCGAAAGGAATCCCGTCGAAGCCGGTGACCGCCAGATCGTCCGGCACCGAAACCTCTTCACGGCGCAGCGCATCCAGCATGTTGAGCGCCATCTTGTCGTCGTAGCACAGCAGCGCGTCGGGCCTCTCACGCGCCACCAGACGCGCCACGGTCTCGAAATCGGCCTGCTCCTCTCCCGTCGAATATTCGCGGATGCGCGGCTCGATGCCGAGCGCCTCCAGCGACCGCAGGATTGCGTTGCGGCGCAGGCGGTTGGAGGCGATGTCTGGCCCGTTGACATAGGAGAACCGCTGCTTGCCGAGAGCGAGCAGGTGCTCGATCATCAACCGGATACCGTGTTCGTCGTCGGCACGCATGCGCCCCAGCGGCGTCTCGCTCGGCGATAAGGCGTCGGCGCCTTCATGCATGATGAACACCGCGTGGGCCGGACGGATCTCTTCGATCGCCTCGCGCATTGGTATCGGCGTGCTGCAGAAGGCGATGCCTTCCGCCTGATGCTCGATCAGCGTGCGCAGGCTCCGGGCGCGCCGCGCCTCGTCGCGCGAGCCGTCCATGACGATCACCGTATAACCCCGGCTGTCGGCGGCGCGGCCGAAGCCTGCGACGATGAGCGCGTGGATCGGGTCGGTCACGTCGGGCACCAGCAGACCCAATGTCCTGCTGGTCTGCCGCGCCAGGCTGCGCGCCGCCGCGTTCGGCACATAGCCCAGTTCGCGCGCCACCCGGCGGATCGCCGCCCGCGTCTGCTCGCTGATCTCCGGACTGCCGCGCAACGCCCGCGAAACCGTGGCTTCCGACACGCCGAGCGCCCTGGCGATATCCGCCAGCGTCGGCCGTCCGGTTCGCCTGAGGTCAGGCTGCTCGATCATGATCTGCGCATCCCGATCGGCCCTGACGTTCTCATATCCAACCCCCCGCCCCAGCAGACAGACGTCTATAGGGCCTACGCTACCGGCCAGCGCAACCGCTTGCAAGGTTTGCGCTCGTCACCCAATGACCCACGATTACATCAGTTCGGGGTATTGGACACGAGAGCCAATCGCTGGGGACAGTTTACTTAATTCCGCCTGCATCAACCTTGAAACGCCGCATCTTTCTGCGGAATTAAGTAAACTGTCCCCTGTGGTTCCCCTTCCGGCATCCGCCTCGTGCCAACAAATTTCGGATTCCGGTGAGTTGAGCATAAACCGCAAAAAATCAATTGGCCTTAGGCGAAACAAATAGGATCACGAGAGGTCTCCGCCATCTGTGCAAGCGATTACGGATAGAAGGCGCCAGGTTTCATTACCCCTGCAAGGTGGGGGAAGTGACCCGAAGTTCCGAAGCGGCGCTGCCGAATAGAGCCGCTTGCCGGGAACGATTTGGACGCGCTTGCGGCATCTGGCGGAAATTGCCACCATCGGCGGATGCAACTCGACCTGGAAAACTTTCTTCCCTACCGGCTGCATCGCATCGCCGGCACGCTGTCGAAGCAGGCACGCGACGTTTATCGGCGCAAGCATCGGCTGACGGTGCCGGAATGGCGCGTGCTGGCCACCATCGGCCAGTTCGGGAAGATCACCGCCAGTGGCATCGGCGCGCATTCGGACATGCACAAGACCAAGGTGAGCCGCGCGGTGGCGGCACTTGAGGAGAGACGCTGGCTGGTTCGAGAGACCAACGAGGCGGATCGCCGCGAGGAATTTTTGACACTGACCCGACAGGGCCGGCGCGCCTATGAGGAGATCGTGCCCGACCTGACCGGCTTCGAGGACCGGCTGAAGAAAGAATTGGGAGCGGCTGCCTCCGGGCAATTGCTGTCAGCCCTGGCAAGGCTGGAGGCGGTGCTGCTCGATCGGGGCGGAAAGTGAGCGGGCAACGTTCGTCGACCGATCGAGGATGACGGCCGCGCCTCAGGCAAAATCCTCTCACTCCGCGTCCGGCTGGTTTTCCGGCGCGGCGTCGCGGAAGGCGGGCAGCGCGGCGCAGGCATCGGCCACTGAAACGATTTTTGGAAAGGCGTCGAGCGGCACCGAGAAGCGGCGAGCGTTGTAGACCTGCGGCACGATGAAGAGGTCGGCAAGGCTGATGGCTTCGCCCATGGCGAAGGGTTTTGGATCGATCATCGTTTCGATTGCTGAAAAGCCTTCGCTGATCCAGTGCGTGTACCAGGCGTCGATGGCCGGCTGGTCGCAGCCGAGGGTCTGGCGCAGATATTTTATCGTGCTCGTATTGTTGAGCGGGTGGATGTCGCAGCCGACGATCGAAGCGACGGCGCGGCAGCGTACCCGGCTAAACGGATCGGCTGGCAGCAGCGACGGTTTGGGAAAAGTCTCCTCCAGCCATTCGAGGATGGCCACCGACTGGATGAGGATTGTTCGATCCTCCCCGACCGCCAGCGCCGGCACGCGGCGCTGCGGATTGATGGCACGGTAGTCTTCCGACAGATGTTCGCCGCCGCCGCGCACGAGGTGGATGGGGACCTGGTCGTAGGAGAGGCCCTTCAGCCTGAGCGCGATGCGGACGCGATAGGCGGCGGAGGAGCGGAAATAGTCGTAGAGGGTGAGTGTGGGCTGCGCGGGCATTGATCTATTTCCTTTGTGCTTGCAGGGGGGTGGCAGTGGCGATCCAGTTCCCTCTTTCACACCCCCAGATACCGGTCCTGCAGTTCGGCCGTCAGCGCGGCGGGCGAGCCGGAAAACACGGTGGCGCCTTTTTCCAGCACGAAGCAGCGGTCGGCGACCGGCAACAGTTCGGACAGGGTCTTGTCGACCACCAGGATGGATTGCCCCCTGCCCTTCAGCGTACGGATCGCCGCCCAGATATCCTGGCGGATGACCGGCGCGAGACCCTCTGTCGCCTCATCGAGGATGAGCAGGCGCGGGTTGGTCATGAGTGCCCGGCCGATGGCCAGCATCTGCTGTTCGCCGCCCGACAGGGTGCTGGCGTATTGGCCACGCCGCTCGCCGAGGCGCGGGAAGAGATCGACGATGCGAGGGACCGTCCAGTCGCCGGGACGGGCGGCCGCGACGAGGTTTTCCAGCACGGTGAGGTTGGGGAAGCAGCGGCGGCCTTCCGGCACGAGACCGATGCCGAGCCGCGCGATGCGATGCGGCCGCATGCCGGTGATCTGCCGGCCGTCGAAGTGGATCGTGCCGGCGCGCGGCCGCTCCAGGCCAAGGATGGAGCGGATGGTGGTGGTCTTGCCCATTCCGTTGCGGCCCATCAGGGCCACGACCTCACCCTCCTGAACCTCTAGCGCGACGCCGAACAGCGCCTGCGAGGCGCCGTAAAAAGTTTCGAGACCGACGACGCTGAGCAATATCATGCCGCGTCCCCGAGATAGGCGCGGCGCACTTCCGGATCGCGTCTGATATCGTCGACCGAACCAGTGGCGATGACGCGGCCATAAACCAGCACCGACACGCGGTCGGCGAGCGCGAAGACGGCATCCATGTCGTGCTCGACCAGCAGGATCGGCGCTTCATGGCGCAGGCCGTCGAGGAACCTCGTCAGGCTCTTCGATCCCTCGGGACCCATGCCAGCCATCGGCTCGTCGAGCAGAAAAATCTTCGGCTCGAGCGCCAGCGCGACGGCGATCTCCAGTTGCCGGCGCTCGCCATGCGACAGTTCTGCGGCGGGCACGTCGGCGCGGGCACCAAGCCCGACACGCTCCAGCATGGCGCGGGCCGGTTCGATCAGCGTCCGGTCGCCCATCACCGACCGGAAGAAGCGGAAGCTCGAGCCCTGCCGCGCCTGCACCGCCAGCATGACATTGCGCAGCGCCGAGAATTCCGGGGCAAGCGAAGAGATCTGGAAGCTGCGGCCGAGGCCGAGCCGCGCCCGCCCGGCCATGCCGATGCCGAAAAGATCCTTGCTGAGCAGACGGATCGTGCCGTCGTCGGGCGGGATCGAGCCGCAGATCTGATGGATCAGCGTGCTTTTGCCGGCGCCGTTGGGGCCGATGAGGGCGTGTATCTCGCCGGGCCGCACGTCGAGCGTAACGCCGTCGGTGGCCTTCAGCGCGCCGAAATTTTTGCGCAGGTCGTGGATTTCCAGCACTGGCTCAGCCATTGCGTGGCCTCCCCGCCAGCAAGCCGAGCAGCCCGCCGCGTGCGAACAGCACGACGCCGAGCAGGATCAGGCCGAGGAAGAACTGCCAGCGCTCGGTGAGCCCGCCCAGCGTGTATTCGAGGAAGACATAGAGCATCGCGCCGGCGAGCGGCCCCAGCAGCCGGTCCTTGCCGCCGAGCACGATCAGGACGATGAGCTCTCCCGACATCTGCCAGGACAGCATGGACGGGCTGGCGAAGCGGTTGAGATTGGCGAACAGCACGCCAGCCAGCGCCGCAACCGCCGCCGAGATGACGAAGGCGGCGAGCCTTATGCCGAAGGGCGAGATGCCAACGGCGGCGAGCCGCGTCGCGTTCTGCCGGCCGGCCTGCAAGGCAGCGCCGAAACGCGAGCCGCGGATCAGCCAGAACAGGACAAGGGCAGCGGCCAGCACCGCGAGGCAGACGAGGAAGAACGGTAGCGGTTTTGCCGTGTTGACCAGCGGAAAAGCATTGCGCAGCGCCATCGGCAGGCCGTCCTCGCCGCCATAGGCCGGCCACGAGACTGCGAAGAAATAGATCATCTGCGCGAAGGCAAGCGTGATCATGATAAAATAGACGCCGGAGGTGCGCAGGCTGATGGCGCTGATCGGCAGCGCCACAAGCGCCGCGACGGCCACGGCCACCACAGCGATGACCGGCATGGATTGCGTGGCCGGCAGGCCGAAGACAAGCGGCTCCATGTTGAGCGCATGCGCGGCAAAAATGCCGACGGTGTAGCCGCCGAGGCCGAAGAAAGCGGCATGGCCGAACGACACCAGCCCGCCGAGGCCGAGCGCGATGTTGAGCCCGGTCGCCGCCAGCGCCAGGATGACGATGCGGGTGGCGAGCGTCAGGTGGAAAGGCTCGTCTAACAGCACTGCCCCCAGCGGAATCGCCAGGAACAGCGCGACGATAAGCACGTTGGCGAGAACCTCGCGGATAGACACGGCGGTGGACATGGCGGCGCTCATGCGCGGGCCGGAAACAGGCCGCTCGGCCTGAGCGCGAGGATCAGCGCCATGACGATGTAGATCAGCATCGATGCGAGCGCCGCTCTCGCCATGCCGGCCTGCGCGGCGGGTAGCATCAGCGCGAGCAGTTGTGGCAGCAGGAAGCGGCCCATCGTGTCCACCACACCGACCAGAATCGCGCCGACCAGCGCGCCCTTGATCGAGCCTATGCCGCCGATGACGATGACCACGAAGGCGAGGATCAGCACGGGCTCGCCCATGCCGACCTGCACGGATTGCAGAGCGCCGACCAGCGCCCCGGCGAAGCCGGCAAGTGCGGCCCCCAGCGCGAACACCACGGTGTAGAGTGTCGAGATGTCGACGCCGAGCGCGCCGATCATCTCGCGGTCCGACTCGCCGGCGCGGATGCGCATGCCGAGCCGGGTGCGGGCGATCAGCCAGTAGAGGCCGATGGCCACCAGCACGCCGACGCCGATGATGGCCAGCCGATAAAGCTGGTACTGGCCGCCGCCCGGCAGCGGCACCGCACCCTGCAGAAGCGGCGGGATATCGAGATAGAGCGGGAACGAGCCGAACAGCCAGCGCGTGCCTTCCGACAGGATGAGGATCAGCGCGAAGGTGGCGAGCACCTGGTCGAGGTGGTCGCGGTCGTAGAGCCTTCGGATGACGGCGACCTCCAGCAGCGCGCCGGCGGCGGCCGCGGCGGCGAGGCTGGCGGCAAGCCCGATCCAGAACGAACCGGTGGCGGCCGCGACCGAGGCGCAGGCAAAGGCGCCGATCATGTAGAGCGAGCCGTGGGCGAGGTTGATGAGGCCCATGACGCCAAAAATCAGCGTCAGCCCCGCCGCCATCAAAAACAGCATGACGCCGAGCTGCAGCCCGTTGAGGAGTTGTTCGAGAAGGAGGGCGAGGGACAAGGGCGCGGCTATCTCAGAGCGCCTTGCCGCGAAGGCGGCCATTTCTGCGCGCCATGGAGCACGCGCAGGAGAACGACAACGCCGTTCGGGGAGTAGACGACGATGTAAGGCGTATTCGCAATCACCAACTCTCTCGTTCCTGCCAGGCGACCGGCGCGCCCCAACATTGGAAATTCCTCCAGCCGCCGAACCTGGCGCTCGATTTCAAGACCGGTGTTCTTCGCAGCCTGGGGACTTTGCCGTGCAATGTGTTCGAAAATGTTGTCGAAATCGTCCCGATATTGACTGCCGCGGATCAGACGCACGCTCTACCGACCACTGTTCGCGGCACGGCGTTCGAGAGAAGCGATTTTCTCCGAGAACCAATCGTCCCATTCAGCTTCCTCGATCGGTCGGTTCGTCCCATCCTTGATCCCGTCCAACGCCTCCTGGACCTGAGCCCGGAACCATGCATCGTGCTCCGCCGCTTCGCGCAACTGGCGCTGGCGTTCGGCGGTATCGGGACGGGCGCGATCCATCGCGGCGGGATCGTGCTCAGCCATGTCGATCTCGAAACGCTGCACGCCGAGTTCGTCGCGAACATAAGCGGCGGCCGTATTTAGGTTGCGCCAAAGCCGGACACGCCGCGAGCGTTGGGCCGCGATGGCGCGTTCCTGAGAGCCATAGCGCACAACCACCGCGAAGCCTCCGGGCTGCCCCAGCACCAGTGCGCTGCGGATTTCCTTGGCCTCGACCAAATCTTTGACGGCCCTGCCGTTGATGATGCCGTGCGATTCCTTTGGAGCATTTGCCATGGTGCGACCCCAGCCAGCGATGCGCGATTATCAGATAATCGCGCATCGCTGTCCAGCCTGGAAACTCACATCTTGCACTGCTCGGCGTAGGCGTCGCCGTGTTTCTCGAAGGCGGTGGCGATGATCTTGTTGGTGAGCGTGTCGCCCTCTTTCACCACCTCGCGCACATAGATGTTCTGGATCGGGTGGTTGTTGGTGTTGAAGGAGAACTCGCCGCGCACCGATTTGAAGTCGGCGGATTTCAGCGCGGCGCGGAAGGCTTCCTTGTCCTTGACGCTGGCTTTTGCGAGCGCCGACAGGATGAGGTTGGCCGTATCCCAGCTCTGCGCCGCGTAGATCGACGGCAGGCGATTGTATTCGGCGGTGAAGGCCGTGACGAACGCCTTGTTGGCCTCGTTGTCGAGATCTTTTGCCCAGCTGGCGGAGTTCTTCACGCCGACAGCCGCGTCGCCGATCGCCGGCAGCACGTCCTGGCTGAAGGAGAAGCCTGGCCCCATCACCGGGATGCCGACGCCGGACTGGGCATATTGCTTCATGAAGGCGATGCCCATGCCGCCGGGCAGGAAGAAGAACACGGAATCGGCGCCCGAGGCGCGGATCTGGGCGATCTCGGCGGCGTAGTCGGTCTGGCCGACCTGGGTGTAGAGTTCGCCGGCCAGCTCACCCTTGTAGTAGCGCTTGAAGCCGGTCAGCGCGTCCTTGCCGGCAGGGTAGTTGGGGGCGAGGATAAAAATCTTCTTGTAGTCCTGGTTGGCGTACTGACCCATCGCCTCATGAAAATTGTCGTTCTGATAGGCGACGTTGAAATAATTGGCATTGCAGCCGGCGCCGGCCAGCGCCGAGGGGCCAGCGTTGGGCGACAGGTAGATGACGTCCTGCGCCACCGCGTTGGGCACAACGGCCATCGCCAGGTTCGACCAGATGATGCCGGTCAGCAGGTCGACCTTGTCGCTCTGGATCATCTTGTCGGCGATCTGCACGGCCAGTTCCGGCTTCTGCGCGTCATCCTCGACGACCAGCTCGACGTCCTTGTTGCCGGACTGTTTTATCGCCAGCGTGAAGGCATCGCGCATGTCGTTGCCAAGGCCCGCGCCTCCGCCCGACAGCGTGGTGATGACGCCGATCTTCACCGGCTCGGCCTGCGCCGCCACGGACAGCGAGAGGCCGAGAAGACCGGCCGCCAGGATTCTTTTCATCAAATGCTCCTTCCGAAATGTTCCCCGCGCGCGTTCGGCGCGTCTTGGTGAGGTGAATTTTTCAGAGAACGGGCGGGAGTTCAACCGGGAGCGACGAACCTTTCAGGTCGCATCACCCACTCACCCTCACCGTTCCGGCCGCGCCACCGGGGGCACATAATTCTCAAGATCAGGAATCGGGAAATGCACCGTCTGGCCGATCTCGGCGGATCGGTAGAGGCCGATCAGCATCTCGATAACGGCGAGCCCGTCATGAAAGGTCTCCAGCGGCGTCTCGCCCTTGCGGAAACATTCGACCATGTGGCGGTTCTCGTCGGTGTAGCCGTAGACACCGGCCTCGTCCTCCAGCACCGGCATCAGGCCCTGCTCGGCGTTCTGCTTCTCGACGAGGTCCTCGCCTTCGGAGCCGGTCACCGCGCGCGACATGAAAATCTTCAGACCGGTGCCGAGCGAATTGAACTCCATTGCGTATTCGGGGCCGAGCAGTTCGAGCTGGATGCGCAGCCCCGCGCCGACATAGGCCCAGGAGGTGGTTGCCTCGATCATCAACTCCTCGCCGTTCTCGTCCTCCAGCGTGATCGTGCCGCGCGCAAAGTCCTCGGACGGGCGCTTCAGATAGTCGACTTCAGCGCCGAAGCGCTCCCTGAGCTGGGCCGCATAGGCGGGCCGCGTCCATTTGAGGTTGGCGACGGTGCCGTTGACCGACT
Source organism: Mesorhizobium sp. IMUNJ 23232 (assembly GCF_044326205.1). Classification (NCBI taxonomy): domain Bacteria; kingdom Pseudomonadati; phylum Pseudomonadota; class Alphaproteobacteria; order Hyphomicrobiales; family Phyllobacteriaceae; genus Mesorhizobium; species Mesorhizobium sp. IMUNJ 23232. The sequence continues at coordinate 25,462 of NZ_JBIRCY010000026.1, forward strand.
TGATCTTCAGCGAGTTGCGCGCCGCGCCCGGCGCGGTGAGCAGGTGCCGCGCCACCTCGACCGAATGGCACATCATGTCGGAGAGCACGCCGCCGCCCTGCTTGTCGCCCTGCCAGAACCAGGGCTCGTGCGGGCCGGAATGCTCTTCCGCCGCGCGCGCCAGATAGGGCCGGCCGGTGGTCGAGGCGGCGCGCCGCCAGACGATCTCCTTGCCGCGCAGCACCGGCGTCGAAAACACCTGGTTTTCGAGATAGCCATGGTTCAGCCCCGCGTCCTCGGCCAGCCGCAGCATCTCGCGCGCCTCGCCAATGGTGCGCGCCAACGGCTTTTCGCAGGCGACCGCGAAGACCTTGCTGCGGCCTGCCTTCACCTCGGCATGGATGACGCGCATCGTGTCGAGGCGGGTGTAGTTGGGCGAAAGGACCCAGATGGCGTCGACGTCATCAGCCTGGAGCAGCGATTCCAGGCTGTCATGGGTGCGGCATGAGCCGAGGCCGAGATCGGCGACGGCGGCGGCGAAACGTTCGCGCTTTTCAGCGCTGCGGCTGAACACGCCGGTGACGTCCGCATTGCGCACGCCGACCAGCGACTTCAGATGGAAATGCGCGATGAAGCCGCTGCCGACGAAGCCGATGCGCAGGCGCTGTTTTGGCGGATTTGTCATGGCTTCCTCCCCATATGATATTGAAACTGCAAATCTTGACTGTCCGCGCCGCCCCTCATCCCCCTGTCGGGACCTTCTCCCCGTAAAACGGCGAGAAGGAAGGCTAACGGTCCTCGATGATGCGCAGATAGGCGGCGGTGACAAGCAGCACGATCGCGCCGAAGAGGATGCGGCGGGCGCCTTCCGGCATCTGCAGGATAGTGAGCAGCGTCGTCAGCACGGTGAGGATCAGCGCACCGATGATGGTGCCGGTATAGCCGCCGCGTCCCCCGAAGATCGACGTGCCGCCGATGACGGCGGCGGCGACCGATGGCAGCACGAGCGGTTCGGCCAGCGACAGCGACGGGGCGCGGATCAGGCCCATGTAGAGCAGGCCCATGATGCCCGCCAGCACGCTGGAGAACATGTAGAGGGCGAGGATGACCTGCCAGTACTGCACGCCGGAGAGCCGCGTCGCGCGTTCGTTGTCGCCGACGGCGTAGAGAAGGCGGCCGAAGCCGGTGCGGCGCTGGATGAAGATGAGCAGCGCGGCGACGGGGATGAAGAGCAGCAGCGCGTTGGGAAAACCCGCGGTCACGCCGGTGCCGAGCCAGATCAAAAAGTCCGGGACCTTGGCGCCGGAGCCGATGACGGTGCGCTGGTAGACCTGGAGACAACCGACGCCGATCAGGCTGGTGCCCAGTGTCATGATGAGTGGGTGGACGCGGAAGACGCCAACGCCGATGCCGTTGGCGAAGCCGATGACGATTGCGGGGATCAGCGCGATCAGCATGGCGACGGGCGCCGGATTGTCGACGCCCTGCGTAGCGACGATGAAGGCCGCCATCGTGGCGACGGTACCGACCGACAGGTCAATGCCGCCGGTCAGCATGGTCATGGTCTGGCAGCCGGCGAGCAGCGCGAGCGGGATGGCGAATTTGATGGTGTTGGCGATCCAGCGCTGGTTGACGATGCCCGGCTGCATGATCTGCAGCACGACGACCAGCAGGGCGAGCAGGATGAGCAGCGGCACGAGCGGGTAATCGCCCATGAAACGCTTGATGCGGCGGCCTATGGAGACCGGCTGAGGTGCTGTTGCGCTGATGCTCATGACGAGCGGCTCCGCATGACGATGAAGGCGCCGAACATGACGACCGCGACCATGATCGTGCCTTCCACGATCGCCGTGACGTTCGGATCGATGGCGAGCAGCGTGAGGTCGGTGCGCACGAGGCGGAGCACGAAGACGGCGACGATCGGGCCGAGCAGGCCGCCCTTGCCGCCGCCGAGCGCGACGCCGCCCAGCACCACGGCGGCAACGCTGGCCAGCAGATAGGGACCTGGGATCGGCGCACCGATTCCCGTGCTCATCGTCAGCGACAGGCCACCCATGGCGCCGAACAGGCCGGCAATGGCGTAGGCGAGTATCTTCGTGCGGGCAACCGGAACGCCGCTGCGGAAGGCGGCGAGCTGGTTCGAACCGATCGCGTAGATGGAGAGGCCAAGGCGCGAGCGCATCAGCGGGACCCAGACGATGCAGAGAAGCACGACCATCAGCACAAGTGCTTTGGGTATCCAGGCAGTGAAGCCGCCCGGAACGCCCGGCAACGGCACTGTGCCAATGATGAGGTTCTTCAGCCATTCGGCGGCGCCGCCGCCCGGCGCGCCGAGCACGAGAAGTGCGGCGCCCTGCAGCATGAACAGCGTCGCCAGCGTCACGACGATGTCGGGCACGCGCGTGACGACGATCAGGATGCCGTTGAGAGCGCCGAGCGCGAAGCCGAGCGCCAGCACGAAGGGCACGACGAACAGCGCATATTCCTCGCTGGCGCCCGCCATCATCGAGGCGGCGGTGACGCTGGTCAGGGCCATCATCGAGGCGACCGACAGGTCGATGCCGCCGGCGATCACCACCACCGTCTGCGCGGCGACCGCAAAGGCGTAAGGCAGCACGGCGCGAACCAGCGAGCCGAAATCGCCGGCGCCGTAGCTGGGCTGGATGATCTTGGTCAGGATGAAGAGCATGACGAGCAGCGCAAACAGGCCCGCGACCCAGCCCTGCTGGCGAAGGAGGCGCATCACGGGCGGGCTCCCTCGCTCGACGCGGTCTCCGCCAGGATGCCGACATCGGCCTTGGCGTCGCGCGACAGGCCATAAGCCGCCCGCGTCAGCGCCGGCTCGTCGGCGATTTCGACCGGAAGGATGTCCACGACCTTGCCGCCGAAGATGACGATGGCGCGGTCGCAGGCGAGCTGAATCTCCTCGAGCTCGGAGGTGTAGAAGAGCACGGATTTTCCCTGCGCGGCGAGTTGGCGCAGCAGCCTGTAGATCTCCTGCTTGGTGCCGACGTCGATGCCGCGCGTCGGATCGAAGCACAGGATGGTGCGCGCATCGGCGGCGATCCAGCGGGCGATCGTCACCTTCTGCTGGTTGCCGCCGGACAGCCGCTGCACCTCGCGCTGGGCGCGGGTGTCGATCTGCAGCCGCTCGATGGCGCTCTGCACCGTCGCGCGCTCCTGCTTCATGCGGATCGGCCCCCAGTTGCGGAAGGCCGCGCTGAACGGCAGGGCGATGTTTTCCCGCACCGACTGCTGCATGGCCAGCGCTTCCGAACGGTCGCCGGGCACATAGGCGATGCCGGCCCGCACCGCGTCAACGGGGTGCGAGAACCGGACCTGCCGGCCATCGACCTCGATCGTGCCGCCGGAGGGTTTTGTCGAACCCGCGAGTGCCGCGAACAGCTCGTCCTGGCCTTGCCCCTCAAGTGCCACGACGCCGGCCACCTCGCCATTTTTCAGATCGAAGGACACGTCCTGGAGTTTCGTGCCGACGCGCAGATTGCGCACGGCGATGCGGGTGCCGGCCTCGCCATGCGCGCTGGCTTCGGTGGCCTGCCGCTGCGCGGCGCGCGCCTTCTCGATCTTGGCGCCCAGCATCAATTCGACGATGCGCTCCTCGACGCCCGGGCCGATGTCGACCACGCCGACAGTCTCGCCGTCGCGCAGCACCGTGGCACGGTCGCAGAGCGCGGAAATCTCGACAAAACGGTGGGAGATGAAGATGACCGAACGGCCCGTCCGGCTCTGCCGCTTGACGACGTCCAGCACACGCTCGGCCAGATTTGCCGGAAGTGCCGCGGTCATCTCGTCGAGCAAGAGCACGTCAGGTTCGATCGCCAGCGCACGGGCGAGATCGAGCACGCGCTGGATTGCCAGCGGCACGTCACGCGCATTGTCGCGCATGTCGAGGTCGGGCACGCCGAGTTCGCGCACCCAGTTGCGGAAGGGTTCCACCGGCGTCTGGGTGAGGCGCAGATTGGCCAGCACGTCGAGGTCGGGGATGAGCGACGGCTCCTGATAGACCGAGACCAGCCCGGCGCGCCGCGCATCGGCCGGCGAGCGCACCAGATGCGCCTTGCCGCGCACCAGGATCGTGCCGCGGTCATGCCGGATCGCACCGGTCAGGATTTTGACCAGCGTCGACTTGCCGGCACCGTTCGCGCCCATGAGCGCGTGCACCTCGCCCGGCAGAACCGACAGCGACGCGTTCTTCAACGCGGCGACCGCGCCGTAATTCTTGGCCACACCGGTGGCTTCGAGGAGAGATGAGGCGCTCAATGTCTACCGCGACGGAAATTGGTATTCGAATGGCGGCCCCGGGTTTGGATCGATATGTCTTCGATCCCGCTCCGCCGCGCTTGATGCGCCCCCTCCACCACGCTTCGCGTGGTCCCCCTCCCCCGCTTCGCAGGGGAGGAACCAGCGTCGCGGCCGGCCGCGCCGTTGATCCTCCCCCGTTTACGGGGGAGGGGGACCGCCGAAGGCGGTGGAGGGGGCGATCCAGAGATCATCAGGACGAAAACTTATTCGCCCGGCCCCTTGCAGGCGACGATCTGGTCCTTGGTGTAGGTGGTCCAGTCCGGAATCGAGATGGAGACCGGCCATTCCGGCGACAGCGACGGATCGGCGGCCGCCTTGAGCTGTGCCTTGCCGGCGTCGGTCACGTTTTCCCACAGCGACGGCTCGACCAGCACGGTCTGCTGCGCCGGTTTCTTGCCGTCGAGGATCTGCAGCGCAAGCGTCACACCTGCGCCGCCGATCGAGCCGGGGTTGGTGACGGCGGCGCCCTTCAGGCCTTCGACCGAGTTGAGCTGGCCGACGAAGCCGGCATTGTCGGCACCGACGACCGGGACCAGCGTCGCCTGGCTCTCGACCAGGGCGTCGACGATGACGTTGTCGATACCCGAGGTCCAGATGCCGTCGAACGGCACGCCGGTGGCGATGTAGTCGAGGATCTGCTGCTTGCCCTGGTCCTGCTGCCAGCCGGTGAACGTCTCCTGGGCGACCTTCACATCCGGGAATTCGGCGAGGGCCTTCTTGAAACCCTTGTCACGGTCGCTGTCGGCGGAAGCGCCGGCGGCGCCGCGCATGTAGACGACGTTGCCCTTGCCGCCCATCTGCTCGAACAGCCATTTTGCGCCGAGATAGGCATACTGCTCCTGGTTGTTGGAGATGATGTAGGCCGATGGCTCGGTGACGGCCTGATCGACGGCCACCACGGTGATGCCGGCGGCGGTGGCTTCCGCGAGTGCGGCCTGGATGCCGGCCGGATCGGCCGGGTTGACGACGATGGCGTTGACCTTGGCGCTGATCAGGTTGCGGATGTCTTCCGACTGGCCGGCGGCGTCGGTGTTGCGGTGGGCGATGTTGAGCTTCGCCACCTTGCCGGAGGCAAGCGCTTGCGCCTTGATCGCGCAGATCATCTCTTCACGCCAGCCATTGCCCTGCACGGTGTTGGATACGCCGATCGTATAGGTGCCCTGCGCCATCGCGGTGCCGGCGAACAGGCCGGCGGCCATGGCGGCGAGGCCGAATTTGGCAAACATTCTCATGAAACTCCTCCTGGTTGTGCTTCTGCCTGTTTGTAGTGCTTCTGCATACAGCACGGATGGCAATCCGTAGCTGATCGGGTGCTCACGCCGCAAGCGTTATCCATGTGCCGTCTGCCTTGTGCGAATCCACAGCGGCCTCGATGAAGCGCATGCCCTTGAGGCCGTCATGGACGTTGGGGACCGAGGCGACGAGTGCTGCGTCCGGCGTCTGGCCGGCGCGCCGCGCCGCAATCAGCGCGGCGGCGTCGCGGTAGAGATTGGCGAAACCCTCGACATAACCTTCCGGATGCTCGGCCGGCATGCGCGACACGGCCGCCGCGGCAGCGCCGACGCCCGGCCCGCCGCGGACCAGCGTGCGGGTCGGCTCGCCGAAGGGCGTGAAATGCAGCACTTCCGGCTCATGCGCGAACCATTCCAGGCCGGCTTTCTCGCCATAGATTTTCAGCGACAACCGGTTGAGGTTGCCGGGCGACACCTGGCTGGCGATCAGCACGCCGCGCGCTCCGCCGGCATAGCGCATCAGCACATGGGCGTTGTCGTCCAGCCGGCGGCCGGGCACGAAGGTCGTGAGATCGGCAGCGATCCTTTCCGGCACCATGCCGGTGACGAACTGTGCCAAGCTGTAGGCATGGACGCCGATGTCGGCGAGGCAGGCCGAGCGGCCGGCGCGTGCCGGGTCGGTGCGCCATTCGGCCTGCTTGTGGCCGTCCGCATCGATCGGCAGCGTCAGCCAGTCCTGGATATATTCGGCCCGCACGATGCGGATCTTTCCGAGCGCACCCGAGGCAACCATGGCGCGCGCCTCGCGCACCATGGCGTAACCGGTATTGTTGAGCGTCACGGCGAAGACCAGACCGGATCGATCCGCCAAATCGGCCAGTTCCTCGGCCTCGGCCAGCGTCGCCGACAGCGGCTTGTCGCAGATCACATCGATGCCGGCCTTCAGGAAGGCGCGCGCGACCGGCGCATGCAGATGGTTCGGCGTGACGATGATGACCGCCTCGATGCCGTCGGCGCGGCTTGACTCGGCGTCGGCCATTTCCTGGTAGCTCGAATAGGCGCGGTCCGGATCGATGCCGAGATCGGTTGCCGAGAGCTTTGCCCGTTCCGGATCGGATGACAGCGCGCCGGCGACCAGTTCGATGCGGTCGTCCAGCCTGAGCGCCAGACGGTGCACGGCGCCGATGAAGGCGTCACGCCCGCCCCCGATCATGCCAACCCGCAGTTTTCGCGCGCCGACGCCGTCGCTGGTTGCATAGACCATGGCGTCAGCCCTTCATGCCGAGCAGTTGCCGGCTCATCGTCAAGTCTACGCCGGTCGCCATGAAATCGTCGAACACCCGGTCGGTGACCTCGATGATGTGGTCGGATATGAATTTCGCACCGTTGCGGGCGGCGACCTCAGGATGCTCCAGGCAGCATTCCCACTCATAGACCGCCCAGCCCGCGAAATCGTACTGCGCGAGTTTGGAAAAGATCGCACCAAAATTCACCTGACCGTGGCCGAGCGAGCGGTCGCGCGCGGCGCGCTCCAGCCAGCCCTTGTAGCCGCCGAAAACGCCCTGTTTGGCGGTGGGGTTGAACTCGGCATCCTTGACGTGAAACATCTTTATCCGCTCGTGATACACGTCGATGAAGCCGAGATAGTCCATGCCCTGCTTGATGAAGTGCGACGCGTCGTAGTTGATGTTGCAGCGCCTGTGGCCGGCGACGGCGTCCAGAAACATGTCGAACGTGTCGCCGTCGAAAACGTCCTCGGTCGGATGGATCTCGAAGCAGAGGTCGACGCCTTCGTCCTCATAGGCGTCGAGGATCGGCTTCCAGCGCCGACCCTGCTCGGCGAAAGCTTCCTCGATCAGGCCGGCGGGGCGCTGCGGATAGGGATAGATGTATGGCCATGCGAGGCTGCCGGTGAAGCTGACATGCTCGGTCAGGCCGAGCTTTCGCGAGACCTTTGCGCATTTGCGTACCTGATCGGCGGCCCAGTGGCGGCGGCCCTCCGGATTGCCCTTGAACTCGGGCGGGCACTGGCCGTCGAACATCAGATCGTAGGCCGGATGCACCGAGACCATCTGGCCCTGGAAATGGCTGGACAGTTCGGTGATGACGATGCCGATATCCTTCAGTCTGCCGTTGATCTCATCGCAGTAGGTGTCGCTCTCATAAGCGAGATCGAGGTCGAAGAACCGCTTGTCGACGCTCGGCACCTGGATGCCGGCATAACCGTAGTTCTTCGCCCAGCGAGCAATCGATTCCAGCGAGTTGTGAGGCGCGGTATCGCGCGCGAACTGCGCCAAGAACAGGCCCGGTCCCTTGATAGTGCGCATTGTTCCCCTCCCTGCTGCCGCTCTCCCGGAGCGGATACTGCACGACAATTTCCACTAGTCAAATTCTGAAATTCTCTGTCTCAACTTCGTGATCACGCCGCCTCCGAAGCGAGGAAATCACGTACCACCTCGCGCGACGGGCGCCTGCCGAGATCGGCGACGAGGTCGGCCAGCCTATCCTTGACGAAGCCGTTCTGGGCAAGATCAGTCCCGAAGATCGGCTCGATGGAAAGCATGCCGCCGACCAGCCGCGCCGCATCGCCGCCGCTTGCCGCGGCGATGGTTTTCGTGCGCTCCGCGAAGGGGTCGAGCACCTCCAGCGCGGTGCCGGCGCTGTCGACGCCGCTGGCATATTTCATCCAGCCGGCGATGCCGATCAGCAAACCGTCCCGAGGCGTGTCCGCCTTCAACGCGGCCCGCAGCGGCTCCAGCAGCCGCTGCCTGATCTTTTGGGAACCGTCGGTGGAAATCTGCGAGGTCCGATGTTTTAACGCAGGGTTCTTCAGCCGGCTAATGGTCTCGGCAACATAGGCGGAAACGTCGATGCCGGGCACGGCAGGCAGGTGCGGCACGACCTCCCGCGAAATCGTGCGCAAGGCGAAGTCGCTGAACACATCCTCGGCCATCACGTCGGCCATGAAATCGATGCCGGACAGCACGCCAAGCTGGCAAAGGTTCGACTGGATGCCGTTGACGACGCGCATCTTGAGGATCTCGTAGGGCGCGACATCCCTCACGAACATCGCGCCGGCGCGGTCCCAGGCCGGCAGCGGGCCGCCAAAACGGTCCTCCAGCACCCACATGCGGAACGGCTCGCCGACGACGAGGCCCAGATCTTCGACACCGGTCGCGGCGGCGAAGGCGGAAATATCCTCGGGGCGCGTCGCCGGCACGATGCGGTCGACCGTGGTGTTGACAAAACACGCCTCGCGTTCGAGGCGCTCATGCAGGGCCGGATCGATCTTTTCCGCCAGACCGAGCACCGAACGGCGCAGCGTGCTGCCATTGTCGGGAACATTGTCGCAACTGATCAGCGCCGGCAGCGATTGGCCTGCGGCAAGGCGAATTGCCAGCGCACGCAGCACAAAACCTGGCGCCGAGACTGGCTTCTCGGGATTGGCGATATCGTGGCTTATGTCTGGGTGGTCGAGGTCGAGTTCGCCTGTCGCCGGAATGTGGCAATAGCCCTTTTCCGTCACCGTCAGCGTGATTGCGCCGATGGTCGGGCTCGAAGCGATGCCCAACGCCGTGGTGAGCACGAGCCGTTGCGGGTCCCCGTCCTCGGGAACCACCGAAATCGTCTCGACCAGCGCGCCGATCAGTCGGCGCTCGACGTTACGGTGGTTGCGCAGTTCGCGGCAGTAAAGATTTTGCTGCACGCCGAGCGTCGGGGAAAGGTCGGGCGCCCGCAGGTTCACGCCGACGATGCCCCAGGGGCCGAACGCCGCCTCCAGCGCGTCGTCGGTGTATTCGGCCTGGTGGCAGCGATGGAAGGCGCCGACGCCGAGATGCAAAATGCCGGGCGTCAGTTGCGTCCGATCGTAGCCGCAGCGGCGGACGTTTGCCGGCAAACGGTCTATCGTGGCGAGGCCGAGGCGAGCGGCCGTCGCGATGGTCTCGCTTTCGCCCATCAGCCCATTCCGCGTGGCGGCGCGCCGAGCACGACCTGTTCGAGATCGGTGAGCGTGCCGGTCATCAGGCCGGAGGCGTCGCTGAGCAGGAAAAGCGTGAACCGCGCGACCTCGTCCATGGTGAGCAGCCGGCCAAGCGGCATGCCGGCGGCCGCCTTCCGATCCCAGTCGGCTCCCTTACCGAGAATCTCGCCCTGCATGATGTTTTCGCTCGGGGTGGCCACCCAGCCCATATTGATGCCGTTGACGCGGATGCGGTCGGCGACATGGGCGTTGGCAGCATTGCGGGTCAGTGTCGACAGTGCGCCCTTAGTGGCGGAATAGATGGCGAGTTCGGGCGCGCCGCAATGCGCGTTGATAGACAGGATGTTGACGATGGAGCCCGGCGCGCGCCGCGCCTTCATGTCGGCAGCCGCCGCCTGCATCAGGAAGAAAGGCGCGCGCGCATTGACGGCGAACAGCCGCTCCCAATCCGCCAGCGTGCCGTCGATGAGCGCCGCGCGGTCCGTGAGAGCGGCAGCGTTGACGAGGCAATCGACCCGCCCGAGTTTTACGATGGCCTCGGCCATGACGGTCACCGGCGCATCGGGCTCGCCGAGTTCGGCCTGGATGAAATGCGCCGGGCAGCCCAGCGCCTCGATCGCTTTGGCGACGCCCGCTCCGCGCTCGGCATTGCGCCCGACGAATGCGATGCCCCCCGCGCCGCTTGCCGCCGCCAGCCGGCAAATGGTTTCGCCGAGCCCCAACGTACCGCCGGTCACCACCAGGGTCTTGCCGTCCAGACCAACGTTCAATTCATCCTCCCGAAACTGAAATTTTCAGTTTCTAAATATTAGAATTGCATTTCCAGTTTGGGCTTGTCAATCGACGCCGAAGCGCAGTTGCGCCACTTTCCGCCGCTACCGGCCAATATGGCTGCCGAGGCTGACGATGATCGACTGGCAGAGCACCATGGCCGGCACCTGCGAGCGGAAATGGCCAAGCCGCGCTTCCTTGACGTAGAGCGTGTGCCGGCCGAGCTTTGCCACCGGGCTGAGTTCGTTGTCGGTGATGACCAAAAGCGTTCGCCCGCGCTTGTGTGCGGCTGACGCCAGTTCGATGGTTTCCGGCGTATAATCGTCGAAGGTCAGCACCATCAGCACATCGTCCGTCGCCATTGCGGCAAGCTGCTGTTCGCGCATGGCGCCGAGATTGTCGATCAGATGCGCGCGTTTGCCGATGCGCGAAAATCCGTAATAGGAATAGGCGCCGACCCCGAAGGCGCCGCGCGCCGCCGCGATATGCACCGCCCCGGATTGCCGCAGCGTCTCGACAAAGCCGCTCAGCGCTTCCGGCTGCACGTCTTCCCGCAGGCGCAGCAGCGCATCCATCGCGGCCAGCACGAATGTGTCGAAGACGACATGCGGTTCGTCGAGTTCCAGCCCGGGGGCAGGCGCCTTGCCCGGCCCTTCCGACAGCGCCTTCATGCGGTCGGCATAGGTCATTTTCGGCCCAACCAACCGCTGCCGGAACACGCCTTGGAGTTCGGCAAACCCCTCGAAGCCGAGTTCCTTGGCGAAGCGCGAGATGGTGGAAGGGTGCGTGCCCGCCTGCTTGGCGAGTTCGACGATCGTATAGATCGCCACGTCCTCGGGATTGTTCAGGAAGAACTGCGCTACCTGCTGTAGCCGCTTGCTGAGTTTTGCCTTGCGCACGGTGAGCATCGCGACAAGGCTGCCATAGTCCTCGGCCTGACCTGACGCCATGTGCTCTCCTCTCGGGCAGCAAGCCGGCCGGTTCGCCGCGGAAGCACAATTGCATATTCGAAATTCTGGAAAACTCAATTGCAAGGGCGCGTCGCATCGTCCTGCCGTCCAGCCGCCCAGTCGGTGGAGCTCAGCCATTCTCGGCCTCGGAAGCAGCAAAAACTTCATTTTGATGCTTCATTTTGAAGCTAGTGCCGAAGAGCAGTTCAAATCAATGTCGAAGACATAGAACAATGCCTCTCCTGCGCGGGAAATACCAAACACCGAGTCACGAAACGCGCAAACCGACATCTCAACAACGACAGAAAACCTCATTTTGAGGTTTTCTCATTGACCGGCTCGCTGCTCGGTCCTACTGTCAGCCCGCGATGGGCCAATCCGAGGGGGACTGTTGAGCGACGCGCGGCCGAAGATGGAGCAGATCGCCCGCGCCGCCGGCGTGTCCAAGGCGACGGTCGACCGCGTGCTCAACAATCGTCCCGGCGTGCAGGAACACACGCGCAAGCATGTGCTGGCAATCGTCGCCGGCCTTGCCGGTACGCATTCCTCCGACGCTGGTCCAAGCCGGATCCGCCTGGATTTCGTGCTGCCCGGCGGCGACAACGCTTTCATCAGCGATCTGGCGAGCGAGATCGAACGGCAGGTCGAGCTTCGCGGCGACGTCGATATCGAGATCCACCGGCTGAGCGGCATCACCCCGGAGGAGATCGCCGCAAAACTCGGCAGCCTGCGCCCGCAAACGCAAGGCGTCGGCCTGATCGGGTTGGATAGTCCGTCGGTGCGCGAAGCGGTGCGCAGGCTGGTGGCGGCGGGCGTTCCGGTGCTGACGTTGGTTTCCGACATCAGCCATGTCGGCCGGGTAAATTATGTCGGCATCGACAACCGCGCGGCCGGTCGGCTGGCGGGTTATCTGATCGGCCGCTTCCTGCCCGGCTCCGCCGGCAAGGTGGCGCTGATTGCCGGCGCACTCGCCTACCGCGGCCACGAGGAGCGCGAAATGGGTTTCCGCCACGTGCTGCAGGAGAGTTTTCCGCGCCTCAACATCGTCGCGGCACGCGAGGTGCAAGAGGATGCCGGCCGCGCCTATGACGAAGTGCAGACTCTGCTCACCGAACACGCCGACCTTGTCGCCATCTACTGCATCGGCGCCGGCCACGAGGGCATCGCCCGCGCCCTGACCGAGGCAGGCCGCGAAAACTCGATCATCTTCATCGGCCACGACCTGACCGAGGACACACGCCAGTTTCTTCTAAGCGGCGTAATGGACGCTGCTATCGACCAGAATGCCCGTGTCGAGGCGCGCGAGGCGGTGGACCGGCTGGTCCGCGCCATCCGCAACGAGAGCAACATCTCCACCGCCACGGTTCGCATCCAGTCTGTGTTCCGTGAAAACATCCCCAACGACCCCTGAGTCACATTTCCGAACGGAAGAGATCATCCGATGGACAGAATCGCCGCCGACGGCATCACGGTCGCCTTCAACCCCCAGGGCGGCGTTATCGACGACCTGCTGATCGAGCCGGCGGGCGGCGCGCCGTTGCGGCCGCTGCACAAGGCGCCCTGGGTGCGCGACGGCGAGGTGCTGCCCGACCACGTCGCGCCGGTGGAGCGACGGCTGGCCGGCGATTTCTTCTGCGCGCCGTTCGGGCGGCGCGGCGACGGCCTGCCGATCCATGGCTGGGCGGCCAATGGCGAGTGGGAGAGCGCAGGCATGGAGACCGCCGCGGGCGGCACGGTGACGGCGACGTACCGCCTGCAGCAGGATGTCGACGGGGCGCGGCTGACCAAACGCATCAGCCTGCATCCCGGCCACCCGGTCGTCTATCAGGAGCATATGTTCGAGGGCGGCAGCGGCCGCCTGCCAGTCGCCCACCACGCCATGCTCCATGTGCCCGGCGGCGCGCAATTAAGTTTTTCGCCGAAGGTCGGCGGCGGCACGCCCGCCGCGGCTCTCGAACCGGACCCTGCAAGAGGCCGGTCGGTGCTGGCCTATCCGCAGACATTTGAAAACCTGTCGGCGGTGCGCCGGGCCGACGGGAGAAACGTCGATGCGAGTTTCTATCCCTTCGACCAATCGCACGAGGATCTGGTCGTGATGTCCGAGACGGCAGGCGCAAAACTCGGCTGGTCGGCGGCGCTTGCGGCAAAGGACGGCTTTCTGTTCTTCGCGGTGAAGGATGCGGCGCTGCTGCCGCAGACGGTTCTGTGGATGAGCAATGGCGGCCGCAATTATGCGCCGTGGAACGGCAGGCACCGCGCCGTTGTCGGCATCGAGGAGGGCGCCGCGGATGTGGGGGTTCCCTTCGGCGCGAAAGGCAGCGAGCCGTCCGGCGTGACGCTCGAGCCCGGCAAGATGACCGCCATCCGTTACGCCTTCGGCGCGATTTCCGCTCCGCCCGGCTGGACGCGCATAGGCGACATTGCGGTCAAGGTGGGCAAGATCACGCTGACGGACGAGAGCGGCGACAGCCGGACGCTGGCGTTCCTCGGCGATCACTTTTCCGATGCCGTATAGCATTGATCGGGCTGGTGTCCGGAGTGGTTCGATCGAGAGCACCTCAAAATGAGGTTTTCTACCGTGCGCTGCTTAAAAATCGTTCACGGCAGCGGATGTCGCAAGCTTCGTGCAGTCGACCCGGCCTCACGAAACACGACCGGATGCGGCTTGACTCCCCTTCCCGCTTCCTAATAGCATTCCGAAGCATCAAAATGAGGATAGAACCAATATCATTTTGAGCAAACCGACAACGAAAATGCGCCGACGACGCCTTGCGCGGCGCTCGACCGGTCGAGCTGGAGGAGCGCGGCCGGTACACGAATTTCGGGTAGTGGATTGGAGGGGCCGAACCGATCGGTCCCGTTTGAGGAGGAGGATTAGAAGTGCTGAGACGTACATTCATGTTCCTGTCGGCGGCGCTGGTGGCGGCAAGCCTCGGCTCGGTGTCGACCGCCTATGCGCAGGCGAAGAAAACCTACTACTGGATTTCGCATGGCGGACCGGCCGATCCGGTCTGGACCTACTTCCTCGCCGGCGCCAAGCAGTGGGCCGACGACACAGGCAACGCCGTCAACACCTCGTTCCACAATGGCGATGTGGCGTCCCAGCAGGAGGCCGTCCGCGCCGCGATTGCCGCCAAGGCAGACGGCATCGTCACCACCAGCCCCGATCCGGGCAGCCTGATCGAGATTGCCGCGGAGGCCAACGCCGCCAAGATTCCGATCATCAACTTCAACACCCCCGACCCGAAGGCCAGCTTCGACGCCTATGTCGGCGGCGACAACGTCACCTTTGGCAGGAACTGGGCGCAATATCTGGTCGACAAGGGTCTGGTGAAGAAGGGCGATTTCGTCTGGATGCCCGTCGAAATCCCTGGCGCCACTTACGGCGTCCAGGAGGAAGAAGGCATCAAGAGCGTCTTCGAGCCGCTCGGCATCACTTATGAAATCACCGAAGCCACGCTCGACCAGGCCGAAGCCATCAACCGCATGGTCGACTACGTCACCGCCAACCGCACCAAGATCAAGGCGATGATCGGGCTCGGCGATCTAGTCACCGGCTCGGTCAAGCGCGTCTGGGATCAGGTCGGCATCAAGCCGGGCGAAATCCCGGTGGTGGGCTGGGGCAATTCGCTCGACACGACGCAGGAAGTGCTGAACGGCTACGTCAATGCCGGCCAGTGGCAGGACCCGCAAGCAACCAGCTACATGGCGCTGTCCATGGCGGCGATGGCCTCCAGCAAGATCCCGCCGGGCTTCAACATCATCACCGGCGCGCTCTACGAGAAGGACACCGCCCAGATCTACGACGACATCCTGTCGGGCAAATAATCCTCGTCCGGACTTTCATCTCGATCCTTCACCCGGCTTGAGCCAGATGCTCGAGCCGGGTGATTTCCTCTGACGGCGGCTTTTCATGCAGCAACACTCCATTCTGCAGCGCTTCATCGCAAAACCTGAATTCGGCCCGCTGGTCCTGCTTGTGCTGGAACTCGTGGTGTTCTGGTCGCTGAACCCGAGCTTCCTGTCGCCCCAGAACATCGGCAACACGCTGGCCTTCACGGTCGAGCTTGGCCTCATCGCGCTGGCGATGACGTTGCTTATGACCTCAGGCGAATTCGACCTGTCGGTCGGCTCGGTCTTCGGTTTCTCAGCGGTGCTGATGTGGACGCTCTTCAACGCCGGCCTCGTCTCGCTGGAGATCGCATTCCTCATCGCCATCGCCGTCAGCATGGTCATCGGCTACGTGAACGGCTGGTTCGTCACCCGGCTGAACATACCGTCCTTCCTGGTCACGCTCGGCATGCTGCTGGTCGTGCGCGGCACGGCGCTCTACGTTACCGACGGCTTTCCGCAGCGCACCTGGAGCGCCGAGGGTTCGTGGCTGGCCAGCGCGCTTGTCGGCAGCGTCACGATAGGCGGCCTGCGGCTCTACATGTCGGTGGTCTGGTTCGTGCTTGCCGCGATCGGCACCCACTATCTGCTCACCCAGACCAAGGCCGGCAACTGGATCCAGGCCTCCGGCGGCAACCCGAACGCGGCGCGCGCCCGCGGCGTCAATGTCAGCCGCACCAAGGTCGCGCTGTTCATGTTCTCGTCGGCCATGGCGGCGCTTGCCGGCATCATCAGTTCGATACGCACCTCCGCCGCCAACCCCAACAGCGGCACAGGCTACGAGCTTGAAGTCATCGCCATGGTAGTCATCGGCGGCACGGTGCTGACTGGCGGGCGCGGCACCATCATCGGCACGGTGATCGGCATCTTCATCCTGCGCATCATGCGCAACGGCATCGTCATGATCGGCGTGCCGGGGCTCGCTTACAACATCTTCATCGGCGCGATCATTCTGGGCATGATGGCGCTGCATTCCTGGCTCGAACGCCGCCACAATGCGGGGACCTGAGGTCATGACCGAAGAACTCGTCCGCATGGAGAACATCAACAAATTCTACGGCCGCATCCATGCGCTGCGCGACGTGAGCTTGCGGATAAATCGCCACGAGGTCGTCGGCCTGCTCGGCGACAACGGCGCCGGAAAATCGACGCTGATCAAGGTGTTGTCGGGTGCCGTGCCTTTGACCAGCGGCGAAATTTTCGTCAAGGGCAAGAAGGTCGAGATCAAGCGCACGACCGACGCCATCGCCAACGGCATCGAAACGATCTACCAGGATTCGGCGCTGGTGCCGCAACTCTCCATCGCCCGCAACCTGTTCCTCGGCCGCGAGCCGGTGAAGGGGCCGGCCTTCCTCAACCGGCTCGACCACGAGACGATGGGCGCGGTGGCGCGGGAACTCTTGAAGAAGGTCGGCATCACAAAAGACATTCCGCCGGAGACACCGATCACCGCGCTGTCGGGCGGTGAGCGCCAGGCCGTGGCGATAGCGCGGGCCATGCAGTTCGACAGCGACCTGATCATTCTGGACGAACCGACCAACAATCTGGGCGTCGCCGAGACGCAGGGCGTGCTGCGCTTCGTACGCGAGGCGCGCGACACAGGGCACTCCTGCATCTTCATCGCTCACAACATCCACCATGTCTTTCAGGTAGTGGACCGCATCATGGTGATGCGCGGCGGAAAACTGGTAGCCGATGACATCGATCCGAAGCAGACCACGATCGAGCAGGTCGAGCGCGTGATTACCGGAGAGCATCTGCTACATTAAGAGTTTGAGGTCTCAAGCCGCCTTGCACTGCGCGCAGGTGCCGCGCATTTCAATGATCGTCTTTGACAGCTTGAAGGCGTGATCCCTAGACCAGCCGCTCAGCCGGGCCTCGACCGTCTCGTCGGAGAACTCGTCCACTTGCCCGCATTTTTCGCAGATGGCGAAGGCGATCATGCCATGGGCGTGGTGGTCATGCGGATGGGCGCACGCAACGAAGGAGTTGAGGCTCTCCAACCTGTGCACAAGCCCATAGTCGATCAGCTTTTCCAGTGCACGATATACCTGCAAGGGTGCGCGGAACCCATGCTCGCGCAACTGGTCGAGCAGCGAATAGGCGCTGAGCGGCCCGTCCTCGCGCGACAGCGCGTCCAGCACCAGCCGCTGGTTTTTCGTCAATTCCGGCGCATGCATCATCTCGGCATTCCAGTTTCCGGCCGATTTTCATTTGCCATCTTGCGGCCATCATCGATGTAGATGTAATAACATCACACAACGATCCCATTCAAGGATCGGCGGACCCTATCACGGAATCATCATCGCCGATGGCCGAGGCCTGCATCACATTTAGCGACTTCACGCTGGGCTACAACAGCCATCCGGCCGTCCACCATTTGAACGGCGCGGTGAAGAAGGGCTCGCTGACCGCGGTGGTGGGCGCCAACGGTTCTGGAAAATCGACGCTGATGAAAGGCATCGTCGGCGTACTTAAGCCGATGGCCGGCGCCTGCGCGGTGGCAAGCGGCACGCGCATCGCCTACCTGCCGCAGCAGTCGGAACTCGACCGTTCCTTTCCGGCGCGCGTCGTAGACCTGGTCTCGCTCGGCCTCTGGCCGAAGCGCGGCCTGCTCGGCCGGCACCGGCAGGAAGACCGCGAGGCGGTCGCAAAAGCGATCCAGGCGGTCGGGCTGGAGGGGTTCGAGAAGCGCCCGCTCGACACGCTCTCCGGCGGTCAGTTGCAGCGCGCCCTGTTCGCCCGCGTGCTGGTGCAGGACGCCGACCTGATCCTGCTCGACGAGCCTTTTAACGCCATCGACGCCAAGACGGTCACTGATCTCGTCGCGCTGATAAAACGCTGGCAGGGCGAGAACCGCACGGTCATGGTGGTCGTGCACGACCTCGACCTGGTGCGCGCGCATTTTCCGGAAGCGCTGCTGCTGGCGCGCCGGCCAATCGCCTGGGGCGACGCGCGGGCGACGCTGGCACCCGAAAACCTGCTGCGCGCCCGCCAGTTCCACGAGGCCTGGGACGAAAACGCCCCCTGGTGCAGTCCCGAGGCGGAAGCCGGCGGCCACGACCCTGACCACGCGCATGGGCACAATCATCACCACCACGACGATGACATTCACGATCACCAGCTTGGTCATCACAGCCACGGCGATCACAGTCACGCGCACCATCATACGCATCCCCACGCCAAGCCGGCGGTCGCCGATGCCCGTCAAGCCCACGGGGACGCCGCCTGATGGATTTTTTCTATCAGTGGCTGGTCGCCCCCTTCGCCGAATTCGGCTTCATGCAGCGCGCGCTGGCGGGCTCGCTGCTCTTGTCGGTCAGTTCCTGTCCGGTCGGTGTCTTCCTGATGCTGCGGCGCATGAGCCTTGCCGGAGACGCCATGGCGCACGCCATCCTGCCGGGCGCCGCGGTAGGTTTCCTGCTGTTCGGGCTGGAGATCGTACCGATGACCGTCGGCGGGCTGATCGCCGGTATCGTTGTGGCGCTCGGCGCGGGCGCCGTGTCGCGCCTGACGGTGCAGCGGGAAGACGCCTCGATGGCCGCCTTCTATCTGATCTCGCTGGCGCTCGGCGTGCTGATCGTGTCGCTGCGCGGCTCCAGCGTCGACCTGATGCATGTGCTGTTTGGGACCGTACTGGCGCTGAATGACGAGGCGCTGGGGCTGATCGCGTTGATCGCCGCCGTCACGCTGGCCGGGCTGGGCATCTTCTGGCGCGCGCTGGTCGCCGAATGCCTCGACCCGCTGTTCCTGCGCTCGGTGTCGCGGCTTGGCTCGCCGGTGCATTTCGTTTTCCTGGCGCTGGTGGTGCTCAATCTCGTCGGCGGCTTCCAGGCGCTCGGCACGCTTCTGTCGGTCGGGCTGATGATGCTGCCCGCCGCCGCCGCCCGTTTCTGGACGGTACGGGTCGAGCCGATGTGCCTGCTCGCCATCGCCATCGGCGCGGCCTCCTGCGTGGCCGGGCTGCTGCTCTCCTACCACGCCGCCCTGCCCTCCGGCCCGTCCATCATCCTGTCGGCCGGCGTCGTCTACGCGGCCTCGATCATCGTCGGCACACGCGGCATCATCGCCACGCGCCTGCGCCCTGCCTCCCACAGAACCGCCTGATTTCAAAGGAGTTTTGAGCAATGCTGAAGACAATGAAACTCGCCACCGCGATGATTGTTATAACATTAACCTCGGCGGTAACCGCGCCAGCTTGGGCAGACCCGCTAAAGGTGGTTGCCAGTTTTTCGATCATCACCGACTTCGCCAAGAACGTCGGCGGCGACAGGATAGAGATCACCACGCTAGTCGGACCAAACGGCGACGCGCATGTCTACGATCCGAAACCGACCGACGCGGTGGCCATGTCCAAGGCAGACGTGGTGCTGGTCAACGGCTTGCATTTCGAAGGGTTTTTGACCCGTCTGGTCGAGACCAGCGGGAGCAAAGCCGCGGTGGTTGAGCTGACCAAAGGTGTCAAACCATTGAAGATGAAAGCGGAATTCGCCGAGGAAGAGGAAGGCGAAGGTCATGCAGCCGAGGCATCGGAAGCAGATCACGATCACACGGCGGAAGCGGTAGGTGACCACGACCACGGCAACATCGACCCGCATGCCTTCCAGTCAGTCGCCAACGCGGAAATCTATGTGAAGAATATCGCCGACGCCTTCTGCCAGGCCGACGCAGCCTCGTGCGAAACCTATAAATCCAACGCGGCCAGCTACTTAGCGACGCTGCACGCGCTGGACGCGGAAGTGAAAGCAGCAGTAGCGTCAATCCCGCAGGACAAGCGGACGATCATCACCTCGCACGACGCCTTCGGCTATTTCGAGCATGAATACGGCCTGACCTTCCATGCGCCGGAAGGCATTTCGACGGAGGCCGACCCGTCGGCGGCCGACGTGGCGAAACTGATCCAGCAGATAAAACAGGACAAGGCTTCGGCTATCTTCGTGGAAAACATCACCAATCCGCGCCTGATCGAGCAGATTGCCGGTGAGACCGGGCTGAAAGTCGGCGGCGAACTCTATTCCGACGCGCTTTCGGACGAAGGCGGTCCGGCGGCAACCTATGTCGACCTGATGCGGCACAACATCGCCACCATCAAGGGCGCCATCGGTGGAAGCTGAGCGCGTATTGCAGGCAGGTTTAGCCCCGTTCTTGCCTGTTATGATGCCCTCGGGCTCGCCACCGACCGGCGCTCGACGATGTGGCAGGCAAGTTCCACTCGGCGGGGCGGCATCGAGAGGCCGCCGAGGTCGTCGAGCAGCAGGTTGAGCGCGGCGGCACCGATCTCGCGCATCGGGATGTGCATGGCGGTCAGCGGCGGATTGTGAAAAGCCGCCTGCGGCAGGTCGTCCATGCCCATCACCGAGACGTCGTCCGGCACGCTGTAGCCCAGCCGCTCCAGCCCGATTGCGGCGCCGACGGCGAGGCTGTCGCCGGCGGCGAGGATAGCGGTGAAGTCGAGTCCGTTTCTGCGCACTCGCTTCTCGATCGCCTCGGCACCGAGTTCCGGCAGCCAGTCTTCGACCTCGACGGCGAGGATTTCCGGCTCGAAGGCGCCCAGCCTGCGCATGGCGTCCTGCCAGCCCTCGAAGCGCCGCTCGATGGTGCGCCGGCCGCGCCGCATCAGGAACAGGATGCGGCGGTGGCCGTGGCCGATCAGATGCTCGGTCGCCAGACGCGCGGCGGAACGGTTGCAGGGCGTGACGCTGGAGAGCCGCATCGACGGGTCGTCGCCGTTCACCAGCACGATCGGCTTCGGGAAGGACGAGGTGAGCGTCAGCATGTCCTCGTCGTCCAGCGTCAGGAACAGGCAGCCGGCGACCTCGTCATTGTCGTGCGCCTCCTCCAGCACACGGATTTCCTCGGCGCGGCTGGAGATCGGCCGCGTGAGAATCTCGACGCCAAGCGACTGGGCGCGGGCGTTCAGCCCCTCCAGAACGTAGAAAGTGAACTGGTTGCGGATATAGTCGACCATGGCGACGCTGCTTGCCGCCAGGATCACCTTTCGGTCGGCGATCGAGGCGGGAATGGCATAGTTCAGCGTCTTGGCGGCGTCCAGAAGTTGGGCACGGAGGTCGGCCCGCACGCCTTTGCCCCCCGCCAACGCCCGCGACGCCGTGCTGACCGAAACGCCGCATTGCCGCGCCAGATCCTCCAGCCGCACCCGGCGGCTGGGTTTGCCGCGTTTGCCCTTGGTCCGCATGGGTCAGGATTCCTCCTCTGGATGGCAGCCGGATACGATTGATGCCTAGCCGGTTGCTACGCCCCACGGGGCGCGGGCATACCCACACTCTGCAAAATATTTTCAGATTGCGCAAATTTTCATTTCATGGGACGAAATTTGCAAGCAAGATTTTTGGGAGGAAGCTTGTTGCCAGCCGCCGGCGAAATTTTGCGCCAATGCCTCGACCTTCTGGTTGCGGGCATCACGGAGCTGCGGCACGACGGCCGCTTTCACGAGCCCAATCTCGACGGCACGCCGGGCGACTATATCAGCTTCGATGCCTGGGAATGGCCGCAGGGCGTCGGCCTCTACGGGCTGGTGCGGCTCTGGCAGTTCAACGGCGACGCGGCACTCCGCCGCACCATCGAGGACTGGTACCAGCGCCACATCGACCACGGCCTGCCGCCGCTCAACATCAACACCACCGCGCCGATGCTGGCGCTTTCGGTGCTTTGGAACGAGACGCGCGACCCGCGCTGGACGCCGGTGCTCGACCGCTGGGCCAACCGGCTGGTGGCCGAGGCGCCGCGCACTTTTGGCGGCGGCTTCCAGCATGACGTGTCGGACAAGATCAACGATCATGAGCTTTGGGACGACACGCTGTTCATGGCGGCGCTTTTCCTCGCCAGCTACGGCAAGACGTCGGGGCGCACCGAACTGGTGGAGGAGGCGGAAAAGCAGTTCCTCGTCCACGCGCATTATCTGGCGGACCGCGAGACCGGACTGTGGTTCCACGGCTGGACCTTCGACGGCGCGCATAATTTCGCCGAGGCGCGCTGGGCGCGCGGCAATGCCTGGATAACCGTCGGCATACTCGACCTGATGGAACTGGCGCATATCACGCCGTCCGTTCGCGATTTCCTGCTCTCCATCCTCGAAAGCCAGATCGAGACCCTGCTGCGGCTGCAGGCGCCGTCCGGCGCATGGCGCACCTTGCTGGACGACGAGACCTCCTATGAGGAGATTTCGGCGACCGCCGGCTTCGGCTACGGGCTGCTGAAAGCGTCGCGGCTGGGCATCGGCCCCGACGGCTGCCGCGAGGCGGGCTTGAAGGCGCTGGCCGCGGTGATGAACAGCATCGACGCCAACGGCACCGTCGCCAACGTGTCCTACGGCACCCGCATGGGCCACGATCTGCAATTCTACCGCGACATACCGATCCGCCCGACCGGCTACGGCCAGGCGCTGGCGATGCTCTGCCTGGTCGAGGGCCTGCGCCATGTGCCCGGACTGGAGGCAGCGGCATGACCATGCGCCACCTCTATGGAGCCGGACCGGGCGACATCGCGGCCTACGACACCGACCGGCTGCGCGCCGAATTTTTGGTCGAGGGACTGTTCCGTCCCGGCGAGTTGAACTTCGTCTACACCCATGTCGACCGCATGATTTTGGGCGGTGCCTGTCCGACCGATGCGCCGCTCGGTTTCGGCGACGGTGGGGAAATCGGCACCGAACATTTCCTGTCGGCGCGCGAGATGGGTATCGCCAATCTCGGCGGCGCAGGTTCAGTGACCGTCGACGGGCAAAAATTCCGGCTGGAGAACCGCGACGTGCTTTATGTCGGGCGCGGTGGGCGGGAAATCACGCTCGCCAGCGACGATCCGAAAAATCCGGCATGGTTCTACATGAACTCCGTGCCGGCGGGGGCGGACATCCCGCACCGGCTGGTCACGAAAACCGAGGCAAAGCCGCTGGAACTCGGCGAGGAGCGGCGCGCCAACAAGCGCACCTTGCGCATGTACATCCATCCGCAGGTCGCGCCCTCCTGCCTGCTGCTGATGGGCATCACCGATCTGGCGCCCGGCAGCATCTGGAACACCATGCCGCCGCACCTGCATGAGCGGCGCATGGAGGCGTATCTGTATTTCGACCTCGCCGCCGAGGACCGCGTCGTCCATCTGATGGGACGGCCGGAGCGGACGCGTCATCTGATGGTCGCCAATGGCGATGCAGTCTTGTCGCCGGCCTGGTCGATCCACATGGGCGCCGGCACCGGTCCCTATGCCTTTGTCTGGGGCATGACCGGCGAGAACCAGGCCTATGGCGATGTCGACCCCGTATCTGTTGCGAGCCTGAGATGAGCAGCGCGGAATTGGGCACGAAGCACGATCTCTTCCTGCGCCGGCCGCTGCCGGCTGGCGCACCGGTCACCTACTGGCAGCTCGGCGAGACCGTCGAACAGCGCTACGACGTTCCGGACCAGCCCATGCAGGGCGAGATGGACCCGTTCTTCTTCCTGACCAAGCACAAGAATTTCATCCCGCACGAATATCCCTGCCGGACGATCTTCGGCCAGGAACGGCGCGGCAAGCGGCCCGAGCCGACGGGCGAATTCGCGCCGGTGCGCAACTGGCTGCCCTTTGGCGCGCCACGGATCGACCTGTCGGGTTTCTGGTTCCGGCCAACGACGCTTGGCACCTGGGCGCGCACCGTGCTGGTCGCAGACAGCGCCGGCAAGGCAACACTGAAACTCGGCACCTGCGGCGGGGCGATCCTGTTCGTCAATGGCAAGGAAATCGGATGGATGGCGGACTACGTCCGCAATCTGGAAGCCAAGCGCGAGTTCGAGATCGAGCTTGCCCCCGGCGAGAACGAGCTGAAAATCTGGTTCGACGACCTCGCAGAGCGCGACGCCCGCTATTTCTTCCAGCTCGACTATGTCGGCGGTCCTGAGGTCTCACAGGCTCTGCCGGTTCCGGTGGACGGCCGGATTGCAGCCGCCGTCGAGGCCGCACTTGACAACATGCATTTCGAGAAACCGGTCTACAAGGCCGGAAGCGTAGCGCTCCTGACAGGCGCACCTTTGCCGGCGGCGGCCGATGTTTCGGTCAAGATCGCCGGCGACTTCATGTCGTCCGAAAGCCTGACGCTGCGGACCCGTCTCGAAGCCGGCGCGGCAAGGCTGCCCCTGGCCGAAACCGAGGACCTGCCGGCGGACTTCCGGCATTTCGAGGTGACGCTGGATGTCGGCGGGTTTACCGCGGCCAGAGTGTTCGGCGTCGAGATATGCCACGCGGAACGGCAAGGCAGGCGGGCACCCATGGCGCTCGACGCACGCATCGTGGAAGCGCTCGACGAAGTCTCGGAGCATGCCGAAGCAGACACTGTGCGGGCGCTGGCGCGGCTTGCGTTGGGACGCGCCGGAGCCGAGACCGACCGCATGATCCTCGACATGCTGCCGGCGATCGAGGATTGCCACGACTGCGCCGATTTCATCCTCGTGCCGCTGCTGTGGTGCCGCAAAGCTTTTTCGGACGGCATCGCGCTGGACGTGCTTGCCCGCATCGACGGCGCAATCCTCGGCTACCGCTACTGGATGGACGAGCCCGGCAACGACGTTCAGTGGTACTTTTCGGAAAACCACGCGCTGCTCTTCCACACCGCCGCTTATCTCGGCGGCGCGATCCTGCCCGACGCCCGCTTCGTGCGGTCGGGCCGCACCGGGACCGAGCAGTCGAAGGTCGGCCTCGAACGCGTGCGCGCCTGGCTGGACCATTTCGAGAAATGGGAGATGGCGGAGTTCAACTCGGCGCCTTATTTCCCGATCGATCTCAAGGGCTTGACCGCGCTGATGGCGCTGGCGCCTGACGCCGACGTGCGCGAGCGGGCAAGCGCGGCGATCGTCCGGCTGCTGGAGATCGTCGCCCGCTCCGCCCATCACGGCGTGCTGACGGGCGCACAGGGCCGCTCCTACGAGCACACTTTGCGCGCCGCCTCTTCGCTGGAACTGTCCGGTATCGCCCGCATGCTGTGGGGGGCAGGCTATTACGGGCGGCGATTCCACGCGCTGCCGCAACTGGCGCTCTGCCTGCGCGACCATGGGCTGGACCTGCCGGTGGAATTGCAGGCGATCGCCGCGTACAACCGCGCCGACGCGCAGGAATGGTGTTTTGCCCAGGGCCAGGACCGCATCGCAAAGCTCTATCACTACAAGACCAGCGACTACGCGATGGGCACGGCGGCGCATTACCGCTGGAACGAGTGGGGCTACCAGGAAACGGTGCTCCACTTGCGGCTGGGCGAGAATCCCGACGCGCAGATCTGGATCAACCATCCCGGCGAGACGATCCATTCCGGTTATGGGCGGCCGTCCTACTGGGGCGGGTCTGGCACCTTGCCGCGCGTGCATCAATATCGCGGCTTGGCGGTGATGCTGTTTGCCTGCGCCGCGGAACAGCCGGATTTCACGCATTGCTGGTTTCCACGAATAGCGTTTGACGCCACACGGATCGACGGGCGCATCGCCCTGGCGCGGAACCGGACCGGGCTGGCCCTGCTCAAAGGCAGTGTGCCGTTCGAGCTGGTCGCTGAAGGCCCGACCGCCAACAACGAGTTGCGGCTGCCCGGCCGCCGCACCGACTGGATCGTGCGGCTGGGCGTCCTCAACACGGACGGCGAGGACGATGAGTTCCTGGCGCGCTACGGCGCAATGGAGATCGAGGATATCGGCGGCGGCTCGCTGCGTGTCATAGACCCGGAATACGGCGCGGTGATTTTCCATGGCGACGGGCGCATGGAGGCCGAGGGCCGCACGCTTGATCCGGCAATTTGGACGGTGCGAGGCGAGGCGATCCGCCTGCCCGACGGGCCGCTGGTGGTGCACCGGATGTAGATTTGACAACCGCCGCGGGGAGGACGGCTGCGGCAAGAGCGTGGGAAAACAACCGGACGGAAGACCGTTCATCCTGGGAGGAATGTGATGACCAAGGCCAAGAAAATGCTGCTGGCGACCCTGAGCGTCGGGTTGCTGTCGACCACCGCCGCGCTCGCCGGCGACGTGCGCATCATGTGGTATTCGGACGGCGTCGAGGGCGAGGTGCTTCAGGACCTGATCGACCGGTTCATGAAGGACAACCCCGACATCAAGGTGACGATCGACAACGTCTCCTATTCCAACATCCGCGAGCAGCTTCCGGTGCAGCTCGAGGCCGGCGGCGGGCCGGACATCGTGCGTGTTACCGACCTCAAGGTGCAGTCAAAACACTGGCTGGATCTCACACCCTACATCAAGGACCCGAAATACTGGCAGGACAATTACGGCGAGCAGGCCGACTGGATGCGGCCGGACGGCTCCAGCCAGATCAGCGGGTTCATGACGCAGATCACGCTGACCGGCGGCTTTGCCAACAAGACGCTGTTCGACCAGGCCGGCGTGCCGCTGCCGGACGCCAAGGCAAGCTGGGACGACTGGGCGGCGGCGGCGAAGAAGGTGGCGGAAAGCCAGCAGGTGCCCTACCCGCTGGCGCTCGACCGCTCCGGCCACCGCATCAGCGCGCCCAACATCTCCTTCGGCGCCAACTATGTCGCCGCCGACGGCATGCCGGCGCCGCTCGACCAGGGCGCCAAGGATTTCATCGCCAAATTCGTCGGCTGGAACAATGGCGGCATCGCCAACAAGGACGTCTGGGTGTCGGCCGCCGGCACCACCTACCGCGCCGCGGCGGAGGATTTCATCAACGCCCAGCTCGTCTATTATTATTCCGGCTCGTGGCAGATTCCGAATTTTGCGACCAAGATCGGCGACGCCTTCGACTGGGTAGCGACGGGAAGTCCCTGCGGACCGGCGGCCTGCAGCGGCATGCCCGGCGGCGCCGGCCTGGTGGCGGTTAAATATACCAAGAACCCTGAGGATGTCGGCAAGGTAATGGATTTCCTGGCGAGCGAGCCGGTGGCAAAAGAGTTCGCCGAGCGCACGCTGTTCCTGCCGGCCAACGAGGCGGTGATCGCCGGCGGGCTCGACTTCAAGTCGGACAATCCGCAGGTGAAGGCCGCGCTCAACGCCTTCGTCGCGGCCTCTTCGACAACCGCGCCGGCGGCGCTGAAGATGCCGGGCTGGAAATGGTCGGACGCCTATTACAGCGCGCTGGTCGGCCGCGTCAGCCAGGCGGTGGCCGGTGAATTGTCCCTGGACGAGGCCTACCAGCGCATCGACCAGGACGTCGCCGACAAGGTCAAACAGGCCAAGTAGGCCTTCAGGGAAGGCGATGGCCGCCCAAGAGTCCTCCCCCCACCCGGCGCCATCGCCCGGCCTCACCGGCGCGTTGTTCGCGCCGGTGAGGCTGCTCATGCGTTTGATCGACGCGCCGCTGCGCGCCTGGCAGAAGGCGACGGGGCTGACCGGCATGGCGGGTTTCTTCCTGCTGCCGAACATGGCGATCTTCACCATCTTCGTGCTTTTGCCGCTGGTCATCAATTTCGTCTATTCGATGAGCGGCGGCACGGCGATCTTCCTCGCCGACCGGTCCTATGTCGGCGCGGAACAATATCAGCGGCTGCTGACCTGTGGCAGTTTTCTGGACCCCGGCACCTGCGCCGAGGACCGGTTCTGGGTCGCGGTGCGCAACACCGGCTGGTTCCTGGCCGTGCAGGTGCCGATGCTGCTTATCGTGGCGCTGGTGACCGCGCTGGTGCTCAACCGCGACCTCAGGGCGCGCGGTTTTTGGCGCGCCGTCTTTTTCTTCCCCGTCCTGCTGTCGCCGGTGGTGGTCGGCCTGATCTGGCGCTGGATTTTGCAGCGGCAGGGCCTGCTCAACCTGCTGCTCTACGAGACCGCCGGCGCCGATCCGCATAGCTGGCTGAGCGATCGCTTCTGGGCCTTCGCGGCGGCCGTCGGCGTGTCGATCTGGGCGCATGTCGGCTTCTACGCGCTGATCCTGCTCGCCGGCCTGCAGGCGATCCCCAAGGACATCTACGAAGCCGCCGAAATGGACGGCACCAGGCCCACCCGCGTCTTCTGGCGCATCACCTTGCCGCTGCTGATGCCGAACCTGCTGGTCGTGCTGGTGCTGGCGCTGATCCGCGCGGTGCAGGTGTTCGACGAGGTCTATGTGCTGACCGGCGGCGGGCCGGGCACGTCGACCATGTATCTTATCCAGTACATTTTCGAGACGGGGTTCGCCTCGCAACTGCGCAATCCCGGACTGGCGGCGGCCGCCTCGATCCTGATGGGCATCGTGCTGGTCGTGCTGACGCTGGTCCAGCTCGGCGTGTCGCGTAAAAGCGAAAAGCGGGGGCAGCGATGAGCGCCGTCGCCGAATTCCTGTTGCGCCGGCGCGGCGGCAAGGGGTGGCACTGGACGGACGTCGTCACCTGGGCCTGGCTTATAGGCGGACTGATCCTGATGTTCGGCCCGGCGCTGTGGCTGGCGCTGTCGTCGTTCAAGACGCCGGCAGCACTCGCCGCCTTCCCGCCCTCACTGCTGCCCTATGTGACCCAACAGACTGTTGTCGAGGGTTATGAAAAGCCGCTGCCGCTGTTTACCGTGACGATGGAGGACGGCAGCACGAAAACGCTGGCCGAGGTGCGGCGCATCGGTACGGTGGCGCAGATGGTCGATCCGGCCGCGCCGGCGGAGATCATCAAGGTGCCGATTTCCCAGCGAAAACCGCTGGAGACGATCGAATTCGCGATCTCCAACTATACCGAGCCGTTCATCCACTTCGATTTCCTGCGATATCTCTGGAACTCGGTCTTCGTCACGACCATGGCGACGCTGATCACGCTGATTGTCAACTCAATGGCCGCCTTCGCGCTGTCGAAATACAGATTCCGCGGCCAGTCGACGATCATGATGCTGATCCTGGCGACGCTGATGGTGCCGCTCGGCGTCATCATGGTGCCGCTCTATTCGATCGTCAGCGCGCTCGGGCTCACCAACAATCTGTGGGGCGTCATCCTGCCCACCGTGGCGACGCCGACCGGCGTCTTCCTGCTTCGGCAATACATGCTCACCATTCCCGACGAGCTGATCGACGCGGCGCGCATGGACAAGGCGTCGGAGTGGCAGATCTATTGGCGCATCGTGCTGCCGCTGGCGGCGCCCGCGCTCGCCGTGCTCGGCATCTTTTCGGTGATGTGGCGCTGGAACGATTTTCTGTGGCCGCTGATCGTGCTGTCGCGCAAGGAGCTTTATACCTTGCAGGTCGGGCTCAACATCTACTCGGGCGAGCTCAACGTGCAATGGCACTTCATCCTCGCCATGACGGTGGTGACGATGATCCCGGTGGTGCTGGTGTTCATCTTCCTGCAGCGCTTCATCACCACCGGCATCGCCGGCACCGGCCTGAAATAGGGGATTGTCGTGAGCAGGATCACGGTCGAAAAGCTGTCGAAATCCTACGGCGCGGTGAAGGTGCTGAAGGAGATCGACCTCGATATTGTCGACGGCGAGCTGATCGTCTTCGTCGGCCCGTCCGGCTGCGGGAAATCGACGCTGCTGCGGCAGATCGCCGGGCTCGACCGGCCGACCAGCGGCGAGATCCGCATCGACGGCAAAAGGGTCAACGACGTGCCGGCCGCCGACCGGGGGCTGGCGATGGTGTTCCAGTCCTACGCGCTCTACCCGCATATGAGCGTGCGCCAGAATCTTGCCTTCGGCCTCGAGAACGCAAAGATGCCCCGCGCCGAGATCGATCAGCGTATTGCGGAAGCCGCCCGCATGCTGGAGATCGGAAAACTTCTGGAGCGGCGGCCCGGCCAGCTTTCCGGCGGCCAGCGACAGCGCGTAGCGATCGGCCGGGCGATCGTGCGCAACCCGACCGCCTTCCTGCTCGACGAGCCGCTTAGCAATCTCGACGCCGAGTTGCGCATTTCGACGCGCGCCGAGATCGCGGCGCTGCATGCGCGGCTGAAGGCGACGATGGTCTACGTCACCCACGACCAGGTCGAGGCGATGACACTGGCGCACCGCATCGTGGTCCTGCGCGACGGCCGCATCGAGCAGGTCGGCACGCCGCTCGACCTCTACAACCGGCCGGCCAATTTGTTCGTGGCGGGTTTCATCGGCGCGCCACGCATGAATTTTCTGCCGGCGCGACTGGAGCCGGGTGCGGACGGGAACGGAACGCTGAAAATCGCGGGCGGCCCCGCGCTGGCCCTGCCGGCCGGAACGTCGCCGGCATCGGCCGAGGCGGACGTCACGCTCGGCATCCGCCCCCAGCATCTGAAACCGGCGGACGCTGGTTCCCGGGGCATTCCGGCTCAGGTCACGCTGGTGGAAGCGCTGGGCTCGGAAACCGTGGTACATACGTTGATGGAAGGCGGCCAGCGCCTGTTGGTCGTGCTGGAGGGGCAGCACAGGGTCGCGGTCGGCGACAGGCTGACGCTCAGGCCCGACATGGCGCAGGCGCATGTTTTTGGTGAGGATGGGAAGCGGGTGAATTGATGATCGGAGAGTGCATCGGTTGAGTTCTGGCCACGATCGGAAACCGTCATGACTGTTCTCGCTACTTGCAGCGTCCTCAACGGGCGCAAGCAGACCTTCCGGCTATGCTGGCGGTTCGAGCGCTCGAAGCGTCTTTGTGACCATCGCGGTGAGGCTATCCGCAAGGCGAGGTGGCGTAGCGGGCGAACACGTTAGAACAAGCGCCGTTTCCCCAAGTTGTGGAAGGGTTGTATCCGGCAACTGCCTGACCCCACCGGTGATCGTGCATTTCGGCAGGACGCCGACAGCGAACCCCGCCGAGATGGCCGCCCGAATGCCGGCGACGCTTTCGCTGGTGCAGACGATCTCGTAGTCCAGGTCGGCTTTTTTCAGCAGATCGAGGCAGCGTTCCCGCCACCAACACGCCCGATCAAACAACGCCACAGGCAACGGACGGCGGTGCTCGACCTCATGGAAAGCTGACCCCGCCCAAATGGCGGCTTCACGGTGAACAACGATATCGTCAGCCGCGACATTTTCGGGAGCATGCAGCGCGATATCCAGTTCGTCAGCCGCGAGCGCGGACGGAAACGCGACACTTGAGCCGCAACGCAAGAGGATGCGAGCGCTGGGCTGCTCTTGCGAGAAATTAGCTAGGATCGCCGGAAGCAGAGTATCGCTGTATTCTTCGGGTATGCCGAAACGGATTTCGGCTTTGGCATCCGGCGCTCGCATGGCGATGACCGCCTGATCGAGGGCTTCAACGACCTGACGCGCGATCGGCAGCAATTGCTCGCCGCGTGCCGTCAGGGAAACGCCGCGGCCATGTCGATCGAACAGTTGTTGCGCCACGATTTCTTCGAGCTTTTGCACTTGGAGGCTGATGGCGGATTGCGTTCGCAGGAGACGCGCCGCGCCGCCACTGACGCTGCCGGCCTTGGCAACGGCCAGGAAGCTGCGCAGCAGGTCGCTGTCAAGCTGGGGCAGCAAGATATCGTCTTGGCTCATATCGGATATTTATTCTATTCGTTTCTTCAATGGAAGTGCTGGCCGTAGAATGCTCTCAAAGGATGATAATTATGAGCATTGCGCTTCCGAACGTGCAAAAGCCGATCATGTGGACGACGGCTGCTGTCCTGACAGTCGTTATCGCCCTCATGTGGCCGCAACGGGCACAGGAGACGCTTCATTTCGTCTTGCAGAGCTTCATGGATGTGGCGCTGATGATTGCGATCGGGCTGATCATTTCGGCATGGGTCGCGGCCAGCGGAGCGGCGACCATTACGGCACACTGGTTTAAGGGTCGTCCTATCGCAACTGTTGTTATCGCATCGGGAATCGGCACTGTGACACCTGTATGCGGCGTAACGGTGCTGCCGCTTACGACTGGATTTCTTGCATCTGGCGTTCCGCTCGCGCCCATTATGGCATTTTGGCTTTCCTCGCCTGTTACCGGTCCGACAATGCTCATCGCGACGTGGGCGCTGCTCGGCCCAGGATTCGCCATCGGAAAGATGCTTGCAGCCTTTGCCCTCGGAGTCTTTTCCGGCGCGGTAACGACTCTCCTCGCGCACACTCAGATGGTACAGAGCCCGTTGCGGCCACACCGGTTTATGGATAGCGGGCAGTGCGGCACATGCACGCCAACGGACTTCTCTTTCCAAATCTGGCGAGAGCCGGCTCGCATGCGTGCGTTTGGAGAAAATCTGATTTCCACAACAAAGATCGTCGCAATTTGTTTGCTGTTTGCTTTTTCGGCTGAGTTCCTGCTGCGCGACTTTCTCCCGTCTCATCTCCTTACGGCCTATGTCGGCGAGGATTCACCCTACGCTATCCCGCTCGCGGTGCTGATCGGTGCACCGATGTATCTCGACGGTCTTGCGGCACTGCCCTTGGTTCGAGGGCTACTCGATCTTGGCATGTCACCCGGTGCGGCAATGGCGCTCCTCGTTTCAGGCGGCGCGGTCAGCATTTGGGGCGTCTTGGCTGTGGCTTTGGTCCTCAGGCCGTCGACCATTGCTCTGTTTGTGGCACTGGCCGTGATCGGTTCACTGGCAATTGGTTACGCTTTCGATACGATTTGGATATTGCTGCCGTGAAGGAAATCTCATCGGAATTCGCCATGACGCCCGCTGTGGCGAACATTGCGCCTGCGATGCAGTCCACAACAAACAGGGGCTATCCAGCTTCGACCATCATCTTATAGACAGGGCCCACAAAGGATCAGAAGCTGTTATTGGCGGTCTATTCCCCGGCTTCCACCACAAAGCAAACCGGTTGGCGCCTGCCGGTCGGGGTGCAGTGCAGCGGTGAGATTTCCCGGACATCAACACCGTTGCAGGTGAGTGGCAGCAAAGCTCAGCACCCGCTCCCGCATTTCCGCACTTTCCTGATGCCCTGTCTCGGCCTCCCGGTGCAGCATCAGTTTTTCGAGCGCGCCCGCCTTGTCATAAGCAGCGGATAGCTGCGCGAAGGCCGGCTCGAAGGCGTGCGGCGGGGTGAGCGGGTCGCGGTCGCCGATGCAGACCAGTTGCGGGCGCGGCGCGATCAGCCCGGCGATCTCGCCATTGCCGGCGACTTCGAGCAGGCCGGGGATGGTCAGGTAGATGCCGTGCCGGTCATGCGCGCCGGTCTCGATCAGTTTTCCGAAATCGGCGAAGCAGCAGAGATGCATGACGCAGGCAAGCTGCGGCTCCACCGCCGCCAGCCAGTAGCCGAAGGTGGCGCCCATCGAGATGCCGAAAACGCCGATGCGGGCTGGATCGACATCCGGCCGCGCCGCTAGATAGTCCAGCGCCGAGGAAAGCTCGCGCAGCATTTTGCCGGCAAGCGACCGGCCCCGCCACAGCAGCGCCTTCGCCGTCGCCTGCTCCTTGCTCGCGGAACGCTCGCCGAAGCACGGCAGGTCAATCGCCAGCGTCACATAGCCGGCGCGCGCAAAAACCGGGCCGAGCGGCGATTGCAGCGCCGGGCGGCCATCCAGCAGTTCCGAGGCGCCGATGTCGTAGCGGTCGCCATGGGCGTGGATGTACAGGATGGCCGGCAGCGGGCGGTCTCGTGTCTGCGCATTGGCCACCACATCCCCCTCCCCCTTGTGGGGAGGGGTTGGGGGTGGGGGTACCGGAACAGCCGAAGGCCGCGTGAGGATGCCGCGCACCTTCTCGCCGTCGGCCGTGGCGAAGGTGAGGGTTTCGATGGCGAAGCCTTCATCCTGACGCGTCGCGCTGCCGGTGAAGCTGAGCGGATGCTGGCCGATTTCGAACAGGCGGTGGAGGGTTTCGGTCAGGGCCATGGCGCACTCCGGCAACGAGCAAGCGGCGGAATGGAACGGCGAAGGGTTTCGATCGCCGCCGGCCATCCATCTCAATGATGCGTTTGGACGTGCCTGGCGCGCAACTGGAGGACCAGCTTTCACCTCCAGAAAGGGCGTGTCTCTTCAAGGCTCCGCCACAGCGACTTGGCGCCGGCCCAGCCAAATTCGGCGCGGGCCTGGGTGGCGCCGACCATCCAGCCGACCGAGCGGGCATCGGCCGCCAGATCGGAGCGGGAAAGCAGCGCCTTGACCGTTGCCGCATCGTTCAGATTGCCGAACACTTCCTGGAGCTTTTTCAGCCGTTTCAGGAAAGGCTCCACGCGCCTGGAGGCATAGAGGGACGCGAAGAATTCGACTGCGTAGCGCAGCCGCTTCAGCATCTTGCGGAATTCGTGCCGCTCCTCCACGGTGAGCGTCTCCAGGTGGCGTGCCCGCTTGCACACCTTTTTCCAGCATTTCGCCAGCGCCGCCTCCGCCAAGTGCGACACCGGCATGGCGAGGCGCTCGGTCTGGGTGAAATCCTCCGGCACGAGCCAGCCGCGCGTCTCGACGAAACGGGCGAGATCGAGCAGGAAACACTGGACACGCGGCTCGATCAACAGCTTGCGCAGGCGAAGCCGCCGCTCCCCCGCCTGGACGGCGAGCCGGTCGGCAAGATCGGTGAGGCCCGTTTCGTCGAGGTGGCTGCCGGCTTCGCGGCGCACGATGTCCTGCCCCACCACGTCGAGGTCGCGCAGGCCGCCGACCTCCTGGCCAAGCCAGCGCGCCTCTTCGCCCAACCGCCGCATTTCCGGGCTGTCCAGCACCTGACGATAGACGGCAAAGACGCTGCGCAGCCGACGCAGACCGACGCGCAACTGATGCGGCCCTTCCGGGTCGTCCAGTTCGCAGGTCGCCGTGATGTTGATCGCGATCTGGTCGAGGCACTCGCGCAGGATGTCACGCGCCGTCTGCTCGGCGATCTGCATGGGATCGGCCGCGACCGCCTTGGCGTTTCTCGGTTTGAGCGGCGGGTCAATGAAACCCTTCTCCGCCAGCAGATAGCCGCGCGCTGCCTTGTACAGGCGCGAGAACTTCAGGCCGCCTTCCGGAAACAGCGTCTTGGCTATGTCGAACAGGCCGGCGGGGTTGCCTTCGATCAACTCGATCTCGGCCTCGCGCAGCCCAGCCGAGCGGCCCTCGCAAAGAATATCGCCGACGTCGACCGCCAGTTCCGCCCGGGTGCCGTCTTTCAGGCAAACTTCGCCGGCGGCGCGGCGGATCACCGTCTCGCAGACGGGGGCGAGCGGCCCGCCATTGACGCGCTGCGCGACTTGCTGCCGGACCGTCTCGTCGGGGATGGCCTCGATGTTGATCCGCCCGCCCGGCGCGAGATTCTCGATCTCGCCGGCCTGGGAGAGGCCGCCATGCATCTCGCGCCCTGTCTTGACCGTCTGGATCCAGCGCCGCCCGTCGCGGCGCAGCCGCAGGGACATGCCGGCCTTCTTAAGCGCGTGTTCGGGCGTGTCGAGATAGATGCTTCTCAGCGTTTTCGTGCGCGGGATACTGCTTGCCAGCTTCAGCGCCCTGGCACGACCCCAAAGCGCCTTCGCGGTCGCCTCGTCCAGGATGAGTTTCAGCTCGATTTCGCTCATGTGACGGTTTTGTGTCGGTTTTGCGAAATCGGTACCGCATCCGGACATGCAACGGCAAGCGTGCCCGGCAACGATTCACTGTCATAAAGGCATGACGCAAGGACACTGCCGCCGACGGCAGCAGCGCCCCCGGATCGAGAGCGCGCCGCGTGGCCCCTACGCCAGTTCGATCGCCTTCTTCTCGGCGATGCTCTGCTCGGCCGCCAGCACGATGCGCAGCGAGTTGACCGCCGCGTCCATGGATTCGGACAGATCCAGATCCTCCTGGATCGCCTTCAGGAAGAACGCCTGCTCGCGGTCGCAGAGTTCCTGGTGGCCGGGCTCGTCGGTCATGGAAAAAATCTCGTCCGGCTTCGACCAGTTCTTGTCCTTGTCGACGGCGGCGTGGTGGATCTTGATCGCGTCGGTCTTGGTGTGCTTGTCGATGTCGGCGGAGTCGGAGAGCTTCTCCGTTTCGGTCACGCTGCCGCCCTGGTTGGCGACGATCGACACCGCGCCCTTCGG
The DNA here is from genome assembly GCF_044326205.1 of Mesorhizobium sp. IMUNJ 23232. Classification (NCBI taxonomy): domain Bacteria; kingdom Pseudomonadati; phylum Pseudomonadota; class Alphaproteobacteria; order Hyphomicrobiales; family Phyllobacteriaceae; genus Mesorhizobium; species Mesorhizobium sp. IMUNJ 23232. The sequence goes on from NZ_JBIRCY010000026.1 coordinate 61,400, forward strand.
GCCGACCACGTCCTTCACGAAGAACGCGACCTCGCTCATCATCGGGCCCCAGCCGGCCTCGTACCAGCCGACCGAGCCGTCGTCGAAGGTGACATGCAGGTGGCCGTAATTGTCCTTGTCGGCCTCGGCCCAGAGTTTCGCGCCGATGCCGTGGACGCGCACCGGCTTGGCGCCGGTCAACTGGCACATCACGTCGACATAATGCACGCCGCAGTCGACGATCGGGATCAGCGAATCGATCAGGTTCTTGTGCCAGTGCCAGGCCGGACCGGAGGACTGCTGGTTGAGGTTGAGCCGCATCACCAGCGGCTTGCCGAGCGTCCTGCCCATCTCGATGAATTTGATCCAGGACGGGTGGACGCGAAGGATGTAGCCCAGCACAAGCTTCTTGTTCGCAGCGCGGGCGGCGGCGACCACCTTTTCGGCGTCTTCGATGTTGGTGGCGATCGGCTTTTCCATGAAGACATGGCAGCCAGCCTCGAACGCCTTCAGCGCATATTCGGCATGGGTGTTCGGCCAGGAATTGATCGATACCGCGTCGGGCTTCGCCTCCTTCAGCGCCTGGTCGTAGTCCTCGTAGAGCGGATAGCCTTTCAGCTCGTCCGGGATCTTCTTCGATTTGATCGAGCGGCTCATCAGGCCGACGATCTCGAACCCCGGATTGCGGTGATAGGCGCTGGCATGGGACGCGCCCATATTGCCGAGGCCAACGACGAGGATTTTGACTTTGTCCGGCATGATGCCCTCCCGAATGACTGAGTTTCAAAGCCCCCTCACCCGGCTCGCTTCGCTCGCCACCCTCTCCCCGAGGGGAGAGGGTATCTCCGTCCGCGCCGCCGTGCTCTTCTCCCCAACGGGGAGAAGGTGCCCCGAAGGGCCGGATGAGGGGGCCAAAAGGCGGTGTATTTACACCGCGTCGTCGAACATATGCGCCCGAACGTTCTCGACGTCGATCGCCGCGAACGCATCGGTCAGTTTGTAGGCATCCGCGTCGGCCTTGACCTTGGCGTGGTCGAAATCGTTGGCGCCCTTGATCAGGTCGTTGGTGCAGACGTCCTCGGCCTTCACCGCCTCCTTGATCTGGCCGAGCTTCAGCGTCAGGTCGAAGAAGCTCTGCCAGCTCGACATGTCGTGCCAGCCCCAGCCGCCGCGCTTGTCCATGTCGCCGCGGAAGACGTTGTCCTGCTGCAGCAGCGACGTGGTGCCGAGTTCCGGCCCGGTGTTCTTGGCGAAGGCCGGGAACTGCTCGAACACGGCCTCGACCGCGGCACGCGGATTCTGGTGGCCGAATTCCAGCCCCATCGCCCAGCCGCGCAGATATTGTTCGAGGAAGGCCTTCTTGTCCGGGTCTTCCAGATCAGCGGCGCGCACGACAAAAGTGTTGGCCGGCAGTTTTGATTTCTGCACGCCCAGCCAGTAGTCGAATTTCAGGCCGGTCGCGATCCACTCGGCGCGCAGGCCCTCCCAGGAGAGCGCCGCGTCGCCCTGGCCGCCGGCCAGCGCCGTGCCCCAGGTCGGCCAGCCCGCCTCGACGTATTTGACCTTGGTGACGTCGACGCCCTGGGCGGCGAGCATCGGGTCGGTGATGGCCTGCCAGGCCGCCGAACCGAGCAGCATCGTCTTGCCTTCGAGCCCCTTCAGGTCGGCCATCCCCTCGCCCTTGCGGAAGGCGATGGAAAAAGTGTCGCGGGCGCCCATGTGGAACACGCTCTTCAGCTTCATGCCGTTCTGCAGCGCGAAGGAAAAGATACCCGGAGACGGGAAACCCATGTCGGCCTGACCAACGTCGACAAACTTCACGGTCGCGGTGCCGTCCGATGGGCCGGGCTGCATGTCGGTCGGCAAATCGCCGAAGTAGCCCATCTTCTTCGCCGCCCAGTAGGGATAATCGTCCAGCACTTCCAGCGTGCCGCGCGGCGAGATCCAGGTGAATTTTTCATAGGCCGCGGCGTTGGCCCGCAGCGCCGAACCGCCGAGCGCGGTGGCGGTCACCACGCCGACGCCGGTCACCTGCAGGAAAGTGCGGCGGGTCATGCCCGTGTTGAAGATCGTCATTGTCAGTCTCCCATTGTTTGATGTTTTCGTTCTTGTCGTCGGCCGGCCGGCGCGTGGCTTTCGCTCTTTTACGCCTCCCAGCTTGCCCACTTCTTCCCGATGAAGAAGAAGAGCACGTAGATCAGGATGCCGAGGATCGACAGCAGCAGCACCACGGCGAAGAATTGCGGCATCTGGATCATCGACGAGTAACTCGTGAGCCGGTTGCCGAGCCCAAAACCGCCGCCCACCATTTCGGCGCCGACGGCCGTCAGCAGGCCGAAGATGGCGCCAATCATCAACCCGACCAGGATCATCGGCAGAGCCATCGGCGCGCGGATCTTCCAGAATATCTGCAAGGTCGAGGCGCCGTAGGAGCGCGCCAGCGCAATCTTAGCGCTGTCGACACGGCGGAAACCGGTCGCGGCATTGATCATCACCATCGGCCCGGCCGCAAGCGCCACGGCGATGATGCGCGGCGTGTAGCCGAAGCCGAAGCGCAGGATGAGCAGCGGCACCAGCGCCAGCATCGGCGTGGTGACGAGCAGGAGGATGTAGGGCGCGACGATCTTTTCGGCGAAGGGAAACTGGGTGACCACCGCCGCCAGGATCAGCCCGATGATCGAGCCGATGGCGAAGCCCGAGAACAACTCGACCAGCGTGTAGCCGAGATGCGGCGCGATCAGCGGGAACTCGTCGAACAGCGCCCAGGCGATCAGGCTTGGCGGCGGCATGATATATTGCGGCACCTCGAACCAGCGAAGCGCAAACTCGGCGCCGCCGATGATGACGACCGCGACCGCGACGATTGCCAGAATGTCGGTGGCGGACCTTATGCCCGGGCCGCTGGAGAAGGCCGACAGGTTGGTGAGGCTGACATCTCCGCCCTCGCCCGTCTTGGACTTCTGGAATTCGGGAATGGCGTCGCTCTGGCTCATCTCGGCGCCCCTCCATTGACGACGGTCAGCGCCGGTTTCGCTTTGGCGCCGACACGCCCGCCGACAATGTCCATCTTGATGGCGTTGGTGAGGTCGAACACCTCCTTCGTCGCCATGATCTCCAAGGAGCGCGGCCGCGGGAACGGCACCGGATATTCCTTGGCGACGCGCCCGGGACGCGGCGTCAGCACCACGACGCGGTCGGACAGGAAAATCGCTTCCTCGATCGAATGGGTGATGAAGACGATGGTGGTCGGCGCATCGAGCCAGATCTCCTCGACCAGCCGGTTCATTTCCTCGCGCGTAAAACTGTCGAGCGCGCCGAACGGCTCGTCCATCAACAGCACCGACGGTTTCAGCGACAGCGCTCGGACGATCGCCGCGCGCTGCTGCATGCCCCCGGAAAGCTCGCGCGGGAATTTGCTGCCAAAACCTTCCAGCCCGACGCGGCGCAGCAGATGCTGCACCCACTGTTTGTCAGGCTTGCTCCCCTTGATCTCGAAGGGGAAATTGATGTTGGCGTCGAGATTGCGCCACGGCAGGAGGTTAGCCTCCTGAAAAACGATACCGATATCCGGATGCGGCCCGGTGATGATCTGACCGTCCAGCGTGATCTCGCCGGCCGAGAGCTTGTGCAGGCCGGACATCGACCACAGCAGCGTGGTCTTGCCGCAACCGGAAGGGCCGACGATGGAGACGATCTCGTTGGCGCGGACGTCGAGTTCACAACGGTCAAGCGCCAGAAGGTCGCCGGAGGCCGTGTGATAGACCTTGGTTGCGGCGCGCACACCAAGCTTCGGCTTTATGGCATGGCCAGCGTTCATGCGCCCTCGGAGTCCGCGCGATGATCCCCATATCATCCGTACGCGAAAATCAGTCTGTAACTATCCTACTTTTCTGTCAAGCGCTCGCAACCACTTGGTTGAAAGTCGGCACGCCGTTTTTATCATCATGTTGTTTTTATTTATTTTTATGAGCCGTTGCCAATGATGTTGCTTTCCTACATACTTTGCCGGCCCGGTAGCTCACGATACGCGCATCAACCGGGCGAAGGAACGGATGCATCTCCATGACGGAAGCTGTCGGCGAGGCTTGGCTAGGTGGCGAGGACGCCGCCGAGGCGCATGAGCACGCAAAGCGCATTCCCGACATCATCTCGCTGGTGAAGGATTCTTATGGCGAGCTCCGGCCAGCCGAGCGCCGGGTAGCGGACGTGGTGCTCGACGACGTGCGTTTCGCCATCGACGCTTCCAACGCCGCCCTGGCGGAGCGGGCGCAGGTGAGCGAGCCGACGGTGACCCGTTTCTGCCGCGCTATCGGCTGCGAGGGCGTGCGCGATTTCAAGCTGAAGCTGGCGCAGAGCCTGGTCGTCGACGCGCTTTATCTGAGCAAGCCACCGCCGCCCGCCGGGGGCGACAACGGCATGCCGTTCTGGAACGCGGTGTTCGGCGAGGCGCGGCTGGCGCTGCAGGAGGCCGAACGCCAGATCGACCCGGCGCAGTTGCAGAAGGCGGCCGAACTGATCGCCAAGGCGCGGCAGGTGGCTGTATTCGGCCTCGGCGGCAGTTCCTCGGCGCTGGCGCAGGAGACGCAATACCGGCTGTTCCGCTACGGCGTGACGGTGAGCGCCCACAACGACCCCTATGTGATGCGCATGACCGCCTCGACGCTGAAGCCAGGCGACTTGGTGATCGCCATATCGGCCACCGGCCGAACCCGCGAAGTGGTGGAGGCGGTGGAACTTGCCCGCCATTATCGTGCCAACGCCGTCTGCATCACCGCACCCGACACCGATCTTGCACGCGCCTGCGACGTCAGGCTGACGGTGGCGGTTCCCGAATATCCAGACACGCTGAAGCCGACGGCTTCGCGCTTCGCCTTCCTGGCGGCGATAGACCTGTTGGCGGTAGCGACCGGTTACAAGATCGACGGCCCGGCGCGCGAGACGCTGCGGCGCATCAAATACAACATCCAGACTTATCGGGCCGGCAAGGAGATGGAGCCGCTCGGGGATTGAGGGGGGAACTACCCTCAAACCACCGCGGTCATGCCGCCGTCGACCGAAATGAGCTGGCCGTTGACATAGTCCGACGCCGGCGAGGCGAGATAGACGACCGTGCCGACGATTTCCTCCGGCAGGCCCCAGCGCTTCGATGGCGTGCGGGCCTTGACCCACGCGTCGAAATCCGGGTTGTTGACCAGCGCGTCGTTCATCTCGGTGATTATGTAGCCGGGCGCTATTCCATTGGCCTGCACGCCGCTTCCCGCCCATTCGGCCGCCATCTGCTGTGTCAGCATCTTAAGGCCGCCCTTGCTGGTGGCATAGGGCGATATGGTGGCGCGGGCCAGCAGGCTGGTCGTCGAACAGATGTTGATGATCTTGCCACGCCCACGCGCCACCATGCGTTTTCCCGCCTCGCGGCCGATGACGAAGGCGCTGGTCAGGTTGATGTCGATGACCCGCTGCCATTCGGCGGTCGGCAGGTCGACCATCGGCTTGCGCCACTGGATGCCGGCATTGTTGACCAGGATGTCGATGGCGACGCCGTCCGCGTCGAAGCGCTCGAAGGTGGCGAGGATCGCAGCTTCGTCGCGCACGTCGAAGGCGATGCCATCCGCCTGATGGCCAAGCGCACGCATCTCGTCGACGGCGGCGGCCACGCGCGCCGCATCGGTGCCGTTGAGGATTACTTTTGCCCCGGCCACCCCAAGCCCTTCGGCGAAAGCACGGCCGAGGCCGCGCGTCGAGCCAGTGATCAGGGCCGTGCGGCCGGTAAGATCGAACATGGAATTCGGCATTTTTCCCTCAGCAACTGCATCTGCCAAAATGCCGGCGGGCGAGGTCGGCATGCGTCTGGCGCCCCGACGGCGTATATGCACGCGGTATATCCTTGTGCTCGTTCGGCCACCATGCCCCGCCGATGACGATACCGTGCGAGATCAATTCGCGCTCCGCAACCAACTCCGCGCCATTGGAATCGAAAAAGTTGACCGGCCCCTCCCGCTCGCCGAGTATCGCGATGTCGGCCGGCCCGCCGACTGCCAGCCGGCCAAGGTCGGGACGGGCAATCGCTTCGGCCGGGCGTACCGTCGACGCCTTCAGCACATCCAGAAACGGCATGCCGAGCGCCATCATCTTCGACATGCAGACGAGCATGTCGAAGGCGGGGCCGTCAATGCTGAGCAGGTGCACGTCGCTGCTGATCACGTCCGGCCCAAGACCCTCCTTGAGCATGGTCCGCGCCACCTCGAAATCGAAGGAGCCCATGCCGTGGCCGATGTCGAAGATGACGCCGCGCTCGCGGGCCAGATGCATATCGGGCCTGATCGCGCCGGAGGCGAAGACCGGGGCGTTGGGAAACGGTCGGAAACAGTGGGTGAGCACATCGCCCTTGCGCAGGCGCGGCAGCACTTCCGAGCGGCCCGGCGGCGGCTCATCTATATGCGCCATCAGCGGCAGACCTGCCTGGTCGGCGGCCTCCACGGCGAGATCGACTGGCGCGATGCCGCTGGTGCCGCTGGCGTGTTTTCCCGCCCGCACCTTAACCCCGACCACCACATCGCGGTGCTCCGCCACGCAGCCGACAAGTTCGCGCGGATCGCACAGCCGGAGATCGCTGCATTCGCCGACCATGACGTTCTTCGAGAAGCCGAAGATGCCTGCAAAGGAGATGTTCACATAGGCGAGGATGCGGGCCTTCGACCGTTCCATGACGTGGCGGCGGAAGCCGAGGAAATTGCCGGCACCGGCGCTGCCGGCGTCAATGAAAGTCGTGGTGGCGCTGCGGGCGGCGAGCAGGTCGGCGTCGACGCCCAGCGAAGTGCCACCCCAGTAGACGTGGCTGTGCAGGTCGATGAGGCCCGGCGTCACCATGGCACCCGTGGCGTCGACCACTTTCGCGGCCCGGTCGGCGGGAATGCCGGCCTCGATCGAGGCGATGCGGCCCTCGGAGACCGCCACGTCGCGCGGCGCGTCGAGGCCCGACGCCGGGTCGATGACCCGCCCGCCCTTCAGGAGGAGATCAAACTGCATGGACGACGTCCTCCACGTTCATTCTGTTGCCTGCCTCGCAGTGGCACGCTTGCGCAAGGCGGGACGGGACTGCCGGAAAACTCAAACCGGCTTGTAGGCGATCGCTTCCACCTCGATCTTGATGTCGATCATCAGCCGGGATTCGGCGGTAGTGCGTGCCGGCGGTTCCTTCGGAAAATGTTTTGCATAAACCGCGTTGAACGCGCCGAAATCGCGGGCATCCTCCAGCCACACCGTGGTCTTGACCACGTCCTCCATGCTGCAGCCGGCCAGCGCCAGCGCCGCCTTGACGTTCTGCAGCACCTGTTCGGTCTGCTCGGTGATGCCGCCCTTGACGACGATGCCATCGGCGCCGACCGGGACCTGGCCGGACACAAACACGAAATCGCCGGCCCGCACTGCCGGCGACAGCGGCACATGAGAGGTTCCGAAACACTGTTTTGGCAAGGCTGCCTCCTCTGGGCAAGTTTAGTGGATCCAGTCCGTAGCGCCTTCCAGGCGTTCATGGAAGTGGCGGCGATGCGCCATGTACGAAGCTGATTGTCCTTTGGTTCGAATGGCTTGCATGGAAAACCCGACTCGGGCGGCCGGCCATCTACAGCCACCTTGAATAATCGTCATGCAGGATTTGTTGGAAAGCAACATTTTTTTGGGTATCCATGTTGCTTTATTACAAAACGCTGAGCATCCTGCCTGGCCAAGGTGGTTCCGACCCTCCGGTGAGGTGAGGGTCCGGTGTCCGAGGGGAGGAAAATGATCGATTTCGGCGGACGCAGCGTGATCGTCACCGGCGCCGGCGGCGGCCTCGGCAAGGCGCTGGTCCAGGTGCTGGCCGCCTGCAACGCCCGCGTCATCGCTTGCGACGTCGAGGGCATGGACCTTTCGGCCGAGGGCATCGCCGAGGCGCACCATTTCGACCTGCTCGACGACGCGGCAGTGGCCGCATTTGCTGCGCGCGCCACCAGCGGCACGCCGCCGGCGGCTGTGATCTCCAACGCCGGATGGACGCGCGCCGAGACGCTGGCCGCTGTGACCACCGAGGCGCTCGACCGCGAGATGAACCTGAATTTCCGCAGCGCGGCACTTCTGTCGCAGGCGCTGTTGCCGTCGATGCGCAACCAGCCGGGTGGCAGCGCATTCGTGTTCGTCTCTTCCGTCAACGCGCTCGCCCATTTCGGCAATCCCGCCTATGCGGCGGCCAAGGCCGGGCTGCTCGCCTGGATGCGCGCCATCGCCACCGAGGAAGGCGGCAACGGTGTGCGCGCCAACGCCATCGTGCCCGGCTCGATCCGCACCGGCGCCTGGGAACACCGCATCGCCGAGAAGCCGGAAATTCTTGGTGCGGTCAGCCGGCTCTATCCGCTGGGCAGGCTGGTCGAGCCCGTCGAAGTGGCTCGCGCCGCCGTGTTCCTGGCATCACCGGCGGCGAGCGGCATCACCGGGGTGTCGCTCAACGTCGATGCTGGCCTGCTCGCCAGCAACCTGCCCTTCCTCAACGAAATCGCCTAAGAGCCTTCGAGTACAAGCGACAGCCAGGAGACCATTGATGCGCGTCGAGGATCTGGATACGCCGGCGGTGGTGATCGACCGTCGCATCGTCGAGGCCAATCTGCGCCGAGCCCAGGACCATGCCGACCGGCAGGGCAAGAAACTCCGCCCGCACATCAAGACGCACAAGCTGCCGCTGTTCGCCAAGCGCCAGCTTGAGCTCGGCGCCATCGGCATCACCTGCCAGAAGATTGGCGAGGCAGAAGTCATGGCCGATGCCGGCATCGGCGACATTTTTATTCCTTACAACATCATCGGCACAGCGAAGCTGGAGCGGCTGAAGGCGCTGCACGAACGCATCACCCTGTCGGTTACCGCCGACAGTGCCGAGACGGTCGACGGCTATGGCGCTAGCTTCACTGATGACGCGCATCCGCTCTCCGTGCTGATCGAATGCGACACCGGTGGCGGCCGCTGCGGCGTCCAATCGGCGGTCGACGCGGTGGCGCTGGCAAAACGCATCGCCTCGTATCCCGGCTTGCACTTCGGTGGGCTGATGACCTATCCGCCGCGCCAGAAGGTTTCCGAGGTCGACACTTGGCTCCGTGACGCGCTGGCGCTGTTCGAAGCGGAGGGCATCGTGGTCGAACGCGTGTCGGTCGGCAACTCGCCGGATTTTTATGCGCCGCAGGGCGTCGACGCGGCCACCGAACTGCGCCCCGGCACCTACATCTATTCTGACCGCATGCAGGTGGCGTTCGGTCACGGCACGCTGGAGAATTGCGCGCTGACCGTGCTGGCGACGGTGGTGAGCCGCCCGACGACCGATCGCGCCATCCTCGACACCGGTTCGAAATCGCTTGCGGCCGACCTGTCGCCGGCGCCGGGACACGGCCACATCGTCGAATATCCGGACGCGGTCATCACCATGCTCAACGAGGAGCACGGCATCGTCGACCTGTCACGCTCGGCCAAGAAGCCAACGATCGGCGACAAGGTGCGCGTCATCCCGAACCATGTCTGCGTGGTATCCAACCTGTTCGACGTGGTCCATCTCGTCGAGGACGGCGAAGTCGTGGAGCTACTGCCGGTGGCGGCACGCGGCAAACTGAGCTGAAACGACTACCGCTTCGAGACGGAGGGGCAAGCCATGACATTCGACAAGAACCCATTTCCCGAGGGCGATCCGGACCGCCACGAACTCTGGGAAATGCTGATGCGCCGCGACTTCGAGGCCTTCATCGCCCAGGACTGGTCAATGGTCGAAGACGACTTCATCGCCGAGAGCTTTTTCGGCATGCACGCGCATTTCCTGAACGACGCCGACGCCTGGCGGCTGCAGTTTCCCCGGCTGGAAATCTATCGCGACGAATGGCTGCGCCAGGCCGCCGAGACGGCGAAGACAAAATTCGCCGAGCCGCTGCTCGATGCGATGTTCCGCATCACCAACATGCGGGACATCGACGTCGACGGCGACCGTGCGGTGCTGCACAAGAAGTTCAACGGCTCGATCGCGAAAGCCGACGGCACGGCCGATCGGCTCAACTGGCAGACACTGTATTTCTGCCGCAAAGTGAATGGCTGCTGGAAGATCGCCGGTTTTGTCGGCTATATGCCGCAACCGCTGGGGCGGTAGTCAAATCCATCGCTTGTCAGACAGTCACCTATTCGCGTCGGCCGCCAGCCTCGCGTGAGCGCGCCCGAGTCCGCATGGCCACGCCCCCAAGGCAACAGTTTCACATTTATTAACTTTTTAATTTTCGGCTTTGATGTCGGATTCACGAAGCGTTAGATTGGACGCGAATCAGTCGATTTGCGGCGCATAATCCATCGCAAATCGGCGTCGCCGGACAAGTTTTGGGGATCCGGCGGGACATTCGAGTGCAGTGCGGTTCGCGGCCTGTCCAAAGGGCAGGCGGGTGGTTTTCGTAACAAGTGATGCGTTTTCATGTCCGGTCGCTGGCGCAGCCAGGGTCCGGGCACGCGCAACGATTCAGGCTTCCAGCAGGCGGCATGACAAGCCTAGGCGAACAGTTTGGAGTTTCGACGGGACTGGCGAAAAGGCTGGCCTCGCGGGGCGACCTCACCGGATTCCTGATGGCGCTTTGCCAGAACATCGGGGCCGACAGCTATATGCTGGTCGCCGTGCTGCATGACCAGAACCGCAGCGACATTCGTATCGTCGCCTCGAACTGGATCTACGATGCGATCCAGCTTGTCGGCCACCAAGCAATCGCCGCAATCGCCCAGAGCAGCTTTGCGGTACCGCCCGGCACCCGGCCGCAGCCGATCACCACGCGTCAAGCTCCAGCACTTCCTGGCATGCTCAGCGGTGAAGAAGTGAGGCTGCTCGACGTGCTCGGCCATGGCGAGATTTTCGCGCTCAGGCTGAATGTCGGCCGCCAGCGGCTGTTCATGCTTTTGTCCACCGCCGAACCTGGGGAGCTTGATCCGGCCGAACTCAGCCGCGCCCAGATGCGCTGCTGCCACGCGCTGTCGCAGGTGCCCGGCCTTCTGGCAGCCGCCGCGCAGCAGGACCCGCTGTCGGACCGCGAGCGCGAATGCCTGTACTGGGTTTCCGAAGGCAAGACCACCGACGAGGTGGCGCTCATCCTCGGCGTCTCCTCTAACACGGTGAACAGCTACGTCGCCCACGCCATCCAGAAATTCGCGGCGTCGAATCGCGTCATGGCGGTCGCGACCGCGATCAGGAGCGGCATCATTTGACGAGACCGGCGGCAGGCATGAGCGCGCGCGTTCCGGCCGGGGAGCGCAGGAGTCCGTTCGGCGCTGCCGCACCCGACGGCGAAGCGGGACATACACTGACCGTGCCGGACGCCGTGCGGCGCTGCCGCTGGATCGCCATCGACATCAACGCGGCGGCGTTCGCCGTGTTCTTCGTCAGCCCCTCGCTGGAGCGGGCAAAACTCGTCCCATGTTTCGATTCCGACCATCCGAGCCTGTCGGCTTTGACCCGCGTCGCGTCGGACCGCAATGGCGAGGCGATCGTCCGGCATGCGCGCACCTCCACCCTGCCCTGCTGGTGGAGCGACGGCGCGGCGACGGCGTCACTCCAGGCGTTCTCGCAGCTCGAAATGGCGGAGAGAACCGAGGATCTGCTGCCCGGTCACCCCGGCATCGCCTTTCCGGTCTTTTCCGATCGCGGCCAATGTGGGCTGATCGCCTTCTGGGGACGCGACATCGTGCTCGGCGGCGACCACGTCTTCGACATCCACGCCCGCTGCTTCTCGCTGTTCGACGCGGTGGCGACGATCCGCTCCAACGAACTGCGCAAGATGCCAACCATCTCGAAGCGAGAGATGGAATGCCTGAAGCTTACGGCCAACGGCCTGACCAGCGAGGAGATCGCCGCCTCGCTAAAACTGTCGATCCATACCGCCAATCAGTATCTGGCGAGTTCGACGCAGAAACTGAACGCCACCAACCGCATCCATGCGGTGGCAAAGGCCATGAAGCTCGGCCTGTTCGAGTAAGTTTTGCCTTACGGAAATCCCTGACCTACCGGCCGACTGCCGGCTCGCTGCGCCGTATCCGCGACTCCTCGATGGCCGCTGCGAGGAAAGCCGTGTTCTTCTCCGGATCGGGATCTGGATCGTCGAAGGCCACGTAATTGACCTCGACCGACGCCTCCTCGGCGCCCAGCGTCAGCGTGAAATAAACGGTCGCGCCGCGCGGCCTGAGTTCGAGGTCGAGTTCGATGCGCGGCGGCTCCGACCAGCCGACATGCGCCTCGCCGCCATGGCCCATCCTCACGGTGCGCGGCATGAAGAACAGCTCGGCCGCCGAATCCACCAGGTCGGAAATGCAGGCGAAATGCTCCAGCCTGATGAAGGCGATGTAGTCGGCGGCATCAACCAGGCGCAATTCGGCGACGATGTCGCGGATGGCGTCGGCGACGATGACCTCGCGGGACGATGCGTGCGATTGGCGGATCATGATGCCTGTTTTTTCGGAGCCTGCTTGGCGTAGACGATGCGGATGAGTTCAGCGACCGCCTGGTAGAATTGCTGCGGGATCACGCTATCCACCGAAACTTGCTTGTACATGGAGCGAGCGAGCGCCACGTCCTCGAAGACCGGAATGTTGTTTTCCTTGGCGATCTCGCGGATTCTGAGCGCGACCAGATCTTGCCCCTTGGCAAGCACCACCGGCGCCGTGTTCTCCTCGCGCACATAGCGCAGCGCGATGGAAAAGTGGGTCGGGTTGGCGATGATCAGCGTGGCGCGCGGCACCGCCGTCATCATCCGCCGCCGCGCCCGGTCACGGGCCAGCGAGCGCAGCCGCGACTTGACGATCGGGTCGCCTTCCGACTGCTTCATCTCGTCCTTGACCTCCTGCTTGGTCATGCGCAGATCCTGCAGCCAGTGGAAGCGTGACCAGACGACGTCGATGCCGGCGATCGCCGCCATGACCACGACGATCGCGACTAGGATGTTGATGGCGATGTCGCGGATCACCAGTCCGAACGAGACCGGCGGCGTGATCATGCCCGACAGCAGCGTCACGAGATCGTTGCGCAGGATGAAGATCAGCACCAGCGATGCGAACACCAGCTTGCCGACCGCCTTGGCGAACTCGACAAAACCCTGCACGCCGAACAGCCGCTTCCAGCCTTCGGAGAGCGAGATGCGCGAGGCCTGCGGCTGGATGCGCTCGCCGACGAACTGCGGAAGGTTCTGGACTGCCGAGGCGAGGAATCCCGCCGCCATCAGCATCGCCACCAGCGCGGCGACCGCTTGGCCGATCTGCATCAGCACCGCCTTGTAGAGCGTGCCGACATCGCTCGCCGTGTCGAGCGGCCAGTCTTCGGGTTTCTCAAGGAACACGGACAGGAACGTGCCCATCTCAGCAATGTTCTGCTGGGCGAAGAATACCGAGAAGACAAGTATGGCGAGGAAGGAGGCGAGGATCGGCGCTTCGCGCGACGAGGGCAACTTGCCCTTCTCGACCGTGTCGCGGATCTTCTTCTCGGTCGCGTCCTCGGTTTTGCTGTCCTTGTCGGCGCTCTCGGACATGGCTGCTCAGCCGGCGTCAGGCTGCGGCGGCTTGCGTCGACGGCAATTCGAAGGCGCCTTCGCGCGCCATGCGGATCGCTGTCGATGCCACCGTCTTGCGAGCCTTCACTATATCAGCCATGGCAATGCCGTCGGAACCCTGGCCGAGCTCGGACTCGATCATGCGGCGCGAGCGCGCGCCGATCGAGGACAGCACGGATTCCGCGAGTTGCGCCGACGTGTTGCGAAGGCAAAGCGTGACGAGTTCGGTCGACAGCCCGTCGAACAGCGCAACCCGCGCCTTCTGGGTGAGGAGCGGGATATCCTCGAACGAGAACAGCCTGGCGCGGATCGCCTCCAGGTCGGGCGTGCCGGCGTCCTGCAGGTCCTGCAACACCTCGTCTAGCTGGCCCTTGTCGAGCTCGTTGAGCAAACTGGCGACCCGGCTCTGGCCGGCGGATGTGTCCTTGGTATTGGTCTCGCCGAGCACGCGGCTGCGCAACTGGTTCTCGATGATCTTCGTAGCGGTTTCCGGAATGGTGGCGATCGACATCATGCGCCGGATGATCTCGCCGCGCAGCGGTTTTTCCAGCGTCAGCAGCGTATTGGCGGCGCTTTGTGGTGCGAGCTTGGAGAGCACCAGTGCCGAGGTCTGGGCGTGTTCGTTGGCGAGAAACGCGCCGAGCCGCGCCGGCTCCAGTTTCTCCAGTTCGGTCCAGACCGGCGGCGGCTGGTTGCCGGCCGCCGCCTGGCCCTTGCCCATGATTGCATTCATCTCTTCCGGCGACAGCGTCTCGTTGAAAAGGTCGTCCATCTGATCGGCGGAATCGAGCTGGCCGGCGCCCTCGGTGAATTCGGCTTCGAACTCGGCAACAATCCGCTCCAGTTCACTTTGCGGAATGGTCTTGAGCAGCCGCGCGCCCTCGATCAGCGCCTTCAACTCCTCCTGCTTGAAGAATTTCAGCAGGCGACTGGCCGCCGGCTTGCCCATGGCGACCAGGATGGCCGCCGCCTTCTGCGCGCGGGTGAGGTTGAGCGTCGTCATTTGCGCATCAGTATCATCGGCACCGTGTCACCGCCGGACCATCACGCAGGTCCAGCCGAGGTTATGATCTCAGTCAACCGCAGGCCGAAGCGTGAGGGATCGTTGTCGAGCACCGTGATCTCGCCGCGAGCGATGCGGCGGCCGTTGACCATCACGTCGACCGCCTCGCCGACGCGCCGGTTGAGCGCCACCGTCGAGCCCTTCTGAAGCCCCATCAGTTCGGACACCGACATCTCGGCGCTGCCGAGCACGATCTGCACCTCGACCGGGATGTTCATGATGATGTTGGCATTGGCCGCCACCGCGCCGCTCGGCGCACGCACGCCACCGCCGCCTTCGCTGAGCACGCCGCGCAGTTCCTCGATGGCCCGGTTGAGCTGGTCCTCTCCGCCCTCTTCCGCTGTCGCTCCGATGCCGTGGCTCATCAATCGTCCCCTTTGCAATCTCTCACGGCGCCGGATCGCTCAGCGCCGTACCAGCCCTTCGATCAGGTCCTGCCGCTCGTCGAAGGGCTGCTTGATCCGCACTGTGTAGTTCTGTCCGAGCTTGCCGAACTCGCATACGAAAAGAGTCTTGTGCCGGGCTGACAGTTTTGCCTCGCTCTGGGCGTTTTCGCGCAGCTCGATGACTTGCCCGAGCTGCAGGCAGGCGATGTCGGCCAGCGTCATACGGGCAAGCGGCATCGTCGCCTCGAGCTTGACGGCGGAGCGCATCACCTCCTCGCCAAATCGCTCTCCCCAGTCGTCGTCCTTGCCAAGCTTTCCCGGCAGCGCCGCCTTGTCGCCGCGGTGCTTGAGCAGAACGCGCTGCGGCATAAACAGCGACAGCCGCCCCGTCGTGCGGCCGGAGGTGATGGCGAAGTCGATGCGCGCCGCCGGCCCGTCCCGGATGACGCGCTCGCTGAGCGCGGCGCCGGAAACCGCCTGGGAGAGCGGCAGGTTGAAAGCGAAGGCGCGCGGCCCCGACCCGTTCACCGCCTTGGCAATTTCCTCGAACGCCATGGTGGCAACGTCGAGTTCGGTGGGCGACAGAGGCCGTTCGATCGCCGCCACCGGCAGGTCCGGATCTCCACCGAACATCGCCGATACGAGGATTGCGACGGCGCGCGATTCGATCGTCAGAAGCAGTGCGTCCGGGGAACTCGGCGACGACGCCATGGTCATCGCGCCATTCGCCTGCGGGTCCGGTCGCGCAGCAGCGAAACGCGACAGTTCGACGGAGACGATGTCGATGCCGACCGGCGTGGCCAGGCAGTTGCCGAAAGCTTTGCGGATCGCCGGCAGCGCCCGCACAGCCAGCGCTCGGGCGGTCGTGGTTATATGATCGGGTTCGCCCGTGTCGCCGACCAGCCGCTCGACGATATAGGCGCGCATCTCCGAGGGGTTGGCCGGGCTAGCCATCGAACGCTCGCGTCCCGTTCGGTGATGTCATCGCTCAGGCGGCCTTCTTGGCGGCTTCACCGCCACCGGTGTTCATGGTGCTCTGCTCGACGGCATCGATCGACGGACGATCGTAAGAGGAGATCGTCTTGCGGCCGAACTCGATCGCCACCTGCGGCAGCGAGCCGTTCATGTAGGCCAGCAGCGTCTGCTTGACGATGATGTAGAGCCGGTTGTTCTTCTCGCGCACGATCTTGATCTTGGTGGCGATGGGACCGACGATGCAATAGGACATGAAGATGCCGAGGAAGGTGCCGACAAGCGCTGCACCGATCAGGCCGCCGAGGATCTCCGGCGACTGGTCGAGCGCGCCCATCGCCTTCACCACGCCCAGCACCGCCGCGATGATGCCGATCGCCGGGAACCCGTCGCCCACCATCATCATCGCGTGATAGGGCTTGAGGCTGTCGGACCGGATCGTCTGGATCTCCTCGTCCATCAGCGCCTCGATCTCATGCGGACGCGCATTGCCGATGATGATCAGCCGGCAGTAGTCGCAGATGAAATGCGTCAGCTCGTGGCGCTTCAGCACCAGGGGAAATGCCTGGAAGATGGCCGATTCCTCGGGATTGTCGATATGGGCCTCGACCTCGCTGCGCGACTTGGTGCGCAATTCGCGCATCAGGCTGTGCAGCACGCCGAGCGTTTCGAGATAGTCCTTCTCTTTCGGCACGGCCTGCTTGAATGCCTCAAGCGTCGCCTTGCCGGTGTCCTTCACCACCTTCATCGGATTGGCGACGAGGAAGGCGCCCAATGCGGCGCCGCAGATGATCACCACTTCCCACGGCTGGATCAGCACCTCGATATGGCCGCCCATGGCCATGAAGCCGCCGAGCACACAGCCCAGCGTCACCACAAGTCCGATCAGAATGCCCACGCGCGAACCCTTCAAGATTTGCCAGCCTCGAAGGTAGCGGCCGTGCCTTGTGTGAGGCTTGAATCGGCCGCCCCGGCGGATTCAGCTTCGCGCAAGGAAGTTGCCTTAGTGTTCCGCGCATCGCAGGGCGGAGTCGGCGCGTGCTCAACACCTATACGAACTACCAGCTCATCGCCAAGGACATGGCCAAGTCCATCGACCGGGTCGAGGCCGAGCCGACGGTGAAGCGCGACACCGAATATTACCTGGAAAACATCACCAAGGTGAAGTCGATCGAGGACCTGATGAAGGACGATCGGCTGTTCCGCTACGCCATGAAAGCGCACGGCCTTGCCGACATGACCTACGCCAAGGCCTTCATGGTGAAAGCCATGAAGGAGGGCATCGACGACGAGGACAGTTTCGCCAACAAGCTGACCGACAAGAAATACTACGAGTTCGTAAAAACCTTCGACTTCGTTGGTTTCGGCGAGACGACGACCGTGCGCACCCGCGCCCAGCAGGGCACGGTCGACATGTATCTGCGCCAGACGCTGGAAGAGAATGCCGGCAAGCAGAACGAGGGCGTCCGCCTCGCGCTGTATTTCGAGCGGAAGGCCGGCGACCTGACCAATTTCTACGAGGTGCTGGCCGATCCTGCGCTGAGCCGCGTCGTGCGCACCGCGCTCGGACTGCCCGACTCCTTCGCCTCGGCCGACATCGACAAGCAGGTCAAGCTGTTCGAGGAGAAGATCGACATCGAGGATTTCTCCGATCCGGAAAAGCTTTCAAAATTCCTGCAGCGCTTCACCAGCCTGTGGGAGCTGAGCAACCCATCGCAGGGCAACGTCACGTCGCAGATGAGCGTGCTGTTTGCCCAGCCGGCCGAATACGGCATCTCCACCAACCTTCTCTTCTCCATCCAGAGCATGCGGAGGTAGAGCCTTGCAGGACGGACTCTACGTCGCCCTTTCCGCGCAGATAGCGCTGGAACGCCGGCTGAACACCATCGCCGACAATGTCGCCAATGCGTCAACGGTGGGTTTTCGCGCCACCGGCGTGAAATTCGAGGATGTGGTGAGCGGGCTCGGCGAGAAATCGGTCGATTTCACCTCCTCCGGGGACACCTTCATGTCGACCGAGGCGGGCGCGCTGCGCGAGACCGGAAATCCCTTCGACTTCGCCATCCAGGGCGACGCCTGGTTCGGGATCGAGACACCGGGCGGCACCGTGATGACCCGCGACGGACGCTTCACCATGCTGGATACCGGCGATCTCGTCACACTGCAGGGCTACCCGGTGCTCGACGCCGGCGGCGCGCCGATCCAGCTCGATCCGCAGAACGGCCCGCCGACCTCCGGCGCCGACGGTTCACTGCGCCAACAGGGCCAGCTTGTCGGCGCGCTCGGCCTCTACAATTTCGATCCGGGTGAGAACTTCATCCGCTACGGCAATTCCGGCATCATGCCGATGGGCGCGCCGGAACCGGTGATCGACCGCAACGACATCGGCGTGGCACAGGGCTTCCTGGAAGAATCCAACGTCAATCCGATGCTGGAGATGACGCGCCTGATCGGCTTGCAGCGCGCCTTCGAAAACATAGCCGCCTCTATCCGCAGCACCGACCAGACCCTTGGCGACGCGATCAGCACGCTCGGTTCGAAGACCTAGCGCAGACGCGGATATTCCCTTGCAAGCAACCCCTCATCCGCCTCGCTTCGCTCGGCACCTTCTCCCACAAGGGGAGAAGGTGGAGCTTCGCGTCAGTACCTCGGCAAATCTCCGGCGTTGGGGATTTGCCGCAGCGCATGCGCGAAACTCCCCCTTCTCCCCTTGTGGGAGAAGGTGCCGAGCGAAGCGAGGCGGATGAGGGGTGTTCCAGCCGGGCGGATCGGTCATGCCAGCAGCCACTCCCGACCCGCTCGATCTCCTGGAACGAAGCTGGGCGCGCTTTTCCGGTGACCGCACGCTTGTGCGCCGGGGCGGCAAGGTGGTCGAGGTCTCGCCCACCCATTATCGCGTCAGCGGGCTTTCCGGATCGGCCCGGCTCGGCGATATCGTCGAGTTGCGCGGCCACCGCGGCAGACGGCGCGGCGAGATCGTCCGGATCGGCCCGGACGACGTGATGGTCGCCCCATTCGACCGCGCCTCGGACGCCGGCATCGGCGACCTCGTCTTCATCCACGGCCCACTCTCGGTAGTGCCGCATGTGAATTGGCGCGGCCGGGTGATCGACGCACTCGGTCGCGCCATCGACAACGGCCCGACGATGATCGAAGGCGATCCGCGCCGCGCCGTCGACGCCGCGCCGCCCTCGGCGCTGGCCCGCCAGCGCGTCGGTACCGGTTTTCGCACCGGCGTGCGCGTCATCGACATCTTTACGCCCATCTGCTTCGGCCAGCGGCTCGGCATCTTCGCCGGCTCCGGCGTCGGAAAGTCGACGCTGCTCGCAATGCTAGCTTCGGCGGATGCCTTCGACACGGTCGTCGTCTCGCTGGTCGGCGAGCGCGGCCGCGAGGTGCGCGAGTTCCTGGAAGACACGCTGGGCGAACGCGGCATGAGGAAGACCGTCGCCGTCGTCGCCACCAGCGACGAGAGCGCCATGATGCGCAAGCGGGCGCCCGACACCGCCATGCGCGTCGCCGAACATTTTCGCGCTGAGGGCCATCGTGTGCTGCTGGTGCTGGATTCCATCACGCGCTTCGCCCACGCGCTGCGCGAAGTGGCGATCGGCACCGGCGAGCCGCCGATCTCGCGCGGCTATCCGCCCTCGGTCTTCACCGACCTGCCCAAACTGCTGGAACGTGCAGGTCCCGGCGCGGACGGAAGCGGCTCGATCACAGCCATCATCTCCGTGCTGGTCGACGGCGACGACCACAACGACCCGGTCTCCGACGCGGTGCGCGGCATTTTGGACGGCCACGTCGTGCTCGATCGCGCCATCGGCGAGCAGGGCCGTTATCCCGCCGTCAATCCGCTGGCCTCGATCTCGCGGCTGGCGCCAAAAGCCTGGAGCGACGACCAGCGGACACTTGTCGGCAAGCTGAAGGCGATGATCGCCCGCTTCGAGGACACGCGCGACATCCGCCTGCTCGGCGCCTATCAGGCCGGCGCCGACCCTGAACTCGACATCGCTGTCCGCCAGGTGCCGCTGCTCTACGAGGCGCTGAACCAGTCGCCGGGCGACCGGCCGTCCGCCGATCCGTTCGCCGATCTCGTCCGCCATCTCAAGCCCAGGGAAAAGCCGCATGGCGCCCAGCAGAACTGACCGCAACAAGGCGGCGACCAACAAACAGTCCGGCGACCGGCGCTTGTTCCGCGGGATTGTCGCGGGGCTTCTGCCGTTGAAGGCGCGCCGGCCACAATCCACACCGCCTGGAAAAACTGGAAAAAGAGGACGGCGTAGCGACCTGATCATCGCCGGCCTCGGCATCGCGCTCGGCTTCGGCTGTGCGGTGTTCCCCTGGTACATCTTCTTCAACCAGGACAAGTTCGGCATCCGGGCGATGAAATTCGAGGGCAATGCCGACCAGAAGCCGCCGATCATGCTCGGTTCCGACGGCGAACGCGTCGGCGCGCCGATGTCGGCCGAGGACATTCCTCCGATGCAGCTCGACCTGTTCGCTACAGGCACGATCGGCGCCGGGGCCAACGCGGAAGAAGAGGAAAGGTCCGCCGCCGAGACGCTCGACCAGCCGTTTCCCGGCGACGACGTGCGCTTCCGCCTCGTCTACGCCGCCGCCGGCCGGGCGATGATCGCCGACGAAACCGGCATGTGGGTGGTGCAGCGCGGCTCGCTACTGCCCGACAACAGCAAGGTCGCCGGCATCGAGCAGCGCAACGGCAAGTGGGTGCTGGTCACATCGGCGGACAAGGTGGTGGAACTGGAAGGCATGTAGCCTCCTCCGAACCGGCTCCCCTCCTCCCCACAAGCCCCGCGCAAGACTGGCTGCCTAGAGTCTGGGTGAACCGCCCGGAATCCGGATCAGCCTCGGCCATGCAGCCCGTCAACCTTTTTCACCTCGCCTCGCGACAGGCCGAATGGCTTTCGGCGCGCCAGGCCGCGGTTGCCGGCAACATCGCCAACGCCAACACCGGCGGCTATCGCGCCGTCGATGTCGAGCCTTTCGAAAAGGTGCTGGAGCGTACCGGCGTCAGCCTGACGGCCACCCAGGAGGGGCATTTCGGCACGCGCGTCACCGAGGCGAGTTTTGGCCACCAGGACGACGATCGCACCACGGCGATCCTGCCGTCGGAGAACACCGTGGTGATGGAGCAGGAACTGATGAAGGCGGGCGAGGTCGGACGCGCCTTCGAGATGAACACGGCGATCGTGAAAGCCTTCCACCGCATGATGCTGATGAGCGTGAAGTAGCGCCATGGACGCCCTTTCCGCCGCCCTGAAAGTCGCCGCATCGGGATTGAACGCCCAGTCCGAGCGGCTGCGCGTGGTATCGGAAAACCTCGCCAACGCACAATCCACCGGCAACGCACCCGGCGCCGACCCATACCAGCGCAAGACCATCACCTTCGCCGCCGAACTCGACCGCCAGAGCGGCGGCTCGAGCGTCGAAGTGCTGAAGATCGGCCGCGACGAGACGGATTTCCCGGTCGAGTTCATGCCCGGCCACGAGGCTGCTGACGAGAATGGCTACGTCAAGATGCCCAACGTCAACGTGCTGATCGAGATGGCCGACATGACCGAGGCCAACCGTTCCTACGAGGCCAATCTGCAAGTCATCAAGCAGGCGCGCTCACTTATCTCGATGACGATCGATCTGATGAGGCCGCAATCGTGATCACCGGCCTCGGCTCCATCAGCCCCAACTTCCTGACCGGCACCGCCGGCGGTGTGCTCAGCCCCACGACGCCCGTGGCAGGCAGCGCCACCGTCGACACCGGCGTCTCCTTCGCCTCCCTGGTGTCCGAGACAGCGGGCCGCAGCGTCGAACGGCTGAAGCAGGCCGAGCAGATGTCGGTAGAGGTGCTGCAGGGCAAGGGCGACATGCGCCAGACGGTCGATGCCGTGATGAGCGCCGAGCAATCGTTCCAGGCGGCGGTCGCCATCCGCGACAAGATCGTCACCGCCTATCTCGAAGTCAGCCGTATGGCGATCTAGGAGTTTCCGATGCGTGCCCTCTCCATCGCCGCTACCGGCATGAACGCCCAGCAGACAAATCTGGAAGTCATCGCCAACAACATCGCCAACATCAACACAACCGGCTTCAAGCGCGCCCGCGCCGAGTTCACCGACCTGCTTTACCAGGTTGACCGCATGCAGGGCGTGCCTAGCCGCGCCAATGCTAGCGTCGTGCCGGAAGGCGTCAGCATCGGCCTCGGCGTCAAGACGGCGGCGGTACGCAACCTGCACATCCAGGGCAATCTGATCAGCACCGGCAACAAGTTCGATCTGGCGCTGACCGGCAATGGCTGGTTCCAGATCGACGGCGCCGACGGCGAGACCCTCTACACCCGCTCCGGCGCCTTCAACACCAACGCCACCGGGCAACTGGTGACGCTCGACGGCTACACCGTGCAGCCCAACATCACCGTGCCGGCCGACGCGATCGAGGTTGTCGTCAACAAGTCCGGCGAAGTTTTTGCCCGTATCGACGGCCAGGTCGACCTGCAGAGCCTCGGTCAACTCACCCTCGCCAACTTTTCAAACGAGTCGGGCCTCGCGGCGATGGGCGATAATCTGTTCCGTGAAACCCCTGCCTCCGGTTCGGCCATAACCGGCGTTCCCGGTGATCCAGGTTTCGCCGAGGTAGAGCAGGGTTACCTCGAAGCGTCCAACGTCGATCCGGTGAAGGAGATCACCGAGCTGATCTCGGCGCAGCGCGCCTACGAGATGAATTCGAAAGTCATCCAGGCGGCCGACGAAATGGCGGCCGTGGTCTCCAAGAACATAAGGTGATGGCGATGCGCCGGCGCATTCTCCTCATGCTGGCGGCCCTTACGGCAATGTCCGGCGCTCTGCCGGCATCCGCCGGCGAGGTTGTGCTGGTGCCCAATCGCGTCATCTATCCCGGCGAGACGGTCGCCGCCGAGGCGCTCAAGGAAGTCATCCTCGCCGAGGGCAAGGTGCCGCCGGCGAATGTGGTGATCGCCCTGGCCGGGCTGGAAGGCAAGGTCGCGAAACGCACCTTGCTGCCCGGGCGCTATGTGCAGGCAAACGCGCTGCGTGAAGCCTTTCTGGTCGAAAAGGGCGTGCCTGTCGAAATGGTCTTCGTCTCCGGCACGCTGTCGATCTCCGCCACCGCCGTGACGCTGGAGCCGGGTGCGGCCGGCGATCTGGTCAAGGTCCGCAATATCGACAGCGGCAAGGTCGTGTCGGGCGTCGTCATGGCCGACGGCACGGTCAGGATCGGCGGCTGATGAAGCGTCTCTTCGCCCTGCTGCTGGCTGTCGCGATGGGTTGCCAGGCAACCCATGCCGACGACAGCCGCGCCGGGCGCAGGCTGGGCCCCGGCGACAGCGGCGCGGGCGACGGCATGGCGGGAGCCGGAGGCAACTATGGCGACCAGACCGTGCTTTACGATGGCCGCAACCTCACCACCGCTCGCATCAAGGACATCGCGCAACTTCAGAGTTCACGCGACAACCAGCTTGTCGGCTACGGTCTGGTGATCGGGTTGAAAGGAACCGGCGACGGGTTGCGCAACGCGCCTTTCACCGAGCAGTCGATCCGCGCCATGCTGGAAAACCTCGGCATCGCCAGCGAGGGCGGCCGCTCCCGCGCCAAGAACGTTGCCGCGGTGATCGTGACAGCCAACCTCCCGCCCTTCGTGCAGTCCGGCGCGCGTATCGACGTGTCGGTCTCGTCGCTCGGCGACGCGACATCCTTGCAGGGCGGCACGCTGGTGATGACGCCGCTCAAGGCTCCCAATGGCGAGATCTACGCGGTGGCGCAAGGCTCCGTCTTCGTCTCCGGATTCACCGCGCAGGGTGACGCCGAAACGCTGACGCAGGGCGTGCCGACCGCCGGCCGTGTCCCCAATGGCGCCATCGTCGAGCGCCAGGTCGAGGCCGAATTCTCCAATCTCGGCACGCTGATCCTGCAACTGCGCAACGCCGATTTCTCCACAGCCGTGCGCATCGCCGACACCATCAACGACTATTCCATGGAGCGTTTCGGCCGCCGTGTCGCCGCCGAGCAGGATGCGCGCACTGTCATCATCAGGAAGCCGGACCGCATCTCCGCCGCCCGCTTCTTCGCCGAGCTGGAAAACCTCGTCGTCGAAGCCGACGCGCCCGCTCGCGTCGTGCTGGACGAGCGCACCGGTACAATCGTCATAGGCAACGAGGTCAGGATTTCCCGAGTCGCGGTCAGCCACGGCGCATTGACGGTGCGCATCACCGAGACCCCAACGGTCGTGCAACCCGAGCCGTTCTCGGATGGCGTGACCGCCGTCGAACCCTTCACCACGATCGATGCCGGGCAGCCCGACGCCAAGGTCGCCGTGCTCGACGGTCCCGACCTGCAGACGCTGGTCTCCGGGCTCAACCGCCTTGGCGTTAAGCCGGACGGCATTATTGCCATCCTCCAGGGCATCAAGTCGGCCGGCGCGATGCAGGCCGAGCTTGTGGTGCAGTGAGGCAAGCGATGATGGCTATGGAGCGCACAGGAAGGTTCCGCTGGTCTCGGCCAAGCATCGCGGCAGCAATTCTGCTCGTCGCCGCGAGCATGCCCGCCGCCACCGAGACCATCCCGCTCTCGGGCACACAGTCGCCGTCCGAGATCGAGAAATTCTGCACCGGTATCGCCGATGCCGCACGCGACCGCCGCTATTCGCTCCAGGTAATGGAGTTGAAGAAGCTCAAGGACGACATAGACCAGCGCATCAAGCGGCTCGAGGAGAAGCGCGCCGAATACGAAAGCTGGATGAAGCGACGTGAGACCTTCCTCGCCAAGGCCGAGGACAATGTCGTCAAGATCTATGCGTCGATGAAGCCGGACGCCGCCGCCGAGCGCCTCGCCGAGCTCAACGTCAAGCTCGCGGCCGGTATCCTCATGAAGCTCGATTCCCGCAAGGCGGGCGTCATCCTCAACGAGATGAACAGCAAGGCCGCCGCGACGCTCACCGGCATCATGGTCAGCGCGGCGCGCAGGGAAGACCCGTCATGAAGAGAATTCTTGCCATTGCGGCGCTCGGCCTGCTCGCCGGCTGCGGCTCCAACTTGAAAGAGATCGGCAAGGCGCCGGCCATGTCGCCGGTCGGCTCGGGCGTGGCGCTGGTGCCTTCGTCGGAGAGCGGCTATGCCGAGCCGCAATCGCAGCCGGTCAAGCGCTTCTCGCTGTGGAACGACAAGCAGAGCCGGCTGTTCACCGATCCGCGCGCCATTGCCACCGGCGACCTCCTCACCGTCCGCATCTCGATCAGCGACCGGGCGAAATTCAAGAACGAATCCGATCGCAGCCGCGTGGCCGAGCGGACGATGGGTCTCACCTTCTCCGGCGACTGGAACGGTACGACGACCGGCGAGGCGAGCGGACGGGGCGCCGTCGGCTCGACCACCAGCACCGACGGCAAGGCCGCCACCGAGCGGTCCGAGGACATCGATCTCAGGGTGGCCGCAGTGGTCACCGACGTCATGCCCAACGGCAACCTGATGATCCATGGCTCCCAGGAGGTTCGCGTCAACTACGAGCTTCGGGTACTGACCATCGCCGGCATCGTCCGGCCCACGGACATCGGCCCGGAGAACACCATCTCCTACGACCGCATCGCCGAGGCGCGCATCTCCTATGGCGGCCGGGGCCGCCTGTCGGAAGTCCAGCAACCCGGCTGGGGTCAGCAGGCTGCCGACCAGCTCCTGCCCTTCTGACTGGGGCGGCAATGGCCATCACCGACCAGACCGCCGCGCCGATCAAGGGACCGTCGCTGATCCTGCAACTCGCCGTGCTGCTGGTGATGACGGCGGCGGCGGTCGGCGGCGGCTGGTTCGCCGGCGGCTATCTCGGCAGGGAAGGCGCCATGGAGGGAACGGCAGAAGCGGCACATGCGCCCGCCCAGAACCATGGCGCGCCTCCCGCTGCGGAAGGCGGGCATGCCGAGGAGGCGGAAGCCAATCCGCTGCTGGTGTCGCTGGCGCCAATGACCACAAACCTTGCGGCCCCGAGCCGCGTCTGGGTGCGCATGGAGCTGACGCTGCTGCTCGACGCCGCGCAGCCGTCCGACCTCATCGAGGCCATCCACCAGGACCTGTTCGCCTATATGCGGACGCTGAAGCTCTACCAGATCGAAGGCGCGAGCGGCTACCAGCATCTCAAATCCGATCTCGAGGAGCGCGCCCGCATCCGCAGCGACGGCCACGTCAAGCAGGTTCTGATCAGGACGCTGTTGTTCGAATGAAACGCCTCCTCGTCACTCTTGCGGCGCTCCTCGCCGCCACCGGCTTCGCCGCTGCCCAGCAGATCGACCTCGGCGCCATAGGCCAGGCCGACGGGACCACGATCGGCTACATCATCCAGATGTTCGGCCTGATCACGGTGCTGTCGATCGCGCCGGGCCTGCTGATCATGGCGACCAGTTTTACCCGCTTCGTCATCGCCTTCTCCATCCTGCGCGCCGGCATCGGCTTGCAGACGACACCCGCCAATCTGATCCTCATCAGCCTGTCTCTGTTCATGACCTTCTACGTCATGGCGCCGACTTTCGATCAGGCCTGGAGCAACGGCGTTAGGCCGCTGATGGCCAACCAGATCGACGAGACGGTGGCCCTGGAGCGCATCTCCGATCCGTTCCGCGACTTCATGGTCCGCAATGTCCGCGACAAGGACTTCGACCTGTTCGCCGACCTTGCCCGCGAGCGCGGCCAGACGGTGTCGAGGGAAAACGTCGACCTTCGCATCCTGGTCCCCGCCTTCATGATCTCGGAGATCCGCCGCGGCTTCGAGATCGGTTTCTTGATCGTCCTGCCGTTCCTGGTCATCGACCTGATCGTCGCCACCATCACCATGGCGATGGGCATGATGATGCTTCCGCCGACGGTGATCTCGCTGCCGTTCAAGCTGTTGTTCTTCGTGCTGATCGACGGATGGAACCTCCTGGTCGGCAGCCTTGTCAGGTCGTTTACTTAATTCGTAATCACGACACGGATTTGGACGTCCTGGTGGCGTTTTCACCCCAGTCAATCTTTTATTAACCTTCTGATTTATCCGTTTGGTAGCGAGTCGCTGCGATGGTCTCCCCTGCATGGCGGGGGTGATCGTTTGGTCATGGGCATGATGCCGCACCGTCATACCGGTCGATCCGGTATGCCTATTAGTACTGCTTTCAGTATGGTGAGTATCCATGGCCAGTATTATGACCAACGCGTCCGCAATGGTCGCGTTGCAGAACCTCAACGCCACCAACAAGAACCTCGAAATAACCCAGAGCCGCATCTCGACCGGCTTCCGCGTCGCCGAAGCTGCTGACAATGCCGCCTATTGGTCGATCGCTACCACGATGCGCTCCGACAACAGGGCGCTGTCGACCGTGCAGGACGCGCTTGGTCTCGGCGCCTCCAAGATCGACACTGCCTATACCGGCATGAACAAGGCGATCGAGCTGGTCAACGACATCAAGGTGAAGCTCGTTGCCGCCAACGGCGCTTCGGCCGCCGACAAGGAAAAATACGATATCGAGATCAAGGCCCTGCAGGGCCAGATCAAGAGCTACGCCGACGCCGCCACCTTCTCCGGCGCCAACTGGCTGTCGGTCGACACCACCAGCGGCCACACCACGGCCGGCACCTTCGACGACGTCAAGATCGTCGCCTCCTTCAACCGCAACGCGGCCGGCGCCGCCTCGCTGTCGACCATCGACGTGAAGGTCCAGGACATCAAGCTCTATGACGGCGGCTCGACCGACGGCACCACTGACGGCATCCTCGACGCCGTGCGCCTCGGCACCACCGGCGCCCGCCAGGCCGCTCCCGCGGTTGTCGTCCCCGGCACCGACGCCGCGACCGACACCTATACGGTCTCGACGCTCTCGGTGAAGGGCTTCAGCGACGCCCAGATCACCAAGATGCTGACGGTTACGGAAGCAGCCCTCAAGGAAATGACCACCGCCGCGACCAATCTCGGCGCATCGAAGACCCGCGTCGACCTGCAGAAGACGTTTACTGCAAGCATGATGGACTCGATCGACCGCGGCATTGGCCAGCTCGTCGACGCCGACATGAACAAGGAATCGACCAGGCTTCAGGCCCTCCAGGTCCAGCAGCAACTCGGCATCCAGGCGCTGTCGATCGCCAACGGCAACTCGCAGTCGATCCTGTCGCTCTTCCGCTAAGAGAAGACGAAGAACCGTCCAGGCAACAGCTTCGACGGGCCGCGCTTCGGGGGAAGCGCGGCCCGTCTGATTTATCGGAACAGCCCACGACTTTCGGCCCAAGCCCCTTGACCATCAGGCCAGGGATGCTCCTATCCAGCAATGATTGAAACCTCGCCTCTCTTCGCAACTATTCCAGGCGCCGCCGAAGTGGTGGACTGGTTCGGCTTCGTGCCGACCTTCCATGATGCCGAGGTGGTAGGTCTCGACCTGCGCCGACGAGCGCCCAGCCGCCTTAATGTTTATTTTTGGCGCGGGCTGAACCAGACAGATGAGCGCGGCCATTTTATCTGCGACAGACATGCCGTGGTCACGTTTGTGATGACAGACATCATCCACATCCAACTCAAGGGGTTCGGCCCCCCAGAACGTCTTGTCGGAGCTGGTCGTCAGGCGCGCTTTGGATCGGCCAGAAAGCCAGACCCACTACGTGACGGATCCATCTTCGGAAGACTACGAACTGGAACTCGGGCCTTGTTACGGCCTTAGCGGATACATTCGTTGCCGAGCTGTATCGGTCGAAATACTTGCAGGCAAGCCGCTAGACCTCCGGACATAGCCCGCTTCCGCGCTGTATTGCCTGCGCCAACAAAGCAGGCAATTCACCGTCTGCTAACCATAACGCTTATGCGTTTGGTAGCGTGTCCCTGCCATAGTCCGCTCAAGAAATGGCGGGCTGATCGTCAGCGCACGATCATGGGCATGATGCCACACCGTCATACCGGTCGATCCGGTATGCCTGTTCAGTACTGCTTTCCAGTAAGGTGAGTATCCCATGGCCAGCATCATGACCAACGCGTCAGCAATGACCGCGTTGCAGACCCTCAACGCAACCAACAAGAACCTCGAAGTCACCCAGAGCCGCATCTCGACCGGCTTCCGCGTCGCCGAGGCTGCCGACAATGCCGCCTATTGGTCGATCGCCACCACGATGCGGTCCGACAACCGGGCGCTGTCGACCGTGCAGGACGCACTCGGTCTCGGCGCTTCCAAGATCGACACGGCCTATACGGGCATGAACAAGGCGATCGAACTGGTCAACGACATCAAGGTCAAGCTCGTCGCCGCCAACGGCGCTTCGGCCGCCGACAAGGAGAAATACGACATCGAGATCAAGGCCCTGCAGGGCCAGATCAAGAGCTATGCCGACGCCGCCACCTTCTCCGGCGCCAACTGGCTTTCGACGGATACGACGACCGGCCACACCACCGCCGGCACCTTCAACGACGTCAAGATCGTCGCCTCGTTCAACCGCGATGCGGCGGGCTCCGTCACGCTGTCGACCATCGACGTGAAGGTCCAGGACATCAAGCTTTACGACGCCTTCGCCACCGCCACCGGCCTCAACGACGGCATCCTCGATGCCACTCGCCTCGGCACCACCGGCGCGCGCAACGCGGCCGCACAGGTTCCGACCGGCGGCGCCGTTCCGGCCGCCGGCGACACCTATACGGTCTCGACGCTCTCGGTGAAGGGCCACAGCGATGCCCAGATCGGCCAGATGCTGACGGTGACGGAAGCCGCGCTGAAGGAAATGACCACCGCCGCGACCAATCTCGGCGCCGCCAAGACCCGCGTCGACCTGCAGAAGACCTTCACCTCGAGCATGATGGACTCGATCGACCGCGGCATCGGCCAGTTGGTCGACGCCGACATGAACAAGGAATCGACCCGCCTGCAGGCCCTCCAGGTTCAGCAGCAGCTCGGCATCCAGGCGCTGTCGATCGCCAACGGCAACTCGCAGTCGATCCTATCGCTCTTCCGCGGCTAACAGCGCCGCCACCCATCTCGCCAACCGTTCAGCGGGCCGCGCTTCGATCGAAGCGCGGCCCGTTCAGCGTTTGGAGCCTCAAATCCGTAGCACCGCCAGCACCTTAAGACAGAATTAACCATGCTGCCTGTAATCATGGTTAAGCAAGGGTTACGGCGATCCACCTGATGCGCGATTGTATCGGCGTGATTCGCCGGACGATGGTCCGGTCAAGGATGAGGTGGGTTTCGTGTCGAGCATTATGACGAACGCTTCGGCGCTGACGGCGCTGCAAAGCCTGGCAGCCACCAACAAGTCGCTGGATACCATCCAGTCGCGGATTTCGACGGGATACCGTGTGGCGGAAGCCGCCGACAACGCTGCCTACTGGTCGATCGCTACGACGATGCGTTCCGACCGCGGCGCCATGTCGACGGTCCAGGACGCGCTCGGTCTCGGCGCCTCCAAGGTCGATACCGCCTACACCGCGATGAACAAGGCGATTGATCTCGTCAACGACATCAAGGTCAAGGTGGTTGCGGCAACCGGCGCGACCCCGGCTGACAAGGACAAGATCCAGACTGAAATCGCCACCTTGCAGTCGCAGTTGAAGAGCTATGCCGACGCCGCGACCTTCTCCGGCGCCAACTGGCTGTCGGTGGCCTCGACCATCGCCAACGGCCATACCGCCGCGGGCGTCCACAATGACGCGCAGATCGTCTCTGCCTTCAATCGCGACGCCGCAGGCACCGTCACGCTGGGCACCATCAAGATCAAGGTGCAGAACATCAAGCTCTACGACTCCGGCGCGGGCGCCGCCGACCAGGTCAACAAGGGCATCCTCGAAGGCCTTCGCCTCGGCACCACCGGCGTTCGCTCCAACACGGCGGTGAATCCAACCACGCCCGGCGCCGCTCCCGCCGCCACGGACGGTTACGCCGTGGCGACACTCACCGTCGTCGGCTATAGCGACGCGCAGATCGCGCAGATGATCAAAGTCGTCGACGAGACGCTCGGCGAGATGCAGGACGGCGCAGTCATCCTCGGCGCCGCCAAGAAGCAGATCGACCAGCAGAAGACCTTCACCACCAGCCTGATGGACTCCATCGAGCGCGGCGTCGGCCAGCTCGTCGACGCCGACATGAACAAGGAATCGACCAGGCTCCAGGCCCTCCAGGTCCAGCAGCAGCTCGGCATCCAGGCGCTGTCGATCGCCAACTCCAACGCCCAGCGCGTGCTCTCGCTGTTCCAGAACGGCTAAGCGAACGCCGAGGCAACGTCGGGATAGGGTTCAGGCGGGCCTGAGAATATCCACCTTGACTGGCTGGTCGAAGACCAGCCGTCCGTCGGTGTTGGATCTCGCGGCGGAAACCACAGCGTCGGTGATGGCTGAGCGGTTGCGCTCAACCACGTTTCGACGTGACGTGTCGACAGCGATGACGCGCTCCAGAAAAGCCGTTGCCGTATCGAAAACCTCTTGTCGGACGTAGCCGAAAGACCGGACGATTTGGAACTCGCCGGCCAAGACCGCAGCAGCAATCGCCGCCTGCGCGGCCTGCCGAACGATTGTTTCGTCCTCCACCAGCCGCAGCGCTTCGAAGAAATTTCCGGTCACCGTAGGCTCGATTACGACTAACACGCCATCCGGCTTCAGCACCCTTGCCGCCTCACTCAAGGCTGCGCGCATGGCCGCCTCGGGAACATGATGCAACGCATTAATCGTCACGGCGATGTCGAAAGCCGCGTCATCGAATGGCAGCGACTCCGCCACACCCGTGACGAACTTCGCCAGCGGAACCGTGGCGGCCGCTTGCCGAATTGCCTCCACCGCCGGATCGATTCCAGTCACCATGGCGCCTTCGCCCGAAAGCTGTTTTGCAAAGCCGCCCGAACCGCAGCCGATGTCGAGGATTTTGAGCCCAGCGATCGGCCATCGCACCGACCTGACAACAGCCAATGGACCGTCGATAAGTGCCATGGATGGACCCCCGCACTGGATCAAGCGAACCCACAATATCATTGCCTGCGTCGCAGGGAAGTTCCGCCTGATTGTCCGCTTCCTTAGGCTGTTTCATCCTCGCACAAGCTTCAACGTCTAGGCTGTCCTCGGAAAGCCGTGTGGAGCCGT
The DNA here is from genome assembly GCF_044326205.1 of Mesorhizobium sp. IMUNJ 23232. Classification (NCBI taxonomy): domain Bacteria; kingdom Pseudomonadati; phylum Pseudomonadota; class Alphaproteobacteria; order Hyphomicrobiales; family Phyllobacteriaceae; genus Mesorhizobium; species Mesorhizobium sp. IMUNJ 23232. The sequence goes on from NZ_JBIRCY010000026.1 coordinate 93,450, forward strand.
GATCTGTGCCCGAGCAACTCCAGAAGATCGTCGCCAATCTGCAGGGCTTCGGGCCGCGCCGCCTCGCCATCATGGCCGGCGTCACGCTGCTGGTCCTGACGGTCCTCTGTGTCGCCTCGATCTATCTCAACCGCCCAGCCTACGAGACACTCTATGTCGGGCTGGAACGCTCCGACGTGAACCAGATCGGCCTGGTGCTCGCGGACGCTGGCATCGGCTTCGACGTCGCCTCCGACGGCACGACAGTGCTGGTCCCGGCAGGCAAGACGGCGGCGGCGCGCATGCTGCTCGCCGAGAAGGGCCTGCCGACCAGCGCCAATGCCGGCTATGAACTCTTCGACAATGTCGGCTCGCTCGGCCTCACCTCCTTCATGCAGCAGGTGACGCGTGTCCGCGCGCTGGAGGGCGAGATCGCCCGCACCATCCAGTCGATCAACGGCATCAAGGCCGCGCGCGTCCACCTGGTGATGTCGGAGCGCGCCTCCTTCCGCCGCGACGAGCAGCAGCCTTCGGCCTCCGTCGTCATCCGCGCCACCGACCTCGATGCCGCAAAAAGCGCCAGCGCCATCCGCTATCTCGTCGCCGCCGCCGTGCCCGGGCTCGGCGTCGAGAAGGTCACGGTGCTGGATTCCAGCGGCACCTTGCTTGCCGCCGGTGACGATCCGTCGAATTCCAGCGCCAGCCGCTCCCTCGGCGTCGAGCGCAATGTCGAGATGCAGATCGAGGACAACATCCGCCGTGCGCTGGCGCCCTATCTCGGCCCGGACAATTTCCGCGCCAGCGTCAAGGCCGACGTCAACACCGACATGCGCCAATCGGAAGAAACGATCTTCGATCCGGAATCGCGGGTAGAACGCTCCGTTCAGGTCGTCCGCTCCAACGAGAACACCAGCCAGCAGACGGCGGCGACGCCGACCTCGGTCGACCAGAACCTCCCCGAGACCCAGGCGCCGGCCACCGCCGGCCCGCAATCCTCCGAGCAGAGCGAGCGCAAGGAGGAAACCACCAATTACGAGATGAACTCCAAGCGCATCTCGACCACCAGCAACGGCTATACGGTGACGAAGCTCTCCATCGCCGTCGTCGTCAACCAGCAGCGGCTGGCAACAATCCTCGGCGAGGGCGCGACGCCGGAAAAGCTCGCCGAACGCATCGCCGACATCCAGAAGGTCGTCACCTCTGCAGCCGGGCTGGACGAGGCGCGCGGCGACAGACTGAACGTCTCGGCGGTCGAGTTCATCGACGGGCTGGACGGCAGCGAGGTCGCCATGCCCGGCATCATGGACAAGATCGGCCAGCATGTCGGCACCATGATCAACGCCTCCGCCTTCATCGTGGTCGTGTTCCTGCTCGCCTTTTTCGGCCTGCGCCCGATGGTCGCCGCCATGCGCACGCCGGCCACAGCCCCGGCGCTGCCCGGCCCGTCGTTCGACGAGGTGCAGCGTTCGCTGCCAAATCCGGAGAACGGCGAGGCCTCGGTTACCGCGCTTCCGGGCAGGACCGCCGCGCCGACGGCTCTCGACGACCTGCGCCAGAAGCTGAAACCGGCTCCGCAGGAGCGGCTGGCGCGCATGGTCGACCTCAATGAGGAACGCACCGCGCTGATCCTGCGCAAATGGGCGGCCCCGGAAGCGGCGGGCTGATGATGGCCGCGCTGAGGCTCATCGACGCCCTGCCGGATTTCGGCGTACCCGCCCGACCGGAGGTGCGCCCCGCCGCGCCCATGGCCGTCACCTCACCTCCACCGCCGCAAGTCGACATTGCCGAGATCGTCCGCGCCGAGGTCGAGCGGGCCGAGCAGGCGGTGATAATGCGCCTAACCGTCGAACACGAGGCCGCCCTGCTCGCCGAACAGCAGCGGCATCAGGAGGCAGTCGAAGCGCTCGCCGAAAAACTCGGCGGCGAGGCAGGCGCGGCGATATCGGCTCGCTTTGCCGAACTGGAACACGGCGTCGGCGAGCATGTTTCCGATGTCGTGGCGCGCCTGCTCGGCGGCGTGCTCAGCGACAATGTGCGGCAGCGTTCGTTGCAAAGCCTGGCCCACTCGATCGAGAGCGCCATCCGCGACACGGAATCTATGCGCATCGAGGTACGCGGCCCGCAGTCTCTCTTTGCCGGCCTGAGCGCCGTGCTTGCCGAGCGCGCCGCCAATCTCCATCACGTCGAGGCCGAAGGCTTCGATCTTTCCGTCACCATCGACGGCACCGTCTTCGAGACGCGGCTGTCCGAATGGTCGGCGGTCCTGTCGGAGATCCTCGCGTGAGCGCCGTCGATCCGCAGCATGGCCACCACGAGATCGTCATCGTTCGCCGCGGCCATGGCGATCATGACGAGGGCCACCACGGCGGCGTCTGGAAGATCGCCTTCGCCGACTTCATGACGGCAATGATGTGTTTCTTCCTGGTGATGTGGCTGATCAACGCCTCCAACGAAGAGACCCGGGCTGCGGTCGCCAGCTATTTCAACCCGGTCAAGCTGGTCGACCGCAACGCTGCCCGCAAGAGCCTCGAGGACGAGGGCGATGGCCCGGAACAGGCAGGCAGCGCGGCGGAAAAGAATTCGGAAGGCGGTGACTCCAAGGCCGGACCGTCGGTCAACGAAGGCACAGTCGAGAGTTCTGAGATCAAGAAGGAGGCCGACGCGAAGCTGTTCTCCGATCCCTACGCGGTGCTGGCCGAGATCGCGTCGGACACCGGCATCAAGCAGAACATCAGCGAGAAGGGCGACGGCGGCGCGCAGGTCGCCGGCCCCGCCACCGGCGCGTCCGGCGGCGAAGCCTACCGCGATCCGTTTGCGCCCGACTTCTGGTCGCAGCAGGTCGCGCTGCCCAGCGAGGCGGAAGCCAGCGCCGAGCCGAAGCGCACCGAAGAAACATCAGCCGGGGCGCCGCCGGCGAAAATCGAGGCCGCGGTGGAGGAGCCACCTCCGGCCAAGGCTGCCGCCGCTGACGCCAAGCCGCTGCCGGCATCCCCCTCGGCGCCGCCGTCCGGGGCAGCTGTATCCAAAGACCTGACAGCCCCACCCTCCGAAAAGCCCGCATCACCGCCGGAAAAAGCCGAGCCCACGCCCGAGACCGTGAAAGCAGCCGACCAGATCCGCAGGGAACTGGCCGAGGAACTTCTGCCGGGCGACAAGATGAAGGACGGCATCTCGGTCGTCGCCACCGGCAAGGGCGTCCAGGTCTCGGTCACCGACCAGCTCGAATTCGGCATGTTCGAGATCGGCTCGGCGCTGCCGCGCCGCGAACTGGTGCTCGCCATGGAAAAGATCAGCCAGGCGATCGGCAAACAGAAAGGCACCGTTACCATCAGCGGCCACACCGACGCCCGGCCCTACAAGGGCAATGGCTACGACAACTGGCGGCTTTCCACCGCTCGCGCGCATTCGGCCTATTACATGCTGGTGCGCGCCGGTCTCGACGAGCGCCGCGTCACCGAGGTTTCCGGCTTTGCCGACCGCAAGCCGAAGGACGGCGCCGATCCGCTTGCCGCGATCAATCGCCGCATCGAAATTCTGCTTGAGATCGGCGGATGAGGTTTTTGGCGCCGGCCGCCGCACTGTTGGGTGCATGTGTGCTCTGCGCCGCCGGCGCTCGCGCGCAACCGACCGACGACATGCCGGAGCTACAGCCCTATCAGATGGTACGTTCGCTGCAGCATGTGCAGGACCGCGTTGCCGTCGGCGACCATGCCGCCCTGCCGATCCAGCGCCGCCTTCTCGAAATGATCGACGAGCGCCTGCGCAAAGCAAGCGCGGCCGAACTCATGCAGCCCACCAATCTGCAAGCCATGCTGGTCTACGCGATGAGCGGCGGCAATCCGGCGACGCTGAAATCCATCCTGCTCCGGCTGCACCTGGAGGAACGCGACAGCCGCATCGCGGCCGGCATCCTCGGCTACCTCAATGGCGGCACGCGCAACGCCGCGGCGGTATTGAAGCCCGTCGACCCGATGCAGGAACCGGCCGAGATCGGCTCGTTCATCGCGCTGCTCAAGGGCTCGCTGACCGCGCTCGAGGACCCGGTGGGCGCGCTGAGGATGCTCGACCAGGCGCGCCTGCTCTCCCCAGGCTCGCTGGTCGAGGAAGCAGCCCTTCGCCGCTCGATCACGCTTGCCGCGACCGTCGAGGATCCCCAGCGTTTCGTGCGCGCCCTCGACCAGTATGCGCGCGGCTACATCCGCTCCCCCTATGCCAGCCAGTTCGCCGACGCTCTGGTGGCCGGCGTGATCAAGCTGCAGGACAAGCTCGACCTCGCCTCCGTCGACGCGGTGGTCGCGCTGATGAATCCTGAGCAGCGCAAGGTGGTCTACCTGCGCATAGCGCGCCGCGCGGCGATCGAGGGTTTCGTGGCGCTGTCCAAATATGCCGCGGCCAAGGCCGACGCCGTGGACATTCCGTCCGAGCAGGAGAAGGACCCGCGCTTGCTGCTCTATACCAGCCTGACCAGCGTCGCGACCGAGCCGGCGGACGTCATCCGCGAGCGCATCGGCAAAATCGACCGCAAGAAGCTTTCGGAAGGCGACCGCGAATTGCTCGATGCCGTGCTGGCCGTCAGCAACGGCATCGTCGACAAGCCCGCGCCGTTGGCGCCCATTGCCATACCGCCGAAGCCTGATCCCGCCGTGGCCGAGAAGCCGGCCGTCTCCTTGCCGATCGCGGGGGCGCCAAACGATGCCGCCCCAGGCGCGCCCAACCACGACGATGCCGGTCAGGCGGATATCGCTCCCGAGAAAGCCAGCCCCGAAGACGCCGACATTCCGCCAGTTGTGGAAGCATCCGCCGAACCGCAGGAAGCCGAGCCAGCCGTGGACGAAGAGCCTGCGCTGGCCGAACCAGCCGCTCGGCCGGAGATGGCGGCCGACGGACCGGCCTCCACTACCGCCGCAGCCGGCAAGGCCGCGGCTCCTGCCGATCCCGTCGATGCGGCCGTCGCCGATGGGCGTAAGCGACTTGCCGAAATCGATGCATTGCTGGCGGGAGCCGAGGATTGAAAACGACGGATATCACCAATCCCGGACTGCTCCCGCCAAAACACGCAAAACACGCGCTTCGCGGCGCCGGGCATCCCAGCGACGGAGCGTTCTCGAAACTGGTCCGCCCGATCGAGCCTGCCGCTACAGCACGTGCGGCGCGCGGCGAACGCATCGACGCCTCCGCTCGCCATATCGCTGCGCGCGACCACCAAGCCGATGCAACGCAACCAGAGACTTGGTTCGTCGGCCATCTGGAGCGAGGCACTGGGCAGGAAGTCCATCATGACCGCCCCGCCCCCACCTATGAGCGTGCGGGCAAGGACTCCGAAGTCATTGCGCCGGACGATCATCCGCGACGCAAGGGCGAGTCGGATGCATCCGATGCAGACACAATGCAGTCCACCGGGACGCCGGCCGCCGCCGTCACGACGCCGGACCTCCCAGAATTGCCACGGCGACACAACGGCGCAAAACGGTCCGCGGACATGCCGGCCGAGGCAAAGCCTGATCTCCCAAGGGTTACAACAGGCTCAAGCAACATCCTCGACGGAAAACACGAAGATCCAGGAGCCGGCGCAGCAGCCCCGCCTATTGATGTGGCGCGAAGCCCCACCGCAAACGCCCCGGTCGAAAACCGGCTGAAGCCGACATTCGCCGCCGACGCCGAACGGCCTTCACATCACGATGCCGATCGGCATCCGGCGCCTGCCGGCCCTGCAGCGAAGTCCTCAAGCATCGTGGTCACGCCGATACCGGCCGAACCTGTCAAGACCAGGCAGGCCCATGCCGAACTGGCTCCCGCCGAAACGCATCTTACTCAGGCGCCCACAGGCTCCAGCCAGCCGATCCCGGATCATCACGCCAACCAGCGAGCGCCATCTCCCGACAAGGCGACCAATTCCGCCGCACGCAGCCCAGCAACTGCGGCAAATGCCCCGGTCGCGACGGCCTTCACGTCGGACCCGCTTGCTATTGCCCAACCCGATCGGACCGCCGTTCAAACCGAAGCGTCTTCCGCTTCCCCCTCGCTTGTGTCCCTAAGATTGCCAGGTCCGGCAGAGTCCCCGACAGAAGGCGAGCCGGCGCAAACAGAGACCGTCATCAGTAGCACGCCGCGCGCGGACGATTTGACGACGAGAGGAACGGAGGCGCCGGCTCGACCGCCCCCCGCACCATCGGCCAGGCCCGTCTCTGCCTTGAACGAACCCATATCGGCCGGGCTCGAACCGCAGACCGCGTCGACCGACATTGACAGCGAGGGTGCGGCCGACATGCCGAACCCCGACCCGCCGGCCGGACCAGCACTCCCCACAGCAATGGCGGCAGCAGCGTCGATTACGACAGCGGGCAAAGAGGCACCGCCGATCCTGTTTGCCGCTAAAACATCGTCCGATGCCACCGATCTCCCGGCATATCGGCCGGCTGCCGCGCAGATACCGGCCAATACCGTGGCGCAAATCGTCTCGGCAAGGTCCGAACCCGTCGCCGCACCCACGGCTATGGCACAGGACGAGCCGGTCCGCCTTGCACCCCCGACATCCGTCCAGCCAACTCTTTCCATCGCATCAGCTTCCGTGGAGGAGTCCGCGATACCGGCCCAGACGGCGCGACCGATGCAGCCGGGCGCCACAGCGACGGCATCCGACCTTCCCGATCCAGGAGTCGGGACCCCGCCCCCATCATTTGCCGTCGAGCTCACTGCTGCTGCGGCACGTTATGTGAACCGCCAGTCGGCACGGGCCGAGGACACCAGCCCGGCCGCCCGGGCGTTTGACGGCCCGGCCGCCACGCCGACGGAGCCACCAGACGAGGCCCGGATATTTGCTCCGCGGGAACCGCCCCGCGCACCCCTTCCGGCGATGATGTGGCGGACGCTTTCGCCGGCGCCGGCCACTGCGACCCCGGACATGGAGCGTCAGGCGTCGCCGGACCAGGCCCTGGAGCCCCCTGTTTCGGATACCGTGCCGACAACGAAGGACGACGATGCGGAGATCGACGCCAAAGGCCCTCCCGAGCCCGGCCGCTCGACTCAACCAAGCGTGGTCACGGGTCCGCTCAAGTCAGTCGAAACCGCGACCCAACCTGCCTCCCCGCCTCTCGCTGTCGCCGCGGCGATTCTTTCCGAACCGACCTGGCGGGCAACCCCTGTTGCACAGACGACACAGTCACAATCCGTTCGTACGCAGCCGGTCCTCAAGAGCCTTCAGGTGCAGCTCAATCCCGAACATTTGGGGGTGGTCATAGCCACGTTGAGCATGTCGGGAACACAACTGACAGTCGAGCTCAGCGTCGCCACGCGCGAGGCGCATGACCGGCTGAAGGGAGAGGAACAGGTGATCGAGAAAGCCGTTCGCTCGCTCGGCTACGACGTCGGACAGATTTCCATAATTCAATCTTTGATCGTTCAAAATATGCTCCCGCGCACCGATGCCACGATGCCGCAACCCATGGCGCAGGGCCGCGACCAGCCGAACGGCGGCATGGGTTCGGGCGACGGCGGCAACAGGTCCGGCAGTCAGCAGGGAGGACGTCATGACGGCAATGCTTCGGGTGCTTTCGGCGGTACGGCCTCGCGCGATGCTGATCGGCGCGGCGGCGTTTATATCTAGCGCCGGTTTCGCCGCAGCAGCCGGCAACCCGTGCGAACCAGAGATTCTGCGCGCCGCCGAGCTCTACGGCGTACCCGTCGGCATCCTCTATGCCGTCGGCCTGACAGAGACGGGAAACAAGGGCAGCCTTCAGCCCAATGCCCTGAATATAGAAGGAAAAGCAGTTTTTCCGGCAAGCCGCCAGCAGGCGCTTTCGGCTTTCGCAAAGGCCCGCAGCGAAGGCAAGACGCTCATCGACCTCGGCTGCATGCAGATCAACCACCACTACCATTCCAGGCACTTCACCAACGTCGGCGACATGCTCGATCCGCGCAAGAACGTCGATTACGCGGCGCGTTTTCTGGCAAGGCTCCACGCCCGCCACGACACCTGGTCGATGGCCGTCGCGCGCTATCACGCCGGCCCCGACAACGACCCAGCGCAGAAGCGCTATGTATGCCGCGTCATCGCCAACATGGTCGCCACAGGCTTCGGCAAGTGGACCACCAACGCCCGTTCATTTTGCAACTTAAAGTAGCAATACCGCCTAGACCTTTTCATGTCGGCCAGGTCGCCGCTGCGTGCCGTCTTCTCCCCTCGCCGTCCTGAACGAAGATGCAACCCGCCATCGCAACGCACAACCTTTAGGCGCGGCGCCTCCCCAAAAACTATCCACAAGAAATAGCGATATTTCGGGGTCGCCGTCGCGACTACGCCTTGCTGCACAGATCGCTGCGAATGATTCGAAAGGCGGGGGCCGATGATCGTGATCGTAGACGAGCGAGAGCTCGTCACTGAAGGATATTCTTCACTGTTCGACCGGGAAGGTGTGGCAACCACCGGTTTTAAGTCGGGCGAATTCGGCGAATGGGTTTCCAGCGCCGCCGACGAGGATTTGAAATCGGTCAGGGCGTTCCTGATCGGCGATTGCGGCAGCGAAAATGTCCTGCCCCGCGCCATCCGGGACCGCACCGGCGCGCCGGTGATCGCGCTCAGCGAACAGCATTCCCTGGAAAACACGCTGCGGCTGTTCGAAGCCGGCGTCGACGACGTCATCCGCAAGCCGGTGCACATCCGCGAGATCCTGGCGCGCATCGCCGCCATCCGCCGCCGCGCCAGCGACGAGCAGAAGCCGACCGAGATCGGCCGCATGCGCATCTTCATGGACGGCCGCGACCCCGAGATCGACGGCCAGCCGCTGCCGCTGCCGCGCCGCGAGCGCAGAATCCTCGAATATCTCGCCGCCAACAGCGGCCGGCGGGTGACGAAGACACAGGTGTTCAATGCCATCTACGGCCTCTTCGACGAGGAGGTCGAGGAGAACGTCGTCGAGAGCCACATCAGCAAGCTGCGCAAGAAGCTGCGCGAGCGGCTTGGTTTCGACCCGATCGATTCCAAGCGTTTCCTCGGCTACCGGCTGATCGTCTGATGCCGGCGCCCGCCCAGGCCTCGGCAGGCGGCGGCCGCGCCGACAGCCTCGCGCAAGACAGCAAGACTATCCTCGGGTCCAACGGCCTGGATCATGAGGAGACCTCCCGATGAGCCTTTATGGAATGATGCGCACCGGCGTCTCGGGCATGAATGCCCAGGCCAACCGGCTTTCGTCCGTGTCGGACAACATCGCCAACTCGAACACCACCGGCTACAAGCGCTCCAGCACCGAGTTCTCGTCGCTGATCATACCGTCCACCAACAGCAACTATACCTCGGGCGGCGTCACCACCACGGTGCGCAACGCCATTTCTCAGCAGGGCGACCTGCGCTTCACGACCTCGTCCAACGATCTCGCCATCAACGGCAACGGCTTCTTCATCGTCCAGGATGCGGACGGGCAGACCTTCATGACCCGCGCCGGCGCCTTCACGCCCGACGACGAAGGCCGGCTGGTCAACGCCGCAGGTTTCCAGTTGATGGGCTACAGCTACGCCAATGGCGTCCCCAGCGCCAACGCCAATGGTTTCGGCGGCCTCGAAGCCGTCAGCGTCAAGATCAACGAGACGACCGCCGCGCCGAGCAAGATCGGCATCTTCAGCGCCAACCTCCCCGCCAGCGCCGACATCGTGCCGGCGGCCGAGCGGCCGTCGCAGAATGCCGCCACAGCAAAATTCTCGGCGAAATCCTCGCTGCTCGCCTACGACAATCTCGGCCGCGAGGTGCTGCTCGACGTCTACAGCACCAAGACCGCCAACAATACGTGGGAAGTCACGATCTACAACCAGGCGGACGCTGCGGCGAACACCTCGTTCCCCTATTCCAGCCCGGCACTGGCGACGCAGACGCTCTCCTTCGACGGCACCACCGGCCAGCTCACGGCGGCCAGCCCCAAGAACATCAGCGTCGCCATTCCCGGCGGTCAGAACCTGACGATTGATCTCGCCAAGATGACCCAGCTCGGCGAGGAATATACGGTCAGCAAGGCCGAGATCGACGGCTCAGGCCCGAGCACGATCGACACCGTGGAAATCGCCAGCGACGGCACCGTCTTCGCGCAATTCAGCGACGGCTCGATCAAGGACCTCTACCGCATCCCGCTCGCCAGCGTGCAGAGCCCGGATCAGCTCAATGTGCTGCCGGGCAACGTCTTCTCCGAGAGCACGCTGTCCGGTTCGGTGCAGGTCGGCTTCGCCGGGGAAGGCTCGTATGGAGCGATCGTCTCGGGCGCGCTCGAAAGCTCGAATGTCGACGTGGCCGAAGAGCTCACCAACATGATCGAGTCGCAGCGCAGCTACACCGCCAATTCGAAAGTGTTCCAGACCGGGGCCGACCTCATGGACGTCCTCGTCAATCTCAAGAGGTAGCATCGCGGGCCGCGGCGCCTTCGGGCGTCCGCGGCGATGCGGGCCGCCTGAAAGTCCTTACGCATGTCGCTTTCCTCCGCTCTCGCAATCGCGCAGTCCTCGCTCCTCAACAACGGGCGCCAGACCAGCGTCGTTTCGCGCAACGTCCAGGAAGCAAAGAATCCAGATTACACCAGACGCGTCGCGCTGGTCTCCAGCACCGGCCCGGGAGCGCGCGTCGTCGACATCCAGCGCGTCACCAACGAGCAATTGTTCCGCCAGAATCTCTCCGCTTTGTCGTCGTGGAGCGGCCAGGGTGCACTTTCCAGCGGCCTTGAGCAGCTCGAAATTTCCGTCAACGGCGTCGACAACAGCACGACCGCCGCCACGGCGCTCGCCAAGTTCCAGGAAGCGCTGCAGACCTATTCGGCATCGCCGTCGAACCGCAGCCTGGCCGAGAACGCCATCGATGCCGCCCGCCAGGTGGTGCGCACGCTGAACGGCGGCACGGCCTCGATCCAGTCGTTCCGCGTCGACATGGACGGCCAGATCGCCACCGCCGTCGACGAGCTGAACGGGCTGCTTGCCGAATTCAAGGACGTCAACACGGCGGTCACCCTCGGCACACGTGCCGGCCGCGACGTCAACGACGCGCTCGACCAGCGCGACGCGCTATTGAAGAAAATTTCCGAATACGTGCCCCTGTCGACGCTGTCGCGCGGCGACAACGACATGGTGCTGATGACCAAGGACGGCGCGACGCTGTTCGAGAAGGTGCCGCGTACGGTCTCCTTCCAAGCCTCCACCTCGTACGGGGCGGGCAGCGCCGGCAACCCCGTCTATATAGACGGCGTGCCGGTCGGCCTAGGCAGCGGCGGCAACACCGACGCCTCGGGCAAGATCGCCGGCATGGTGCAGTTGCGCGACGACGTCGCCACCAAGATGCAGGGCCAGCTTGACGAGATCGCGCGAGGGCTGGTCACCGCCTTCGCCGAAAAGGGCACGGCCGTGGCCGACAGGCCGGGCCTCTTCACCTGGCCCGGCGCGCCGGCTGTGCCTGCCGCCGGTACACTGGTCGACGGCCTTGCCGGCTCGATCAGGATCAACGCGGCCTTCGATAGCAGCGCCGGCGGCAATCCGGAACTGCTGCGCGATGGCGGCGCCAACGGCGCTGCCTATGTCGTCAATACCGGCGGCAACGCCAGCTTCGCGGACCTTCTTATCGCCTATGGCGACCGCATGGACCAGCCGATGGCCTTCGACACGGCGGCCGGCCTGACCACCAACATCAGCCTCAGCAATTTCTCGACCGCCTCGATCGGCTGGTTCCAGGCGGTGCGCAAGGATGCATCGGAAGGCGCCGAGAACAAGGAGGCGCTGGCCACCCGCACGCAGGAAGCGCTCTCCAACGCCACCGGCGTCAATGTCGACGCCGAGATGTCGCTGCTGCTCGACCTCGAACATTCCTACGAGGCGTCAGCCCGCATCATCAAGGCGGTCGACGAGATGCTGGCCGCGCTGCTGGCGGCGGTGAGGTAGTCCATGAAGACGACGTCCGTCTCCACCGCCGCCCTCTCCCAGTCGCTGCGCTATTCGCTGGTGCGCGCCCAGGCGGAACTCACCAAGGCGCAGAAGGAGTTGCAAACCGGCCAGCTTGCCGACACCGGCCTGGCCCTCGGCGCCCGCACCGCGCAGACGGTATCGTTCACGCGCGACTTCGAGCGCATGCAGGGCATCGTCGATTCCAACACGCTGATCTCGTCGCGGCTGAAGACCACGCAGGATTCGCTGACGCAGATCCACGAAGCCGCCCAGACCTTCCTGTCGACGCTGACCACCAGCTCATCCGGCGACGCCGTCGGCGACGTCACACAATCCAGCGCAAAAATCATGCTGGAGGAACTGACCGGCATCCTCAACACCAGCTTCAACGGCGAGCACATTTTTGCCGGCACCAACACCGACGTGACGCCGATCGACGATTTTTCCGCGCCGGGATCGGCGGCAAAGGCAGCCTTCGACGCCGCCTTCCTGTCGCATTTCGGCTTCGCCAAGAACGACCCGGCGGCGGCCTCCATCACCGCCGCTCAGATGGACGCTTTTCTCACCGCGGCCGTCGAGCCGCAGTTCCTCGGCGCCGGCTGGGCGGCAAACTGGTCGGACGCCACCGACCAGCGCATCGTCAGCCGCGTCACGCTCTCCGACACCACGGAAACCTCCGTCAGCGCCAACGATCCCGGCATCCGCAAGCTTGCCATGGCAGCGGCGACGATCAGCGACCTGTTCGACAGCAATATCGGCCCCGGCGCGCTGGAGGCGCTTCTGGCCAAGGCCGTCGACCTTGTCGGCCAGGCCGTCGGCAACATCGGCGACCTGCAGGCCACCACCGGCATCATCCAGAAGCGCGTCAGCGACGCCAGCGACCGGCTCAAGGTGCAGATCGACCTGTTCGAGCGCCAGATCGGCGACATGGTCGGCGTCGATCCCTATGAAGCGCAGACGCGGGTCAGCGACCTGCTCAGCCACATCGAAGCTTCCTACGCGCTGACCGCGCGGCTCCAGCAACTCAGCATCCTGCGTTTCATCAGCTAACCCGAGCAACGGCAAACGATGTACCAATTCTCCTACGCCGACATCCAGACCGACTCGGTCGCCGACGCGCGGGACCGGGAGCGCCAGCTTCTCAACCGCTCCATCGCCCTGCTCGACGAGGCCAGGCAGGCCGGGACCGACTCGCTCAAGGCGATCGAGGCCCTGCACTTCACCAACCGGCTGTGGACCACCTTCGTAGAAGACCTCGGCAATGCGGAGAACGCCCTGCCGAAGGAACTGCGCGCCAACCTGATCTCGATCGGCTTGTGGCTGCTGCGCGAGGCCGAAGAGGTGCGGCAGGGCCGGTCGCAGAATTTCGAGGGACTGATCGAAGTGTCGCAGATCATCCGGGACGGGATACGATGAAACCCACGCTGAAGATTTCGCTGAAGCCGAACGAGAAGATCTATTTGAACGGCGCCGTCGTGCGGGCCGACCGCAAGGTGACGATCGAGCTTTTGAACGACGTGCAGTTCCTGCTGGAGAGCCATGTGCTGCAGGCCGGCCAGGCGTCGACGCCGCTGCGCCAGCTCTATTTCATGGTGCAGATCATGCTGATGGAACCGGAAGGGGCCGCGCAGGCGCGCGACATGTTCCGAAAATCGCTGCCGCTGCTGATCGCCAGCTTCGAGGACCCGCAAATCAGCTCGGCCCTCAAGCAGGTCGACGCGCTGGTCAGCGAAGGGTCGGTGTTCGAGGCGCTGAAGACCATTCGCTCGCTCTACGGGCTGGAGGCGAAAGCCATGGGACATGCAAACGACGCCGCGACGACCCTGCGGCCGATCGCGATGGGAGCGCGCGCCTGATGACGACGCCGGTCAATGCGGTTCAGACGAACACCACGAACAAGACATCAACTTCGAACGACGCGGCCGCCAAGACCGCTGTCGACTACCAGTCCTTCCTGCGGCTGCTTGTCGCCCAGATGAAGAACCAGGACCCGACCAATCCGATGGATTCCACGCAATATGTGGCGCAGCTCGCCTCGTTCAGCCAGGTCGAGCAGTCGGTGCAGATCAACAGCCGCCTCGACCAGTTGCTCCAGGCCTCGACGCTGGCGCAGGCCGACGCGCTGATCGGGCGCACGGTGACATCAGCCGACGGCAAGATCAGCGGCGAGGTGAAGGAGGTCCGGCTGACCACCGGCGGCGCGACCGCCGTGCTTGTCAGCGGCAAGGAGATTCCGGTGGGCGCGGGCCTCGTCATCTCCGCGACCAACTAGCGCGCTTCCAACGATGGCGCACAGCATTTCCAGCCCGCTCACACCGGAGGGAAATTCATGAACGAGGCCGACGCGCTCGACATCGTCCAGTTCGCCATCTGGACCGTTCTCACGGCCTGTGGACCGGCGGTCGGCGTCGCCATGATCGTCGGCATCGGCATCGCGCTCATCCAGGCGCTGACGCAGATCCAGGAAATCACGCTGACCTTCGTGCCGAAGATCGTCGCCATCCTGCTGGTTATCGCTTTCACCGGTCCCTACATCGGCGGCCAGATCACCGCCTTCTCCAACGTCATCTTCGAGCGCATCGAGACGGGGTTTTAGGCAGGTTTCGGCCGGCCTCGCCAACAGATGTGCGGCGGCATTTTTTTGTGCCGGCACGGATCGCCACACACCCGGATTCTTGTTCGGTTGGCCGTTAAATCGTTGAGATATTTTGCTTTTCGAGACCCGCCGGCCGCCGCGCATCACGACGAGTTGCGCCGCGGCGGCTCCAGCGCGTAGTACGCCATTGCATTGGCATGCGCGAGAATCTCATCGACCTCGCGGATGTTCTTGCGTTTCGGAGCATCCGGGTCGAAACGCGGCAATCTTCCGCCGGGCGGCCGCCCGCGCCGGAGCGGCGAAAAACGCCTGAACCGGACCGGACCCTGCTTGCCGCTCGCGGCCGCCGCGTCGCGGGCCGCTTTGTCTCGCGCAAGGCCTGCGTCGTTGCGCGCCTTCCAGCGGGCGAAACGTTTTGCCTGGCCGGGAAGATCGTCGAGCGCTGAGGCCAGCGCATCCAGCCTGAGCGTCAGTTTTGCCGCATTGATCGGATCGTCGCGCGACGGCGGCGGCGGCAGGGGGATGCGTGGCGCGTCGTCGTCGAGCGACCGGATGCGCGGCACGGCATGCGCCGGCACATAGTTGCGGCGGATGCGGAAGGGATATTTCAGCGCATCGAGCAGCGACAGGTTTTGTCCGCGCGGGTGAGAGGCGCGCCGTTCGGCGGCTTTCCGCTCGGCCTCAAAGCGGGCAAAATCCTCCTTCGACAGGGTGACGGCGAGGCCGAGGCGGCGCATGGCGGCCACCGTGTCGGAAATTTTTGGTTTTGGCTTGCGCGGACGAAACGGCGGCAGCGTCACCACGATGCCTTGCGCCGCCGCGATGATCAGCCGCCGGGCGGCGGATTCGGCCGGGCGCAGCAGCAGCAGAATGGCGCGGTAGAG
>NZ_JBIRCY010000027.1:0-105389 GCF_044326205.1 Mesorhizobium sp. IMUNJ 23232
TCCACGGTGTAGATCCCCTAACCCTCCTGCGCGAACCCCAGGAGGAAAATAGGTGGACGACTTTTACGCCGCCCGCAGCCGGACTATCCCGCCGCTACCGTGGCCGGTTTTTGCACCGCCGCGCTCAGAGCGAATAGCCCAAAGACGTGATCGCTCGCGCCGCCGGTGTCGGTGAAGTGCTCCTGTATGTCGAGGATTGTGTCCTGATCGAATAGTCCGTCGAGCACAAAGGCAGCCTCGCTTTCGGTCGGGCTGATAGGCAAGATGCTGAAGTAGCCGTACTGATCTGACAGATGGCTGTAGAACTTCGATCCGGGCTCACTGCCGTAATGTAGATTGATATCTCCGCGCTTTGCGGCGCGGTCGCTTGCGCGGAAGAATTGGCCATCAGATGATGACGTCGTGCCATTGCCCCAAAGGCGAGAATGCGGATGGCGGGTATGTGCGTCCGTCACGCAGGCCTGGGCTGCTCGGTAGGTCTCCGACCGGGCGTGGAACGTGCGCATCCAGCCGATCTGATGGGCGCTGATTCCTTTGGATGCGCTGGCCATCCGTTTCGGACCGAGGTTGGTTGCATCGGCCAGTACGCCAGCCAGCATGGCCGAGACATTCCTCGGAGTGTCACCCGTGCGAACATGGGTGAAGCAATCCGCAAAGCCGGTCCATTCATGCACCTCCCTCAAGAGATCTGGCACCTCGATCAACGGATAGAGCTCGCTGATCTCGGCATTCAGGTCCTCGGCTGCTGCGGGAACTTCGCCAGCTGCTGGCGTGACGATAAGCGTTCCACCTTCGAGACGAACACCGTCGAACTTCCCGGATCGTGCCCTATGCGCCAGGCGCTTCAGGTTGAAGTCGAGCATCTGTTGCGCTTCGGTAAGCCACGCCGCGCCGTCTTCTTGGACACCAAGCCCGAGGCGCTCTTCATCTTTCAGGATGGTGAACGCTGACCGCGGCATCAGGTGCTCGTCGATCGGTCGGAAGGATCGGCTGCCATCGACCCAAATGTCCGCAGATCTAAGCCGGTCTCGCAAAGCCGCGAGCGTTGCAATCTCATAGAGACGGCGATCGGGCTTCTCCTGCCCGAGAATTAGTCGTCGATCAGCTTGGCTAAGGTGGGTGAACGGGACGCGATCCGGGAGGGTCCTCCGCTTCTCGATATAGAGCCGCTTCAGCAGCGCGATCGCCGCAAGAAGCGGATCGTGGCGACGTGCCGATTGGAACGTGAACGCCTGCAGGAACGCACCGGCATATTTGTTGACGGTCGCATATTGCTCGGCCGCTAAGGTCAATGGCGACGCCTCGTTGTCCTCGACCATCGACTCAAGCTCAGGCTTCATGCGAAGCAACCGGTGCCATCCAACTTCCTGATCGAGAACCTCCAATGCGTTCCGGCCATAATCGTTCGCGGACTGCAGGGCTGTGATCGTGTCCAGGAACATGCGTAGCGCTTTGGCGGTATCCGGCCTGCAGTCCACGTGCCACTGCTTCTTACGGCTATTGGCTTGCGAGAACAGCCGACCCATCAGCTTGATGAACATCGTCACGGCATCGTCGGTGAGCTTCTGGCCGAGCTTGATGACCTGCGCCACGATCAGGGCGCGCCGGCGGCTGGCATTGAAGTCATTGGCCAGCCATGCCGGTGTGGCATTGCCCTCACGGATCATCTGATCCCACCGTCCAAGCGATATGCGCATCTGCAATTTCGGATCGATTTCTAGCTTGCGCAGGAAGGCAATCCGTTCGGTCAGCCCGACCAGGTTCGATGCACTTGGCGCTTCCGGAGCCGAGCGCAGCCAATGAAAGCGCGTCTGGGCGATCGATGGGTCAACCTCTAACAGCCGATCCAATGAATGAAACGTATTGACCGGAATATCTTCGATCAGAGTTCTTTCCGCACGCCGGCGGGCTACCGCGCGACCGCCGAGGCCTATTTTCTCGATAGAATGCAGCGAGGGAAGGAGGGCGTTTCGCTTCCGGAACTCGGCAATGACTGCTATCGCGATCGGCAGTCCGTGATCGCCGTTGGTTGCCACTTCGATTGCAGCTATCAGAGCGGCTCGCCGATCTTCTTTGCAAGCCGCCCGAAGACTGAGATAGTCCATCAGATGCCGGCTATGGTCAAAACGGGTCTGCACCCGGCGAGCATAAAACTCGTACAGGCGAGCGTCGATACCGAGCTGCTCCGCAAGATATTTGACCGCAGCGGCTGGTGGTTGCTCGTTCTCCGACAATAGTCGCCCCGTTTGGCGCATTGTGCAAAGTTGAACCGCGAAACCCAGCTTGTTCTGCGGTCGGCGGCGGAGCTCGCATTCCACGCGGTCTGCCGGTTCCAACGTAAAATGTCGGATAAGGCTATCCTCGTCCACCGCTATGCCCAGAAGCGTCGCCGCTTACTTTGAACTGAGAAGCTTTCTTCGGCCCATCCGCATTCCCCTCGATACACGACTTCAGGGGAAATTGGCCGCCACCGGCCACCTGCTTTCAACAGGCTGATGGCTTCATCTACAGATCAATTGCGAGCGTTCATGCTTCGTTCGACCTTAGCGTGTCGCTGGGAACAGTTCTTGTTCTGACCCCCACTGGCAACCGGTCGACAACACATACATCAGCCCATTGACCACCTCGCGCAGCTTCACGCTCCGCTTGCCGCCGCCTGGCCTGCCGGGCGGGATCAGCGGTTCGATCAGCGCCCATTCCTCATCGGTCAGATCGCTCGGATAACGCAGATGATCACGGTTGTAGCGAGCCCGGTTCTCGGCGGTCCACATCGGCGCATTCCTTCTCGAATCATGCCGAACAAGGAATCACAACCGATCCAAAACCAGAAACTCAAAATCCGACAACCGATTCTGCCCGCTCACAAAGTCCCCGGACGGACACTTAGAGCCGGAAGATGTCCAGAACAGGTGTGGGCTTCAGTTTGACGAGGACTGTGACGACTTGGACTATTTCGACGCATCGGTGGCGGTTGCTGATGGACGGCTCTTTGGCCTCCTTCGCTACCGACACTCCCCTGCGCCCGGCATCGTTATCGTGGTGGAAGATAGTACCTTCGACGTCGATAAGGGCGCGTACCAACTGAAACCGATCCTCGACGCGCTTGGCGCGAGTGCAGACGAAATCACATGGCTCCGCGAGATGCCGAATCCCGGCAGCATTCTAAGAAGAAATTCGCCGAAAGCTTGATCCATTTCATCAGACGCAACGGCGACCGCCCGCAAAGGGTGGTTAGCGGTTATTCTACGGGAGCCGTTGCGCGCGTTCGGCAATTAACTGCTCCACCTCACGCACTCGACCTTGAAGCTTGGCGAGATATGGTACCCCATATCGCTCCATGCGTTCGCGCGGATAATTGCGGCTGAAATACCGATAGCGCTCAAGCTGATCTTTCAAGGCAGGAAGAAGACGCCCTAACTCGTCATCCGAAAGTGTGGCTCGGCGGGCATATGCGTTCAGAATGTTCATGAGCCACAGTCAGCAAGGCATCGCTAAACGTCAATGTGCGAAATGGGCCGATTGTGTTGAAAAAGTCGAATGACCGGTGCGACGACGCGAGCGGAGCGGAAGTGTACAGAATTGCTTTCTACTCAAGCCGCACAGCAGAAATGAAACAGCGCGAACTGCCCCAGATCCTGCCGCACGGAGAAAGCCATTTCAAGCTGGAGCGCTCCGAGCGACGCTTACAGAGTTTTTCAACACAATCGGCCACTTGCGGACAACCCTATTCCGCAATCCAATTGCTGGCTGTAGCCTACCTCGCCACGACCATTGAAAGAGAGGAGACGCCATGCCGAAATATCTCGTACAGGGTTCTTACACGGACCACGGTCTCGCGGGCTTGCTGAAGGAGGGCGGTTCGAAACGGCGAGCGATGGTCGAACAACTTGCCGAGGAGATGGGCGGCAAACTCGAAGTGTTCTATTTCGCCTTTGGCAGTGATGACTTCGTAATTATCCTCGATCTGCCGAGCAACATTGACATGGCTGCGACCGCCATTGTTGCTCAGGCCAGCGGCATGGTGAAGTCTCGGGTCACGGTGCTCATGGCTCCGGAGGATGTGGACCAGGCCGTGCAAAGGAAGGTCGACTTCCACCCGCCGACTTAGACTTGGGATGCGAAGGATCGCTTTGGGGTGGGAAGCGGACTTACCCGACGTTCGCATTGCGACCGAACACGCCGGCCTCACTCAAATAGCGCTCCGCGAGCGTCGCCCAGTAGCGGATGCCGACCGGCAACACCGCGTCGTTGAAGTCGTAGCGCGGATTGTGAAGCTGGCGCGGTGCCGCTTCCCCCTCATGGCGCGAGCCGAGGAAGACGTAGCAGCCGGGAGCCGCGCCCAGCATGAAGGCGAAATCCTCGGCGCCCATGACTGGCTGCATCGCCGCATTCACGGCAGATGAGACCTCCTGGGCGACGCTTGCTGCGAACTCGGTTTCATCGGCGGTGTTGCGCAGCACCGGATAGCCGCGCTCGAAGAAAAACTCGTGGCCGGCGCCGCCTGCCTCGGCGGCATTGCGCACCAGCCTTTCCACCCCGGCCTCGAACTGGTCGCGCACCGCGTCGTTCAGCGTATAGACCGTGCCGCGCACGATCGCCTTGTCCGGCGTCACATGCACGCTCTGCCGGTCGGCCGGATTGCCGCTCTGGAACTGCGTGATCGACAGCACGACCGGCTCGGCCGGATTGACGTAGCGCGCCTTGAAGGTGTGCATGTCCTGCACGATCCCTGCCGCGATCAGCAACGGGTCCGCCACGCCGTACTGCGTTGCCGGATGGGCGAGCGCGCTGCCGATGCGGAACTCGAACGTATCGATGGACGCCAGCATCGGTCCGGGCCGCATCGAAAAACTGCCGAGCGGCGCGGACGGCAGATTGTGCAGGCCGAACACCGCCTGCACTGGAAACTTTTCGAACAGGCCGTCCCTGACCATGAAATTGCCGCCGCAGCGCTCGTCGCCCGTTTCCTCCGCCGGCTGGAAGATGAAATGCACGGTGCCGTCGAAATTGCCGTTGCGAGAGAGGTGTTTGGCCGCGCCGAGCAGCATCGCCATGTGCCCGTCATGGCCGCAGGCATGCATCTTGCCATCCACCGACGAGCGATAGTCGACCGCGTTCTCCTCGTGGATGAACAGGGCGTCCATATCGGCGCGCAGGCCAACGGCGACCGGGCTGGTGCCCCGCTTCAGCATGCCGACCACGCCGGTCCCGCCGAGCCCGCGATGCACCTCGATGCCGAATTCTTCGAGCTTCGCGGCGACGAAATCGGCGGTGCGATGCTCGTCGAAGGCCGTTTCGGGATGCGCATGCAGATGCCGCCGCCAGCCGGTTGCTTCTTCGACAAGGCTGTTGTCGAGAGGGGATGAGCTCATATGCGCCTCCTTCGGTTAAGGCTCGTTGGCGTCTGTCAGGCCCTGACCCCGCACCAGTCGATCACGCTCGCCGCGATGACCTTTGCGCTTCTCACCAGCGATTCGATGTCGACATATTCGTCTGTCGAATGGAAACCGTCGCCGGCCGGTCCGTAGATCAACCCGTCGACGCCGGCGCCCGCATAGTGCGCCGCGTCGCAGACGGCAATAAAACCCTTCATCGCCGGCGCCTTGCCGGCCGCCGCCGCCCGCTTCATCAACGAGGCGACCAGCGGATGGTCGGGCGCGGTGTTCATCGGCGGGAAATGCAGGCCGCTGAGATCCCAGTCGATCCTGATCGGGCTCTTCCTCAGCCAGTCGTCCATGGCGCAGAAGCTGGCGACGAAATCCTCGAAGTCCTTGCGATATTGTGCCGACGTCTCGTCCGGCAGGAACTTCATGTCGAGGTCGAGCACCGCCGCGTCGGGAATGATCGCCGGGTTGGTCATCACAGTCGGCAGGCCGTTGGCGCCGATGCCCGTGCCGCCCCACATGACGCCGATATTGATCGTATTCATGCCGGCGGGCAGCAGCGGATGCGAGCGGGCGCGCACGCGGTTCTGCTCGAACAGGTGTACAGCCTCGATGAAACGCGCGGCGATGTCGATGGCGTTGACCGCCGGCGCCAGCCGGTCGGCCGTGTGCTGCTGCGGATAGATCTCGTTGAAGCGGAAGGCCGAATGGCCGTTGCGGCCGCGGATGGTGACGCGCGCCCATTCCAGCCCGCCCTCGGCCGGATGCACGTCCCCCCAGCTCGGCTCGCCCACCAGGATCGCCTTGGCGAGCTTGCCGCGCCTGACATTGTCGATGGCGCCGCCGCCGCCGGCCTCCTCATCCACCACAGAGTGGAAGGCCAGCCGCCCGTCGAGTTTTATGCCGGCGCGGTTGATGGCGCGCATGGCCGCCACGCAGGCGGCCACACCGCCTTTCATGTCGATCGAGCCGCGCCCATAAAGTTTTCCGCCCGCGATCTCGCCGCCGAACGGATCGGCGGTCCAGTCCTTCAGCGCGCCGGTCGGCACCACGTCGATATGCCCGCACAGGATCAGGCTTTTATCCTCGGAGCCGGGCTTTTCGCCGATCAGGTTCGGCCGACCGGGCAGCGCGTCGAACTGCTCCGTGGCAAAGCCCTCGTCCTTGAGGATCGGCTCCAGCAGATTTTGCACGTCGCCCTCGCGGTTCAGCCCCTCCGCAGTCTCGAATTTCGGATTGACCGACGGGATGCGGACGAGGTCGCGCGTCAGATTGATGACGAAGTCGCGATCCTTCTCGATGAAATCCTGCAGCGCCTTGATGGTGGCTTCGGTGTCCGACATGGCATCCTCTTCGTGGTCGCGGCCTCAGGCCGCCAGCTCGTATGTTGCGACGATGGGTTCCAGGATGGCGGCCAGCCGTCCTGCCCAGGCGGCGACACCCTCCGGCGTGTCGATCAGGTCGTGCCTGATCTCGATCAGCACCGCCGGGTTGCCGCGATCCGTCCCGTGGACGGGGATGGCGTAGTCGCCCTCGCGGTCGATCCGGTACGGCTCGTTGTCGCCCACCACCAAGGCCGGGTCGACGCGAAGTGCTGCTAGGAATTGTTGCGCCAGTTCGCCGCCATCCTCATGCAGCAAGCCGACATGCCAGGGGCGCGCCGCGCCGAGGAATATTGGCGTGAAGCTATGAATGGCGACGATGAGGTTCTTGGCCGCTCCGCGCCGGTCGAGGAATTTTGCCACCGCCTCATGGAACGGCTCGAACATGCGCTCGCGCCGCAGCGTCCGCTCGGCCTCGTCCAGGCCCTCATTGCCAGGGATGCGCGTCGCCTCCGAAATCACCGGCATGCTGGTCGGCACACCGAACGGCCGGTTCAGATCGACCAGCAGCCGCGAATAGGCGCCCAGAAATGCCGGCGCGCCGAGCCGCGCGGCAATCGCCCGCGTTACCTCGGCCGCGCCGATGTCCCAGGCGATGTGGCGCTGGAGTTCGGGCGGCGCGACGCCCAGCCGTCCATAGACGGCCGGAATGTGGTTCGACGCGTGGTCGCAGACCAGCACCAGCGGCGAGCGCGAGCCGGCATTGACGATCTCCACCGGCTCCGGCCAGTCGGCCGTCGGGGCAGGGGCGGTCAATAGCGGTCCCCATAGGCCGCGCAGATCTCCGCTTTGTCCTTGCCCGCCATCAGTGCCAGTTCGGCCTGCTTCACTGCGACAAAGCTGTCGATAAGGGATTTGGGAAACCACGCGCAAACGGTCTCGTCCGCCTTCAGCGCTTCCAGTGCCGCCTCCAGCGTCTCCGGCAGCCGGCGCAGGCCCTTTGCATCCAGCTCCGCCTCGCTCATCAGCGTCGGGTCGCCCGATACGATCGGCGGCGCCGGCAGCTTCTGTTCGATGCCCGCCAGCCCGGCCCGCACGATGCCGGCCAGCGCCAGATAGGGATTGGCGGTGGCGTCGGCCGCCCGGTACTCGATGTTGAACTGTTTTGCCGGGTCGCGCCCGCCCATCGTTACCACCGGGCAGATGCGCAGCGTCGCCTCGCGGTCGCGCTCGCCCAGCCAGGTGTAGGATGAGCTCCAATTGTGCGGCGCCAGCCGGTAATAGGAGGGCGGGCTGGAGGCGGTCAGCACCGTTAGCACCTGCAGATGTTTCAACACGCCGGCACAAAATGAGCCTGCCGCCGCCGCTAGGCCGCCGGGCCTGCCGCCGTCATAGGTGGCCGGCTTTCCGTCGGCATCGACCAGGCTGAAATGGATGTGCACGCCGTTGCCGACGCCCTCGACCGCTGGCTTCGGCGCAAAGCAGGCGCGCCGGCCGAGATTGCGCGCCACCTCGCGCGTCACCTCGCGGATGACGATGGCGCGGTCCGCCGCCGCCAGCCCGTCCGTCGGCGCATGCGTCACCTCGAACTGGTCGTTGCCGTATTCGGGCAGCACCATCTCCGGCTCGACGCCTGCCTCTTCCAGGCAGGTGGCAAGCCTTGGCCCGAACACGCCGGTCGCGCGGAACGACGCCACCGAAAACGCATGGCCCGGCACGCGCAGGGGATCGGCGATGGCCGGACGCAGCAGAAATTCCTGCTCGAAGGCGGCGACGACCGAAAGCCCGGTTGCCTTCTTCAGCGCCGCCAGCGCATCCTTCAATTGCGTGCGCGTGCAGCCGGTCCATGGCGAGCCGTCGAGTTCGACGAGGTCGCCCATGACGAGGTCGAGCGGCGTCTCGGCGCCGGTCGAGCTGGTCGAAAACCGCGCCGAAAGGTCCGGCACCAGGCGGAGGTCACCGGCCGATCCCCACGGATTCTCGCCGGGGATGGAGTTGAAGGGCGTCAGGCAGAGGTTCGCCGGCACCCAGCCGAGGCCGATGGCCGCGGCCTTCTGTAGTCGCTCCTCGCTCACCGGTCGGCCGCGCATTATCGCCGCGAGGTCGGTGGTTACGACATGGGCGAGGGGGGTCATGCCTCGCGCCCCAGCGCCTCGAAGCGCCCGACCACGGTTGCCGTGTCCGCCACCCAGCAATAGCCGCCGAACGCTTTCAGCGCGCCATCGTGCCGCTGTTGCGACGGCGCCGCGCAGGCGTCGGACACGCAGGTGACGAGATAGCCCCGGTCGGCGCCGTCGCGCACCGTCATGTCGACGCACTGGTCGGTCAGCATGCCGCAGACCACCAGGTAACGAATGCCGAGGTTCTTCAACAGGTAGTCGATGTTGGTCGAGTTGAAGACGCCGGACGACGTCTTGGGCAAAAGAATCTCGTCGCCGACGGGCGCCAATTCTTTTGGCGGCAGACCCTCCTTCATACTCGGCGGAATGTGGATTGGCGTCAGCTTGTGGTCGAGCGAGCGGTCGCGGCCGTCCTCGGTCAGGCTCTGGATGATGGTGTGCAGCACCTCGACGCCGGCCGAGCGCGCCGCTTTCAGCAACCTGACCTGGTTGGGGATCGTCACCTCGCGGGTCTGCTTGTAGATGTAGTGGTCGGGGCCTCGGTCGGCATGATCGGGATCGAGCCCCGGCTCCAGCCAGATGCGCTGCATGTCGACGAGCAGCAGCGCCGTCGCCCCTTTTTGAAAAGGTTCGTCGCGGCGCGGAAGCGGGGTCTTGGCGGTCATGAAAGCTCCGGGAATGTCATGATATTTTTAGAGCAGCCGGCGGCGGGATGCGGTCGCCCGGGCTCTTGGCGCGCTCCGCATCGTCGCCACCGTCCAGCGTGACGGCGTTGGCGCTGCGGATCGCCTCGATGTCCTCAATGCGGCCCCTTATCGAGGCGCCGTGCTGGCCCAGCGCATGCGCCAGCACCGCTTCGATCTGCGCCACCGGCGTCGCCAACGTGTCGAAGGGCGAGTCCGCGTCGATCGCCGCCACCATCGTCTGGTCGGCGAACTCGGCGATCGGCGACAGCCACGGATCGGTGAACAGTAAAATGCCGACGCCGCGCTCATGCGCCTGGCGGGCGAAACTGACCACGTCGGCCTGGTAACGGCGATAATCGAAGACCACCAGCAGGTCGCGCTTGCCCATGTCGATCAGCACGTCGAAATCGGACGGCGAGAGCTGCTCGATGTCGCGCACGCCGCTGCGCAACTGCACGAGATAGCCGGCCAGCATCGAGGCGATGTGGCGGCTGAAGCGGCCGCCGAGCAGCACCACCTGCCCCTTCGCCTCGATGATCATCGATACGGCGCGCGTATAGGCCTGCGACGGCGTCTGTGTGCGGGTGCGGTCGAGGCTTTCCGCGACCGAATTGTAGTAGCCCAACGCTGTGCCCTCGCTGGCGTTGGCCGGCCGCTTGGCTTCCATCATCAGCAGCGGCGAGTGCAGCCTCGACTCGACTTCCTCCAGCAGTTTCGACTGGAAGTCCGAGAATTTGCCGTAGCCGAGCTTGATCATCAGCCGCATGACCGTCGGGTCGCTGACGCCGGCCAGCCGCGCCAGGCGCGTCGCCGTGCCCAGGCCCGACTTCGGATAGTCGGCCAGCAGCACCTGCACGATCTTCTGTTCTGCTGACGTCAGGGCCAGTTGCGTATGCGCCAGTTCTTCCCGGATCGACACCGCTCCTCCCACGTCTCCGCACTGTTGATGAAGAAATTACAAGATGGCTCGGATTTGTCAATTTTGGAGATTTTTCTACACCCCTGTTTTTTCGGTTGCCTAAATTCCTGATGACCCGAACGTCTGGGACCACGAGCATAACAGGTGACCTTCGCCGGGCCTCTTGAACCGTTGGTTAACCATAAAACGGTTCGTAAACCATTTCTGCTTACCCTCTGACGAGGGGCAGGTAGCGAGTCTTGGGGAACGGGTAGTCTGAATGATCGTGTCCAATTTCCTGAAATGGGTTCACACGGCGCGCGTCTCCGAAAGGGCCTATGCGGCCGGACTTCTGGCGAGGGCCTTCGTCGAGAATCAGTTTACGCTGGAAGATCGCTGCGCCGCCGAGGCGGCATTGACACTGCTGCTCGACGATCCGTCCTGGAAGGTGCGGCTGGCAATGGCCGAAGCGCTGTCGATGAGCCGTCACGCGCCCTTGCAGATCGTCAGCGCGCTGGCTTCAGACCAGCCGGAGGTCGCCAGCCTGATCATCGGCCGTTCGCCGCTGATCACCGATCTCGACCTTATCGATCGGGTCGCGTCCGGTTCTTCGGCAACGCAGGTGCTGATCGCCCAGCGCTCCGCCGTTTCCATGCCGGTATCGGCCGCGCTGACCGAAGTGGGGGAGGCGGATGCGTGTCTCGCGCTGCTCGCCAATCCCGGTGCCGACATCGCCTCCATCAGCTTCCGCCGCATCGCCGAGCGCTTCGGCGACCTCGCGTCGGTGCGCGAAGTGATGATCGCCGACGGGCGGCTGCCGTCCGATTGCCGGCACATGCTGCTGGTGAAGGTGGGCGAGGCGCTGAGCCGCTCACCGCTGGTCTGCGCGCTGATGGGCACGGCGCGCGCCGAACGCATCACCCGCGACGCCTGCGTGAAGGCCTCGATCACCGTCGTCGACGGCACCCGGCCGGACGAGCATCGCGCGCTGATCGAGCATCTTCGCCTGCGCGGCGACCTGACCGCATCGTTCCTCATCCGCGCCGTGGCGCATGGCAAGATCGATTTCTTCGGCTCCGCCCTGGTCGTGCTGACCGGCCAGGCGGAACATCGGGTGCGGTCGCTTCTGTCAGGCGGCGGCGATGGGGCGGTCGCCGCCCTGATGCGCGGCGCCGGGCTCGGTGCCTGCACGCATTCTGTGATCATGCGGGCGCTCAAGGTCTGGCGCGAGGTGGCGAAAGGCAGGCAGATCGCCGGCGTGCAGGAAGTGTCGTGGCTGATGCTGAGGGAACTCGGCGGCCCGAACGCCCAAGGCGAGTTGGCCGGACTACTGACATCGATCCATCTCGACGTACTGCGTGAGAACGCGCGCAGCCACGCGCTGGCGATTGCCGCGGCGTGACGTCAATCCTGCTGATTGGCGGGTAATGTCGACTTTACGAAGGCGATGACGCTTTCGACAAGCGCCATCGACCAGATGTCGTTGTGCCCTCGGCCATGCTGGATGCTGAACGTCTTGGGCTCGCTCGCCAGCGAAAACAGCCGCTCGCCGGAGCCCAGCGGGATTACGCCATCAAGGTCGCCATGCAGGAAGAGTTTCGGCTCGTCGACCTTTGCGATCCGGAGGTCGGTGCGAAAACTGTCCTTGATCAGCAGTTTTACGGGCAGCAGCGGGTAGTGAAGCTGCGCCACGGCGGCGATGGAGTCGTAGGGCGACACCAGCACCAGACCGGCGGCCTTGCGTTCGGCCGCCGTGTTGACGGCGACGCCGCTTCCGAGAGAGCGGCCGAGAAGCACTACCGATCCTGCGTTGTGCGCCGAGAGCCAGTCGAATGCCGCCAGCCCGTCGATCAGCAGTCCGGTTTCGGACGGCGACCCGCTCGAACCTGGATAGCCGCGATAGGAGAGCGCCAGAAAGCCAAGACCCTCGGCGGCGAAGGCGTCGGCGAGAAAACCGTAGTGGATGATGTTGTCGCCGTTTCCGGGGAAGAGCAGCAGTGTCGCTTTTCCCGGTTGCGCGGGCCGATACAGGGCGGCCAGCCTTTCGCCGTCCGGTGTGTCGATCCGCACCCAATCGCCCCAATGGGCATTCCTTGGCGCTCCTTCGCCGGTTGCGCCCGGAAACAGCAGCGAACGTTGCCAGAAATACATGGCGGCGACGACCATCAGATAGCTGAGGGTCGCGATGATGAGGAGCGACTTCAGGATGGTCCAGGGCCACGACATCATTTGGATACTCGGTAGACCCACGAGCAGAGACGCCGCTTCTTATTCAAGGCCCTGACGGTCTCGAGGCCTGGGCGGGATCCTGCGACGGTAAACCTTGAAGAACCCCCGACAGACCGACCGAGAGGCTCGGTCAGATATCCAGCTCTTCGGTCTCTGCGAATTCCGCCCGCTCCTGGATGAAACGGAACCGCGCGTCGGCCTTGGTGCCCATCAGCGAGTCGACGGCGGCCTTGGTGGTCTCCGCGTCGTCAAGCACGTCGACGCGGAGCAGCGTGCGCTTGCGCTTGTCCATCGTCGTTTCCTTGAGCTGCGAGGCCATCATCTCGCCGAGACCCTTGAAGCGGCCAATCTCGACTTTGCCGCGGCCGGTGAACTCGGTCTTCAGCAGCTCGTCCTTGTGGGCGTCGTTGCGGGCATAGGCGACCTTGCCGCCCTGGCGGATCGAATAGAGCGGCGGCACGGCGAGGAACAGGTGACGGTCGCGGATCAACTGCGGCATCTCCTGGTAGAAAAAGGTGATCAGCAGTGAGGCGATATGCGCGCCGTCGACGTCGGCGTCGGTCATGATGATCACACGGTCGTAGCGCAGGTCCTCGTCGCGGTATTTCGAGCGCGTGCCGCAGCCCAGCGCCTGGATCAGGTCGGCGATCTGCTGGTTGGCGGCCAGCTTGTCATTGCCGGCGCTGGCGACGTTCAGGATCTTTCCGCGCAAAGGCAAAACCGCCTGGCTGGCGCGGTCGCGCGCCTGTTTTGCCGAGCCGCCGGCCGAGTCGCCCTCGACGATGAAGATTTCCGCGCCGGCCGCCGCGTTCTGCGTGCAATCGGCCAACTTCCCGGGCAGTCGCAGTTTTCGCACGGCGCTCTTGCGGCTGACTTCCTTCTCTTGGCGCCGCCGCACGCGCTCGTCGGCGCGCGCAATCACCCAGTCGAGCAGTTTCGTCGCTTCCTGCGGATTGTCGGCAAGCCAATGGTCGAACGCATCGCGCACCGCCGTTTCGACGATGCGGATCGCCTCCACGGTCGCCAGCCGGTCCTTGGTCTGGCCGACAAATTCCGGCTCGCGGATGAACACCGACAGCATGCCGGCGGCCGAGATCATCACGTCCTCCGGCGTCACCACCGAGGCACGCTTGTTGCCGGTGAGATCGGCATAGGCCTTCAGCCCGCGTGTCAGCACGGCGCGAAAACCGGCCTCATGCGTTCCGCCATCACCGGTCGGGATGGTGTTGCAGTAGGAGTTGATAAAGCCGTCGCCGCCGTACCAGGTGACTGCCCATTCGACGCCGCCATGGCCGCCCGGCTTTTCGGTTTTCCCGGCAAAAACCTCGCGGGTGACCTGGAACTCGTCGCCGAGCGTCGCGACCAGATAGTCCTTCAGACCGCCGGGGAAGTGGAAGACCGCCTTGTCTGGTGTCTTGTCCTTGTCGGCGATCAGTTCCGGCGCGCAGGACCAGCGGATTTCCACCCCGCCGAACAGGTAGGCCTTCGAGCGGGCCATGCGGTAGAGCCGCGCCGGATCGAATTTCGCGCCCTTGCCGAAAATCTCGGCGTCGGGGTGGAAGCGGGTTTTCGTGCCGCGCCGGTTCTGCACGTCGCCCAGAAATTCCAGCCCGCCCTCCGGCACGCCGCGCGAAAAGCGCTGGCGATAGAGTTTTCGGCCCCGCGCCACTTCGACTTCCAGGAAATCCGAGAGCGCGTTGACCACCGACACGCCGACGCCGTGCAGGCCGCCGGAAGTCTCGTAGACCTTCGAGTCGAATTTTCCACCGGAATGCAGCGTCGTCATGATGACTTCGAGCGCGGACTTGTCCTTGTACTTCGGGTGGGGGTGAGGATCGACGGGGATGCCGCGGCCATTGTCGGTGACGGTCAAGAACCCGTCGGCGGAAAGCTCGACCTCGATGAAGGTGGCGTGCCCGGCCACCGCCTCGTCCATGGAATTGTCGATCACCTCGGCGAAGAGGTGGTGCAGCGCCTTCTCGTCGGTGCCGCCGATATACATGCCCGGCCGGCGCCGCACCGGCTCCAGCCCTTCCAGCACCGTGATATGGCTGGCGTCATAACCTTCGCTGCCGTCCTTGGCGACGGCAGTCTTGCGCGCTGCCGCGACAAGCGGGTCGACCGGCTTGGGCGGGCGCGGCGCCGGCTGTCCACCGAGATTGGCGAAGAGATCGTTATTGTCCATGAGCGTCGGGCAACTGATTCGGTTTCGGACGGATAGTCGCAAAGTTCCAACGGCCGCGATACCAGTTCGCGATTCGTTCCGGAAGCCCTATCCGTCGGGATTGTGGCCCGAGCATGGTTACCCGATCGTTGACGCTTCGGCGAGTGGTTCGCGACCATTGCGCTCGATCAGCAGCGACGCCAGCGCCACGGCCAGCGCCAGCATGACGATGGCCGCGCCGACCAGCGGCAGGTTGGCATAGGAAACGCCGAGCGACAGCGCCGATCCGCCGATCCAGGCGCCGGCGGCATTGCCCATGTTGAAGGCGCCCTGGTTGAGCGTCGCGGCAAGGTTCGGCGCGCCGGAGGCGCTGTTGACGACGCGAAGCTGCAAGGCAGGGATCGGCAGGAAGGTCAAAACGCCCCACAGGAACACCATCGGGATGACCACGTATGGCAGCGGCCCCACTTCGTTCAGGACCAGGAACATGGCGACGAGCGCAATCAGGGAGCCGATGATCGTCGGCATCATCCGCCAGTCCGCCAGCTTGCCGCCGATGATGTTGCCGACCGTCATGCCGCCGCCGAACAGAAGCAGGATCCAGGTGACTGCCGGGACCGACACGCCGGTGACGTCAGTCAGGATCGGCTTGATGTAGGTGAAGACGGCGAACAACGCACCGGACCCCAGCGCCGAGATCAACATCGCCAGCCAGACCTGCAGCCGCCCGAGCACGCGGATTTCGCCAGCGATGCCGCTGCCGCTGGGCGGTGCGACGTTGTTGGGCACCAGCCAGGCGATCGCGGCCACCGACATCAGGCCGATCACCACCACCGCCAGGAAAGTGGAACGCCAGCCGAAGGCCTCGCCGAGCGCCGTGCCGGCCGGTACGCCCAAAATGTTGGCGAGCGTCAGCCCGGCAAACAGCATCGCCATTGCGCTTGCCTGCTGGTTCTTCGGTACGAGGCTTGCCGCCACGACCGATCCGATGCCGAAGAAGGCGCCGTGGCCGAAGGCGGTGACGACGCGCGCCGCCATCAGCATCCAGTAGTTCGGCGCGACGGCGCAGAGCAGATTGCCGATGACGAAAAGCGAGGCGAGGCCGACCAGCACCAGCTTTCGCGGCATTTTCGCCGTGGCCAGCGCGATTACCGGGGCGCCGACGACTACACCCAAGGCATAGCCGGTCACCAGCAAGCCAGCGGCCGGGATGGAAACGCCGAGGTCGGCGGCCACTTCCGGCAGCAGGCCCATGATCACGAATTCGGTGGTGCCGATGCAGAAGGACGCGACGGCAAGCGCAAGGATCGGCAGGGGCATGGAGGACTCGGAGAAAGCGATGCTGGCCCGCAGAATGGGCCGGTTTCATGTAGGTGAGAAGCGGCTTTGCTGCAATGCAGCAATGCGCGAACGAAGAGACAATTCATTGGTGCAGACGAGGTGGACAAGGCGCCCAAGGACACCGGAATGTTTGGCGCCTGTGCCGATGCTTGCCGAACTCAGTCCGGCGCCTCGGCTGGCCCGGTGTAGCGCCGCTTCACCGCTTCCGCGATCAGCTTGCGGCTCTCTTCCGGCGAAAGCCTTCTGTCCTTCTCGACTTCGGCCGTCTCATCGGCAAGTTCGTCGTCGCGAATCTGCTTGCGGAACCATTCGGAATAGTCGCCGACGCGCAGATGATGTTGCCACGTCCTGTCGTCGATGCCCTCGGCGATCTGCACGAACATCATCAGGTTCTGGGCGCGCAGCTTCATTTGGTCCTTCGGGCCGCGGAAATAGAAGCTGCCGGCCTCGTCGATCTCGCCGACAGCATATTTTCGCGTATGCCGCTTGCGCGATTGCTTCGGCTTGTCGGCCTTGACGAGGCGCGGCCCGTGCTTCTCTCCCGGCCGCCAATAGAGCACCGACTCGCTGTCGGGTGCGCGAAGCCTCGACGGCAGTTTGCGCCCCGTGATGTCGCAGAAGGTCTTGACCACGTCCCGCGCCTTCGGCCCGAGCGCGATCACCACCGTGACCAGCTTGAGCGCTTCCGGCGACATCGCGTCCGGATGCACGGTGATGAGGATTGTCCCCGGCAACGCGTTCGAAAGCGCCAGCGATGAGCCGTCCCGCTGTTTCGGCAACATGTGGTGCGCCTCGTCGGCGATCAGCCAGTGCGGCCGCGCCGTGCGTGCGCGATAGCCGGTCAGTTTCGACAGGAATTGAGCGAAGAACTGCGGCCGCTCGTCCAGTTCGACGCCAAGCGCCTCGACCGCGACATTGGTATCCGGCTTGCCCAGAAGGTCTATCACCTGCTCGATCGTAGGCGCCTTCTCCGCCTCGCCGAGCTTGATGGCGTTCTCCAACTCGCTGTAGTCGCCCTCCGGATCGACCACGCAGAACTGGAATTTCTTTTCAACGCAGCGCTCGGTGATGGCCGTTGCCAGCGTCGACTTGCCGATGCCAGACCTTCCGGAAATCAGGACACAGTCGGTCGGCCGCAGTTCGGCGAATTTGTCGTCTTGGTCCTTGCCGATGACGATGCGATTGCGCGGCGCTTTTCCGAGATCCTGGTCGCGTTCGATCAGTCCCGCGATCAACTCTTCGACACCGCGCCCCCGCGCGCCCTTCGTCACCAGGTCGGCTGTATCCTTGACTGCCGGCAGCGCGTTGGCGACGGCGACACTGCAGCCGCAGGCGCGCAGGAAGGCATGGTCGTTCTCGGCGTCGCCGATGCCGACCACGTTGTGCGGCGAAATGCCGAGTTCGGCGAGGGCGGCGGCAAGGCCTGTAGCCTTGTTCACGCCGCTGGGCAGGATCATGACAGCGCCTTTGTTGAAGACGATCTCGAGTTCAAGCCCGAGCGCCTGGATCGCTTCCAGCGCCGCCGCCTGGTGTGGCTCCCACGTGGCCACGATCGACCGGCCGACCGAGATCGGGCCGACACCGCGCGCCTCCAGTTCCGCGACAAATTCGTCGGACGGGGCAGGGGCCAGCGGCCGTTCCTCGCCGGTTGACGGCGTATAGAGCAGCGCCCCGTTCTCGACCACGACCTTGTCGAAGATGTCGAGTTCCGGGAACACCTTCTTCAGGTCCGGCAGTTCGCGGCCGGTCACCAGCAACAGCTTGCGTCCGCTGTCCTTCAGCCTGCGCGCTGCCTTCAGGGTTCTGTCCAACACGATGCCGTTATGCGCGAAGGTTCCGTCGTAATCCGTTGCCAGCGCGATGTAATACATGCAGCAGTCCTCTCTGTCGCAGCCTCCGGATGACCGGTTTTGCCCGGCCGCCCGTCTGTCAACGCGCGACAGGCGATCGAGGCTCCGGCGCCCTTGAAGAATAACGACAGGTTCATACATGCGACCGCTGGCTGTGCAGCAACCTGCATTGCTGCTGGCCTCGATCCGTCGAATGGGCGACAATGGCGAAAACCTGAGTCCTGCCTGCCGAGACGCCATGCCAGCCGACCGCCCCCCGCGCGACCCGATCCTGCGCGCCATGCTGCAATCCGAGACGGCACCGGCTCCGGCGCCCAAGGAGCCTGCGGCGGTGCGGCCCTTCATCCATCTGCGGGTGCACTCCGCCTATTCGTTGCTCGAAGGTGCGCTGCCGATCGGCAAGATCGTCGCGCACGCCCAGAAGGACAAGGCCCCGGCCATCGCGATTGCCGACACCAACAATCTGTTCGGGGCGCTGGAATTCGCCAACAAGACGACAAAGGAAGGCATCCAGCCGCTGATCGGCTGCCAACTCGACCTCGCCTTCGGTGGCGAGCCGAGCGACGGCCGAGGCGGCAACGGACAGCGCAGGGGCGGCGTCGAGCACAACCCGGTTGTGCTGCTGGCGGCCACGGCCGACGGCTACGCCAATCTGGTGAGGCTTGTGAGCCGCGCCTATCTCGACGGCCCTTCGGGCGAGGCGATCAGGATATCGACAGAATGGCTGGAGGAACTGTCGCCCGGGCTGATCTGCCTGACCGGCGGCCCGCGTGGACCGGTCGGCGCGGCGCTGAAGTTCGACCATGCCGACCTCGCCGAGAACCGGCTGCTTCGTTTGAAGGAGATATTCGACGACCGGCTCTACGTCGAACTGGAGCGCGTCGGCAACTGGGACAAGCGCATCGAGGCGGCGACAATCGACCTGGCCTATCGCCACGAACTGCCTCTGGTGGCCACCAACGAGGCATTCTTTCCGGTGCGCGACGATTTCGACGCGCATGACGCGCTGATCGCCATTGCCGAGGGCGCGGTGGTCGCCTCCGACGACCGACGGCGGCTGGCCCCCGACAATTATCTGAAGAGCCAGGCCGAAATGTCGGCGCTGTTTTCTGACCTGCCGGAAGCGATCGACAATACGGTCGAGATCGCCATGCGCTGCTCCTACTATCCGAAGAAGCGTTCGCCGATCCTGCCGCGTTTCACCGGGGCAGGGGACGACGCGGAGAAGGCCGAGGTCGAGGAATTGCGCAGGCAAGCGCGCGAAGGGCTGCAGATGCGCTTCGACACCGCCGGGCTGACGCAGGGCTACAGCGAGGAGCAGTATCGCGAGCGGCTGGAGTTCGAACTCGGCATCATCGAGCGCATGAAGTTCCCCGGCTACTTCCTGATCGTCGCGGACTTCATCAAATGGGCGAAGGCGCACCAGATCCCGGTCGGGCCGGGACGCGGTTCGGGCGCCGGTTCGCTGGTCGCCTATGCGCTCACCATCACCGACATCGACCCGCTGCGCTTCTCGCTGCTGTTCGAGCGCTTCCTCAATCCCGACCGCGTCTCGATGCCGGACTTCGACATCGACTTCTGCCAGGACCGGCGTGAAGAGGTGATCCGCTACGTTCAGCAGAAATACGGCCGCGACCAGGTCGGCCAGATCATCACGTTCGGATCGCTGCAGGCGCGCGCCGTGCTGCGCGACGTCGGCCGTGTGCTGCAGATGCCCTACGGCCAGGTCGACCGGCTGTGCAAGATGGTGCCGCAGAACCCGGCCAATCCGGTCAAGCTGAAGGATGCCATAGAGGCGGAACCGCGCTTTGCCGAGGAGATGGAGAAGGAGCCGATCGTCGGCACGCTGCTCGACATGGCGCAGAAGCTGGAGGGGCTTTACCGTCATGCGTCGACGCATGCCGCCGGCATCGTCATCGGTGACCGGGCGCTGTCGGAACTGGTGCCGATGTATCGCGATCCGCGCTCCGACATGCCGGTCACGCAGTTCAACATGAAGCTGGTGGAAGAGGCCGGGCTGGTCAAATTCGACTTCCTCGGCCTGAAGACGCTGACCGTGCTCGAAACCGCGGTAAAGCTGATAAGGCGGCGCGGCGTCGATATCGACCTGGCGAAGCTGCCGCTCGACGACCAGAAAACCTACGACATGCTGTCGCGCGGCGAGGTTGTCGGGGTGTTCCAGGTGGAATCGGCGGGCATGCGCAAGGCCCTGATCGGCATGAAGCCCGACCGTATCGAGGACATTATCGCGCTGGTGGCGCTCTATCGGCCTGGGCCGATGGAGAACATCCCGACCTACAATGCGCGAAAGCACAAGGAAGAGGAGATCGCGTCGATCCATCCGATGATCGACCATCTCGTGGCCGAGACTCAAGGGGTCATCGTCTATCAGGAACAGGTGATGCAGATCGCGCAGGAGTTGTCCGGCTATTCGCTGGGTGAGGCAGACCTGCTGCGCCGCGCCATGGGCAAGAAGATCCGCGCAGAGATGGATGCGCAGCGCGTGCGTTTCGTCGAGGGCGCGGTGAAGAACGGACTGACCAAGCAGCAGTCGGACTTCATCTTCGACCTGCTGGCGAAATTCGCCGACTACGGTTTCAACAAGAGCCACGCCGCCGCCTATGCCGTCGTGTCCTACCAGACCGCCTATCTGAAGGCGCACTACCCGGTCGAGTTCCTGGCGGCGTCGATGACGCTCGACATGGGCAACACCGACAAGCTGGCGGATTTCCGCCAGGACGCGCTGAGACTCGGCATCGACGTGGTGCCGCCCTCGGTGAAGACCTCGTATCGGGATTTCGAGGTGGAGGAGAACCGCATCTTCTACGCCATGGCCGCCATCAAGGGTATTGGTGACGCGGCCGTGGAGCACATTGTTACGAAACGCCGAGAAAGGCCGTTTGACAGTCTTGAGGACTTTGCTCAACGTGTCGATCCAAAGATCGTTGGCAAGCGGGTGTTTGAAAGCCTTATCCTTGCCGGCGCGCTCGACTGTTTCGGTAAAGATCGCGCCACAATGTTCGCAGGCGTCGAGGCGATTATGTCTGCGGCGTCATTTGCACAGTCAAATGCCACCAGCAACCAAATCGATATTTTCGGTGCAGGAACAGCGGGCGGGAAGCCGGAAGCAATCAGACTTCCCGCCACCGAGTCGTGGCTTCCCGCCGAGCGCCTACACAAGGAGTTTCTGGCCGTCGGCTTCTATCTCTC
The DNA here is from genome assembly GCF_044326205.1 of Mesorhizobium sp. IMUNJ 23232. Classification (NCBI taxonomy): domain Bacteria; kingdom Pseudomonadati; phylum Pseudomonadota; class Alphaproteobacteria; order Hyphomicrobiales; family Phyllobacteriaceae; genus Mesorhizobium; species Mesorhizobium sp. IMUNJ 23232. The sequence continues at coordinate 21,205 of NZ_JBIRCY010000027.1, forward strand.
GGCGCATCCGCTCGACGAATACAAATCTGCGCTGCAGAAGATGCGGGTGCAGAACTGGGCGGAATTTTCCGCCGCGGTGAAGCGCGGCGCGACCGCTGGCCGGCTGGCCGGCACGGTGACCTCGAAGCAGGAGCGAAAAACCCGCACTGGCAACAAGATGGGCGTCGTCATGTTCTCCGACCAGACCGGCCAGTACGAGGCGGTGATGTTTTCGGAGACGCTGGCGCAGTATCGCGACCTGTTCGAACCCGGCCGCTCGGTGGTGCTGACGGTCCAGGCCGAAGACCGGCCGGAGGGCGTCAACCTGCGCATCCAGACGGCGCAATCGCTGGAGGACGAGGCGAGCCGCGTGCAGAAGGCGCTGCGCATCTACGTCCGCGACGCCGCGCCGCTGAACACGCTGGCCGGCCAGCTCGGCGTCAAGGGCGACGGGCAGGTCAGCTTCATCGTGCTCAAGGACGACGCGCGCGGCGAAGTCGAGGTATCGCTGCCGGGCGGCTACCGCATCTCGCCACAGGTGGCGTCGGCGATGCGGGCCGTGCCCGGCGTGGTCGAGGTGGAATTGGTATAGGGATTTGCGGATCGGAAGGTGCCGATCCGCCCGGCAGCCGTCAGCTCCCAATCACACCGTTGCTCTGTTTGGTTATCACCACCAGTGACGGGCGCGCCGGCATGCCATCGGAAAAGTCCGGCCAGTTGGTGCCGGCGTCGGCGACCGAGGTCGCATCCTCATTGTCGCCGAGCCGCAGCGCACCCGGATGCTGGATCGATACGAACAGCGTCGTTCCGTCCGGCGTGAAGGCGGGCGAGCAGCATTCCGATCCGACCGGCGGGATGTAGAACAGTTTCGGCAGCGCCCGGCCGGGGCCTTCCGTATCCATCGCGTAGAGCGCGTCGGCAAGGTCTTCCGGCGGCGGGCCGTCGGTGGTCACCCAGATGCGGCCGGCCGGGTCGACGCCGATATTGTCCGGATCGGTGAACCAGCCATTGGCTGATGTGTCGGGATGGTAGCGGCATTCGTCGGCGGGCACGGCCGGGTCGCCGCAAAGCACGAACACGTCCCACGCAAACTTTTCCGCCGCATGGTCCGGCTTGTCCGGCGCGCCGGGGGGTACGAGTTCCAGCAAATGGCCGTTGGGATTCGGGCCGCGCGGATTGGCAACGTTGACCGTCTCGCTCTCGTCGCCGCCGCCTGCCGGCAGGCGATCTTCGTTCTCGGTCATCGCTACGTAGAGTTTGCCTGTGCCGGTGTGCGGAATGAACCCTTCCGGACCGTCCATCGGCGTCGCGCCGAGCAGGTCGGCGGCGGTGCGCGTGTTGAGCACCACGTCGGCCTGGGTGGCAAAGCCGGCTTCGGCGGTGAGCGGCCCTTGGCCGGCGACCAGCGGCAGCCACTCGACCGAGCCGTCGCTGGCGAATTTCGCGACCGACAGCGTGCCGTTGTCGAGCAGGTCCTTGTTGGCAACGCGGTCGTTGGCGTTGTACGGATCGCGGGTGACAAAGCGGTAGAGATATTCGAAATCGTCGTCGTCGCCCATGTAGATGACGACGCGGCCGTCGGGCGCCAACGCGACCTGCGCGCCTTCATGGGTGAAGCGGCCGAGCGCGGTGCGCTTCACCGGCTTGGCGGCGGGGTCGAATGGGTCGATCTCGACCACCCAGTCGAATTTCATCCACTCGTTCGGATCTTCCTCGAACTTGAAGCGCGGCTCCAGCCGCGACACCGAATAGAGATCGTTCTCTTCCTCATCCCAGCCCTGGCGCTCGACCAAGTCCTGGTTGGGCAGCGTCTTGTAGTCGCCGGCGAAGACGTCCATCGCGCCTTCCTCGCCTGACAGCATCGTGCCCCAGGGGGCGATGCCGCCATTGCAGTTGGAGATCGTGCCGAAGACGATTTTGCCGGTCGGGTCGGCCTTGGTCTTCAAGCGGTCGTCGCCCGCCGCCGGGCCGGAGATCGCCATCTCGGTGCCCATATGGATGCGGCGGTTGTATTGGCCGTCCTTCACCACTTCCCAAGAGGCGCCATTGCGCCTGACCTCGACGATGCTGACGCCTGTCGCGGCCATGATCGCGCGGATCTGCGCGTCGGTCAGCTTTTCGCGAAAATCCTCGTCGGTGAGACCGGGGAACATCAGGTAGGGATCGACATATTCGTGGCTGACCACCAGCAGGCCGTGGTCCGAGCTTTGCGAACCATGCGGCAGCGGGATGAAGGCGGTGAAATCGTTGTTGTAGCCGAACTGGCGTTCGGCTGCGGGACCGTCGAGGGTCGCGAGATCGAAGACCGGGCTGTCGGGAAACAGCGCGTCGCCCCAGCGCAGCAGAATTTGCCGCTCATACCCTTCCGGCCAATGGTCGGTATTGTCGCGTACTCGGGTCAGTTCTGCGAACTTCAGAGTGGAGACGCTTTCCGCAGCAGCCTTCGCGACGCTCGGCACAGAAGCGGAGCCGATCGCGGCCAATGCGGTCGAGGCGAAAAAACCTTTCAGCACGGCGCGCCGGCTGACGCCCTCGGCCAGCACCGACCCGTAGGTCTGGCCGAAATTCTGGCGGCGGGTAGGACGCTGGCGGGTTTTCTGGCGGTCGGTCATTTGCGGGCTCCGGGCTGGCTGCCGGAGTCTCTGCCACAGCAAAATGACGGTTCGACAACAGCGGTGTGATGCAGCCGGGAACCGGGCGCAGTCGTGCGCAAGCAGACGGCGTTACTGCCCGTAGCGCTCCGTCCTGATCCGGTCGGGGGCGATGCCGGTGGCGACGAGCGCGTCGGCTGCGGTCGAGACGAAGGCGTTGTTGCCGCAGACGAAGGCGTGCGACGGGGTGGCGGGAAGCCCGGCGAGCACTATTTGGACCGCCGTCGGATCGATACGACGCGACAAATCCTGCGCGCGCCTAGCCGCCTCGCGCGTGATCGCGAACGTCAGGGCGAAGCCGCCGCCTTGGGCGTCGAGTACCAGCAGTTCGTCGCGAAAAATCACCTCGTCCCAGTTGCGCGACGAGTAGAGCAGGGCGGCCGGCACGCTTGATTCCCGCGCGGCGCGGTGGCGCAGCATGCTCATCAGCGGCACGACGCCGGAGCCGCCGCCGACCAGCAGCAGCGGGCCGCTGTCCTCGACCGTCCAGACGAAATGGCCGCCGAGAGGCCCTTTCAGCTCGATCTCGTCGCCGACTGCCGCCACGTCGTGGAAGAAGGACGAGACTTCGCCGTCGTCGAGGCGCTCGATGGCAAGTTCGACCTCCTCGCCGTCTTCCGCGATGTTGGCGATCGAATAGCTGCGCTGCGCGGTGTAACCGTCCGGGGCCGTCAGCCGCACGTCGGCATGCTGGCCGGGCCGCCAGGCGAAGGGTTTTTGCGGGCGGAAGAAAAAGCTGATGACACGCGGCGTCCGCCGGACGATTTTGGCGATCGTCGCCGGCTGCCAGCGGACCGGCGGAGCGCCGCCCGGCGCGGCGGCGTCAGTCATCCGTGTAGCGCTGCTCGCGCCAGGGGTCGCCATAGATGTGGTAGCCGCGCAGTTCCCAGAAACCGCCGGTGTCCTGGTCGATGAACTGCAGCCCGTCGATCCACTTTGCCGATTTCCAGAAATAGAGATGCGGCACCAGCAGCCGCGCCGGCCCGCCATGGTCGGCGGGGATCGGCTTACCCTCGTAGCGGATCGCCACCATCGCCTTGCCGCCGACAAGATCGGCCGTCGGCACGTTGGTCGTGTAACCGTCGAAGGAATGCGCCAGCGTGTAAGGTTTAGGCGTCTCGATGCCGGCCTCGGCAAAAATGTCGTCGACCAGCACGCCCTCCCAATGGGTGTCGAACTTCGACCAAGCGGTGACGCAATGGATGTCGCGGGTCATGCGGCTGATCGGCAGGCGGCCGAACTCGTCCCAACTCCATTTCGCCACGGGTTTCGGTCCGATCTTCAGTGTAAAACTCCAGTCCTCGGCTTTTACGCGCGGCGTCGGTCCGGCCGACAGCACCGGAAAGTCCTCGGTGAGATATTGGCCCGGTGGAAGCCGGTTGGACGTTTCGCCTGGCGGCTGCCGGCTGCCAAACCCGCGTGTGACCATGGCAATCATCTCCTTTCGAAACATTGCAGCGACTGTAGCGTGCGGCGATTCCTCGGGCAATCGGCTCGCCGTCGCCTTCACGCCTTGTTCCCGAATGTCTGGTGCGATGCCGTCAATCCACCATTTGACTGACGCTCGATCCGACTTTGGTTGCTCCTAAGTGCGCTCCCACGGATGCTGCACCTCCGGCGCGTCGTCGTCTTCGCCCGGGCGCAACGGGCGGCCGCGATGCCCAGTCCCGAACGTATAGCCGGTCTCCACCGCCTTGCGGCCGAACTTGTCGCGCAGCGTGTCGATCGCGCCTTCGGCCATCGCCCGCTTGCGCGCTTGCTCGTCGATCAGGTCAGGCGGATCGGCGCGGCCGTCGTCGGAAAGGTCGCTGACGCCGATGCCGAGCAAGCGATATTTCGTGCCGTCCGCCTCCTTCTCAAGAAGCTGGAGCCCGGTCTGGAAGATGCGGTCGGCGAGCCGCGTTGGATCGGCAAGCTGGCGGTTGCGGGTGCGGAGCTTGAAATCCTGCGTCTTCAGCTTCAGCACCACGGTGCGGCCGGCGATATGCGCCTTCTTTAGCCGCGCCGAGACCTTTTCGGACAGCGCCCGCAGCACCGGCACGAGATCGGCCATCGAGGCGAGGTCGGTGTCGAAGGTGGTCTCGGCCGAGACACTCTTGGCGTCGCTGTCGGGGTGCACCTGCCGCGCATCCTCGCCGCGCGCCAGCCGGAAGAGCCGGTCGCCCATCGTGCCGTAGCGCCGCATCAGCTCGCCGCGCTCCATCTTCTGCAACTGGCCGATCGATCGGATGCCGTCCTGCTCCAGTGTCGCGGCAAAGGCTTTTCCGACTCCCCAGATCAGCGTCACAGGCTGGCCGGCGAGGAAAGACACGGCTTCCTGTTCGCCGATGACGGCGAAGCCGCGCGGTTTTCGCATATCGGAAGCGACCTTCGCCAGGAACTTGCAATAGGAAAGGCCGGCCGACACGGTGATGCCGACCTCCTTCTCGACCCGCCGCGCGAAATCGGCCAGCACCAGCGCCGGCGGCCGGCCGTGCAGCCTTTCGGTGCCGCCGAGGTCGAGGAATGCCTCGTCGATCGACAGCGGCTCGACCAGCGGCGTCAGCGCCTGCATCATGGCGCGGACCTCGCGGCCGACGCGCACGTATTTTTCCATGTTTGGCGGGATCACGACCGCCTCCGGGCAGGCTTCCAGAGCCTTGAACATCGGCATGGCCGAGCGCACGCCCCTGATACGGGCGATGTAGCAAGCGGTCGAGACCACGCCCCGCTTGCCGCCGCCGATGATCACCGGCTTGTCACGCAACTGCGGATTGTCGCGCTTTTCCACAGCCGCGTAGAAGGCGTCACAGTCGATATGGGCGAGATGCAGGCGATAGAGCTCGGGATGGCGGGCAAGCCGCGGGCTGCCGCATTGGACGCAACGAGGCGTGTTCCCCGGTTGGAGCGCCAGGCAGTCGCGGCAGAAGCCGTGCTCGGGGTTGTTGACAGACGCCGCCATTGATGCGAACATAAACAGAACATCGCAATGTTAGGACAGTAGGACGCCGCCCGCAAGGCGCGGCGGTGGAGGAGCCATGCCGGAAACCGTCAAGCCGCTGACGCCCGACCTGTGGCCGGCCTTCGAGGACCTGTTCGGCAAGCAGGGCGCCTGCTACGGCTGCTGGTGCACGCATTTCCGCTTGCGGCCGGCGGTGCGCCGCGAGAACGACAGGCAGCGCAACAAGGATCATATCCACGCCCGCATCGAGGCGGGACCGCCGCCCGGCCTGCTCGCCTTCGACGGCGAAAAGGCGGTTGGATGGATGCAGATCGGTCCGCGCGCCGACGTGCCGGAGTGGAACAATGCCGGCCGCGTGTCGGCGCCACTGGAATCGGACCATGGCGCCGACTTGGCTGTTTGGGCGATCTCGTGTTTCTTCATCCGCAATGCGGCGCGGGGCAGGGGCCTTTCGCATCGGATGGTGGCCGCGGGCATCGCGTTTGCACGGGAAAACGGTGCGCGCCTGCTTGAGGCATGCCCGATCGACCAGTCCAAGGATTCGCGATCCATCGGCCTGTTTGTCGGCTCGACGCGGGTATTCGAGAAGGCGGGTTTTGCACGAGTCGCCGAGCGCAAAGCCGGGCGGCCGCTGGTCAGGCTGGAGTTATGAAACAGCATGATTGTCGTTTTTTTGGCCGAACGATCAAATTGTTTCTTTTCCCCGATCTATTAGAGCGCCAGACAATGAAGTGTGGCGTTTGGGACATTCGGCGGATTGAATTTAACTTCGATGCCAGCGGGAGCGGACTGCGGCTTACCAAACTGCATTTGACTATGCCATAAGCGGAACAATAAGAGGTCTCAACGCAGATCGACATGGGCCTCGACATCGACAGGCCGTTTTGGGGGAATAATGCCGGATATCATCGAGACGACTGACGCGGCCGCCAGCAAGAGCACCAGCTACACGCTGGGCATCGGCCAGACCGCGCAGGGAAACCTCACCCAGTCTGGTGGGGTTACGGAACATGACTGGTTCAAGGTGAACCTCGTCGCCGGTCAGACCTACACCTTCGCTCTCGCTGCCACGGGTGTCACCAGCGGCAGCCTGGAAGATCCGTTCCTGAGGCTGCGCAACAGCAACGGCACGCAGATCGCCGAGAGCGATGACGACGGCCCCGACCAGTTCTCCAGCATCACCTTCAGGGCGACGACGAGCGGCGCCTATTATCTCGACGCCGGTCCGTTCGACAACGATTCCTCCGGCCAGTACGGAATCTCGGCGGTTCTCGGCAGCAAGGCACACTACGACACGATGATGGGCGCGGGCGATCTCACCAGCCCGGTTGCGTCATGGAGCACGCCGGGAACGCCGGCGAACGTCACCTGGGGCGTGCGCGCCAGCTTTTCCGGCAGCACCGACGCGGGGGGCAACAGCGCGCCCTTCAGCCAGTTGAGTTCCCAGCAGATCGCGGCCGTGCAGATGGCGCTCGACGATTACGCGGAGATCGCCAACATCACCTTCACGCGGGTCAACCCCGGCGGCACGACCAACAGCGCGACGATGCTGTTTTCGAACTATTCTTCAGATTCGGATGGCGCCGGTGCATACGCCCTCTATCCCGGAGACACGTCGTCGTCCGCGGCGGACGGCGATGTGCGCTTCAACACCGAAAGCGTGTCGAAAACCGCGCTGCCGCGCGGCAGCTATTCGTACATGACGGTCCTGCACGAGATCGGCCATGCGATCGGCTTCGCCCATTCGGGCGACTACAACGCCGCACCGGGCGTCGCCATAACCTACGACGATCATGCGCAGATCATCGAAGACTCCACCCAGTACACGGTGATGAGCTACTTCGACGAGGCCGAGACGACTACAAGCTTCAACAGTGAGCCGGACACGCTGATGCTGTTCGACGTGCTGGCGCTGCAGCAGCAGTACGGCGCCAACATGACGACGCGGACCGGCAACTCGGTCTACGGCTTCGGCGCCAACACGGGCGCGGTCTACGACTTTTCCAAGAACGACGATCCGGCGCTGTGCATATGGGATGCCGGCGGCACCGATACGCTCAACGTCTCCGGTTTTTCGCAGAACCAGCTTGTCGACCTCAGGGACGGCAAGTTCTCCAATATCGGCGGCTATCGGGAGAATGTGTCGATCGCGGTCGGCGCGATCATCGAGAACGCCATAGGCGGCAAGGGGGCCGACACGCTGATCGGCAACGCGGCCGCCAATACGCTCAAGGACGGCGCCGGCAAGGCCGATACGCTGAAGGGCCTGGGCGGCAATGACACCTACCAGATATACACGTCCGGCTCGAAGATCACCGAGACCGCTAGCGGCGGAACGGCCGACCGAGTGGTCGCGGCGGTCGATTACGTGCTCGGCGCGGGCGTCTATGTTGAGGTGATGACCACCAATGGCTCGACCGGGACTGTCGGGATCGACCTGACCGGCAACGCGCTGAAGCAGGACATCACCGGCAATGCCGGCGTCAACGTTCTGCATGATGGTGGCAAGGGCGCGGCGGATATCCTGCGTGGTCTCGGCGGCAACGACACCTATCGCGTCTTCAACAGCGCTGACCTGATCGTCGAGAGTTCGACACAAGGCGCCGCCGACAAGGTGATTGCGGCGGTCGACTACGCGCTCGGAGCCGGCGTCCATGTCGAGGTGATGACCACCGATAATGCCGCCGGAACGTCGACGATCGATCTCACTGGCAATGTGCTTGCCCAGGACATCACAGGCAATGCCGGAGCCAACATTCTTAGCGATGGCGGGTCGGGCAAGGCGGACATCCTGCGCGGGCTCGGCGGCAATGACATTTACCGCGTGTCGAATGCGGGCGACGTCATCGTCGAAACGTCCACGCAAGGCGCGTCCGACCGGGTCCTGGCGAGCGTCGGCTATGCGCTTGGAACCGGCGTGCGTGTCGAACTCCTGACCACCAGCAGTTCCACTGGAACGTCGGCCATCAGCCTCACCGGCAACGAGTTTGCCCAGGAGATCACCGGCAACTACGGTGACAACCGGCTGGAAGGCAATGGCGGCAACGATACGCTGCGCGGCCTTTCCGGCGACGACACCTTCGTCTTCGCCACGGCGGTCGGCTCGGGCAATGTCGATACGATCAGCGATTTCAACGTTTCGGACGACCGCTTTCTGCTTTCGGATGCGATCTTCACCGCGCTTTCCGTCGGCACGCTCGTCGCCTCGGCGTTCCGGGCGAATACGACGGGGCTAGCCAACGACGCTACCGACCGTATCATTTACGAGACCGATACCGGTGAACTTTATTACGACGCCAACGGCACCAGTTCCGGCGGTAGCATATTGTTTGCGATGATTACGGCTGGACTGGCGCTTACCAATGCGGATTTCACGGTCGCATGAATAGGGTCAGGCACCGCATTCGCGAACGTTAACAACACGTTGAATTCACGCCGTGAATTCATTGTTGCTCGGAGGCGACTCGCGGCGCTTTCTTTTGGGTGCTTCGAGCCCAGCACGCATGCTGGCCGTCTGTCAGAGCCTGACTCGAAAGTCGGTGGCTGAGGGGTGGCGAGGGATTTTCGTCGATCCGGAAGGAGCCGATCGCCGCCGATATCAGGGATATTGGCAAGATTGGCGACGTACCGGACGGCGAAGAGACCCGCCGAGCCGACCCGCCCGACTTTCGGGTCAGGCTCTCAGATATCCAGCGCCGCCGCGATCTTCGGCGCGGCTTCGCGCCAGTCGTCGACCGCCTCGATGTTTTCCGGCAGCGGCGGCAGCAGCGACCGCATCGACGGCATAGCCATCAGGTGGAAAAGATGCGCCTCGCTGACGGCGGCGCGCACCGAAACCAGATTGTGCGGAATGTCGTCGACGAAGGCGACCGGACGAGGCGTCGCGCCGCGCAGTTCGCGGATCGCCGGCCCCTTGGCGGTTTCGGTGGTCAGCAGCGGGTAGGGGAAGCCGAGCCGGTCGAGATGTGCCCTCCGTGAAGCACGGTGGCGGTGCGGCATGGCGGTCAGCATGACGATCTCGGCATTTTTGGCCATGCCGGCGATGGCCTCCACCGCGCCGTCGAGTGGCGACTGCCACTCGGACTGCGCCGTGAAGAAGGCGTTGATCAGCGCCGAAACCTGCTCCCGGTCAAGCGCTTCGCCAGTTTTCCTGATGCTGATATTGCCGTGCAGCCGGAAGGTCTTGAGCGACAGTTCCAGCCCCTGCGCATTGAGATAGAGCGTGAAGGGACGCACGAACTCGATGAGCACGTCATCGACGTCGAGCACCAGCAGAGGCCTCGTGTCGAGCGATAGTTCGGCAATCTGGCGCGCGGTCTCCGGATCCTCGCTCATGTCGACGCCAGATACCGGTCATCGCCGGTCGGCAGAGCTTTCAGGGCCTCGCCGACGGCGGCAGGCGCTATGCCGGCGTCTTCGGCAAAGCCGGTCAGTGTCGGCTCGTGCGCCAGGATGAAGCGCAATACGCCGGCGAGGAAGCCCGGCTCGCGCGCTGCATGCCGGATCGCGTGGGCTTCTATGCCGGTAAGCGCCAGGAAGCGCGGCAGCAGGACCGGATCGTTCGCAACATAGGCCAGCGCCGAAATGGCCAAAACTTCGGCGTCCTGCGATGTGGGTTTGCGCGTCAAACTGGCGACTCCGGCGATCGATCCCTATTTCATGCAGTAGCGGCGCAAGACCTCGCCCGCAAGCCGGCGAAACCAGTCCCGCCAACGGCCCGCAACCCCACGTGGAACGGTTTCCGTTTCGTCAATGTTCTTCAGTTACGGTCCGGCGGGGTTTGACGCAAGAAGCGCGGATATGACGGGATGCGCGGGTAGGCGGGGCTCCTGTCGGGGAAAGGCGAATGGCCAAGAAGGTAATGATCGTCGAGGATAACGAGCTCAACATGAAGCTCTTCCGCGACCTGATCGAGGCAAGCGGCTATGAGACGGTGCGCACGAGGAACGGCCTCGAGGCGCTCGACCTGGCGCGCCTGCACCGGCCCGATCTGATCCTGATGGACATCCAGTTGCCCGAAGTGTCCGGCCTCGAAGTGACGAAATGGCTGAAGCAGGACGACGATCTGCACACCATTCCGGTGATTGCCGTGACGGCCTTTGCCATGAAGGGGGACGAGGAGCGCATCCGGCAGGGGGGCTGCGAAGCCTATATTTCGAAACCCATCTCGGTGCCGCGCTTCATCGAGACGATCAGATCCTATCTCGGCGACGCATGAACGGCGTTCCCGACCTGTTCCGGAGTGGTTGCAGCCGATGACCGCGCGCATCCTCGTCGTCGACGATATTCCGGCGAATGTGAAGCTTCTCGAAGTGCGGCTGCTTGCAGAGTATTTCGAGGTGCTGACGGCGTCGAACGGCGAGGACGCGATCGAGACCTGCGAGAACGGCAAGGTCGACGTCGTGCTGCTGGATGTCATGATGCCCGGCATGGACGGATTCGAGGTCTGCCGAAGGCTCAAGGCCGATCCGGCGACGGCGCATATCCCGGTGGTCATGATCACCGCGCTGGGCGAGGTCGCGGATCGCGTGAATGGTCTCGAGGCGGGCGCCGACGACTTTTTGACCAAGCCGGTCAACGACCTGCAACTGATGACACGCGTGAAAAGCCTTGTGCGGCTGAAGATGTTGACCGACGAGTTGCGGCTGCGCGCGGCGACGACGCGCAACATTGGTATTGAGGAGTTGCTGTCGCGCAGGTTTCCGGAGGACGACCTTACACCGAAGGTGCTGCTCATCGACGAGCGGCCCTCCTCCTGTGACACCATTCGCAGGTTCCTGGCGGGCAAGGCCGAACTCGACATCGTCAACGACCCGCAGGCCGGCTTCTTCCAGGCCGCCGAGGAAGCTTACGAATGCGTGCTGATCTCGACGGGGTTCGCCGACCACGACCCGCTGCGCCTGTGCTCGCAGCTTCGCTCGATCGACCGAACGCGCTTCCTGCCGATCATCCTGCTTGCAGACCTCGGCGACGAGAACCGAATCATCCGCGGGCTGGAACTGGGCGTGAACGACTATCTGGTCAGGCCGATCGATGAGCATGAACTGACGGCGCGCCTTCGCACCCAGGTGAAGCGCAAGCGCTACAACGACCATCTGCGCGCCAGCGTCACCCAGACCATCGAGATGGCGGTGACCGACGGGCTGACGGGCCTGCACAACCGGCGCTATCTAGACAGCCATCTGAGGACGCTGTTCGACCGGGCGGTATCGCGGCGCCGGCCGCTTTCGGTGCTGATCCTCGACCTCGACCGCTTCAAGTCGATCAACGACACCCACGGCCATGACGGCGGCGACGACGTACTGCGCGAGTTCGCCGGGCGGCTGCGCAAGAACGTGCGCGGCATCGACCTCGCCTGCCGCTACGGCGGCGAGGAGTTCGTTGTCGTGATGCCCGACACGGAAGCGTCGATCGCCGAGAGGGTGGCCGAACGCATCCGCGCCGAGATCGAACGCAATCCGTTCGCGGTCGGCAAGGAAGGCCTGACGATCGGCCTGACCATCAGCGTCGGTGTCTCCTCGGTGCTGCGCAAACGGGACACGGTCGAAGACCTGATGAAGCGGGCCGACCTGGCGCTCTACGAAGCCAAGAGCGGCGGGCGCAACAGGGTCGTGGCGAAGGCCGCCTGAAACCTTCTGCCGCTGATTGTGGCGAAGGCTCGAAACGGCGTTAAATCGATGTCGCATCACGTTGAAACGGCGCGTTTTCCCAGCGCGGTTTGCATCCATTTCTGCGGGATTTTGACCGTTTGCCGGCTGCCGGAATGGTTTCGCATTTACCTTAACCGCAGTGACTCGCGCGGTTTGGTTAAGAAATTATTGATTTTTAAGTCTTCTTGCGCGACGATCGCTTTCAGGAACAAGAAAGCGCCATAATGCAAGACCTAATTTGGCGCTAACAAGTTACCCCATGATGCTCAGGTCCGCCGCATCTCCTGGGTCCGTGGGGTCGGCCGGCCGGCGCTGGCACACAGTGGCCTCCTCGTACCGCTGCCAGATTGCCGGCCGGCCCCTAATTCTCTCTTTCCGTAACGAGCTTCGCGCATCGCCGTCGGCGGCGACGTGCATCATCCACGGCGGGCGGTAAGCCGGCTAATTTCGACGCAACGCTCGCCTTGTCAGTACGCCGAAATGCACTTCTTCACTGGGCAGGATTTGTTGTCGGCCGTCGGCACGCTGCCAAACGCGATGGTCGTGCGGGAATCGCAGGAACCCGCATCCGACACGAAGCGGCTGTAGAGGGGCACGCCACTCGACTTGGACCGGTAGTGCAGGATCGCCGATCCGCTCGATTTCACCGCCGCCTGGACCGCTTTGCAGGTCATGTTGGTAACAGTGTAGGACGGGTCCGCGCCGGCGGCGGACGCCAGAAGAAGCATCGGGACGGCGTATAATATCCTTCTCATCGCCTTCTCCTCTCGCTCCGCCCATCATCGTCGGAAGCCGCCGTCGGCACAAGGTGAAGCGCCGGCCTTGTTCTGGGCCAGAAAGGCCGGCGCCTGCGACCGGTCGCTGCCAAAACGGATGGCGGGCCGGGCGGTCGACCTTCCACAAACGAAAAAGCCGCCCGGAGGCGGCTTCGACGGCATGTTGGCGAGGACGAAGATTACTTGATCTTCGTTTCCTTGAACTCGACATGCTTCTTCGCGATCGGGTCGTACTTGCGGAAGGAGAACTTGTCGGTCTTGGTGCGGCTGTTCTTGCTCGTCACGTAGAAGAAGCCGGTGTCGGCGGTGGAGAGCAGCTTGATCTTGATGTTCGCGGCTTTTGCCATGGATGCGTTCCGTTCAACTGACTGGGGTTCGAACCGCTTCTAAGGGGCGGAACCCCGGCGCGGAAAACTGCCGCGACACATAAAGATCATGGCCGGAAAGTCAAGAGCGGCGGCGCGACATGGCGATGCGGGTGATGGCAAGGACAATGTAGAACAGGAAGAACAGCGCCAGCGCGCCGGCGAAACCCTCGTTGCCGAACAGGTCCATGCCGATGCCGATCGCTTGCGGCCCGAGCACCATGCCCAGCCCGTAGCACAGCACGAAAGCTGCGTTGGCGTTGGCGAGCTCATGGCCGGAAAGGCGCGAGCCGAGATGGGCTAGGCCGACCGTGTAAAGCGCCGCGACCATGCCGCCCCAGACGAACAGGACCGCCGCCATGAGATGCCAGTTGCCCACAACGGCCGGCAGGAAGATCATGCCCGCGAGCCCGACCATCGCGCAGCCGAGCAGCAGATAGCGGCGGTCGGGCATGCGGTCGCTCAGCATGCCGATCGGGATCTGCATCAGCACGTTGCCTAGGCCGATCATGGTGAGCAGCAATGCAGCGTCGCCTTCGGAATAGCCGCTGCGGGCGCCATAGACGGGGAACAGCGCAAATCCGCCGGTCTCCACAGCGCCGAAGACCAGAACGGCAGCGGTTGCCGTCGGCACCAGCCAGATGTAGCGCAGGAAATGGCCGCTTTCGTCGCCGGTGGGGTGGATGTCGGGGCTCTGGCGCCATGCGGCCACCACCGGCACCAGGGCGATCATCACCAGCACGAACACGGTTCCGAACGGCGCGAAGCCGCCGCTGCCGAGCCGCGAGAACAGCCAGGGACCGAGCGCGAAGCCGAGTGACAGCACTGTGGCGTACAGGCCGAGCACGAAACCGCGCCGATGCGGCGGCGCCGACGAGGATATCCAGAACTCCGACAGGATGAACAGCACCGTAAGCGCGATGTGCAGCACCACACGCAGCGGGAACCACATCCAGAAGGCGGTGGCGAAATAGAAGCCCATGAAGGCCAGCGCGCCCAAAACGATCATCGCGGCCATCGTCCAGACCACGCCGAATCGCATGGCAAGCGGCGTCGCCAGCGGCGCGCCGACGATCGAAGCAATACCGGCGACAGCGGTGTTCAGCCCGATCAGGCTTGCCGAATAGCCGCGCGTTTCCAGGATGACGCTGAGCAGCGGCATGCCGAGGCCGATGGCGATGCCGACCACGCTGATCGAGGCAATAGCCGCCGAAATCGGCAGCCAGCGCATACGCGCGTGAGTCTCCTCGGTGTCGACACTGCGGTCCATCTCTGATCTGCTGGTATCTGGTTGCGGTATTGCGCTGAGAGCCGGCTAAAGGACTTCGCGGATGAAGCGATTGCGGACCATGCGGTAGAACGGAACCACGCCGCCGGGCCTCAGCAGCGGGTCGAAGGCCAACCGCTGTTCAAGTTCGCCGAGCACGGTGCGGGTGATGTTCGGTATGTCGGCTTTTTTCGCTTCATCGAGCGGCAGCCAGACGATCTCCTCCAACTCCTCCGTCGGCCCGCCGCCGGGCAGTTCGACGGCGATAGCGTCCCGCCAGGCGACGAGAAATCGCGTGTCGAAACGGCGTACGCGGCCGGGAGGAGTTATGGCACGGGCGAGGTAGCGAAGCCCTTCCAGCGAGGGCGCGACGCCGTGATCGGCAAAACCCTGCCAGCCGGTCTTCGTTGTCTTGAACGGGGTTTTCCGGCCGATCAGCAGTCCGGCTTCTTCATAGGTCTCGCGGACAGCCGAGAGCGCAATCGCGCGTGCCCGTACCGGGCCGGACCGGGCGGCGCGGCTGATGAGCTTTTTCTCCTCGTCCGGGTGAAGGCCTTCGGCGACCGGCACAAAACTGTCGCCGGGGTCGGTGCGGCCGCCGGGGAAGACGAATTTTCCGGGCATGAAAGCATGGCGCGCATGACGGCGTCCCATCAGCACCTTGACCGCGCCATCCTGCCGGTCGAGCAGGATCAGGGTCGCCGCGTCGCGCGGCCGCAGCGGGCCTTTGCCGAGCGCAAAATCCTTGGCTTCGGCCTTGTCGAGGTCGGTTCGGCTCATTCCGTCCATGATGCCTCCCTTAACGGAGCGAGGACGGCGATGGAACCACCCTTTTCACCGGAAAACTTGGACCAAGGGCGGAGATATCAAGCTTCGAACCCAGCGTGGCAGGTCAAGCTTCCGGATGCTGCTCGATAAGGTCCTGTTCGCCGCCGAAGCCGTGCATATAGAGCGCCCATTGCAAACCGACGACGGCGCCCTTGACCGGACGCAGCAGCCCCAGCGCCAGCGCGATGGTGAGCGGCACCCAGATGGCCAGATGCTGCCAGGTCGAAAGCGTGCTGGTCGCCTCGACGCCCATGAACGCGCCGACGACAATGTGGCCGACAATGACGACCACCAGATAGGCGGGCAGGTCGTCGGCGCGATGGTGGAACATCTCCTCGTGGCAGTGCTCGCAGCGGTCGACGGTTTTCAGGAAGGAGCGGAACAGTTTTCCCTCGCCGCAATGCGGGCAGCGGCCGAGGAAGCCTCGCTTCATCGCCGTCCACAGCGGCCGGGCGACTTTTCCGGTATGATTGATCCCGCCGAAAACCTGTTCTTCCATCGTCATCTCCTGCCGCGCGGAGCCCGCGACATGGTGGCGCGCCCACGCTTCTGCCGGGCCTTTGCTTTATGAAACGACCGTTTGGCGCCCGGCAGGGGCTTCGGCTCGCTCAGCATCTCGAAGCGGAGCGCGCCGGCCAGCGGCGCGACCTCGACGAGTTTCACCTTGACGGCGTCGGCAAGCTGAAAACCCTTGCCCGTCCGTTCGCCCACCAGGGCCCGCGCCGTCTC
Organism: Mesorhizobium sp. IMUNJ 23232; assembly: GCF_044326205.1. NCBI lineage: Bacteria > Pseudomonadati > Pseudomonadota > Alphaproteobacteria > Hyphomicrobiales > Phyllobacteriaceae > Mesorhizobium > Mesorhizobium sp. IMUNJ 23232. The sequence goes on from NZ_JBIRCY010000027.1 coordinate 37,391, forward strand.
GTCGAATACATAGTAATCGGCATCGAGAGTTGCGACGGGCACAAAGCCATCTGTTCCGAACTGCGGCAATTGGACAAATAGTCCCGCCTTGGTCACGCCGGAGACGCGGCCGTCGAACTCGCCATTGATCTGCTCGGCGAGATGCGCGGCGATCAGCCGGTCGACGGTCTGGCGCTCGGCGGCCATGGCCCGGCGCTCGGTGGTCGAGATCAGTTCGGATATGTCTTCCAGCCGCGCTTCCTCGGTGACCGTCAACCCGTCCTTGCCGAGGCCCAGTGCCGAAATCAGCGCGCGATGCACGATGAGGTCGGCGTAGCGGCGGATCGGCGAGGTGAAATGCGCATAGCGGCGCAGGTTAAGCCCGAAATGCCCAAGATTGTCGGGCGAATAAACCGCCTGGCTCTGGGTGCGCAGCACCACCTCGTTGACCAGCCCCTCATGTTCGCCGTCGCGGACGCGGTCGAGGATGGAATTGAATTGCTGGGTGCGCAGTTCGGCGCCGCGCGCCAGCGAGATGCCGATGGAGTGCAGAAACTCGCGCAGCGATTCCTGCTTCACCAGCGAGGGCGAATCGTGGACGCGGTAGACCAGCTTCTGCCGCTTGGCCTCCAGCGCCTCGGCTGCCGAGACGTTGGCCTGGATCATGAATTCCTCGATCAATTTGTGGGCGTCGAGGCGCTCCGGCACGATGACCCCGTCGACGGTGCCGTCGGGCTTCAGCAGGATTTTTCGTTCCGGCAGGTCTAGGTCGAGCGGCCCGCGCTTGTCGCGGCCGCGCTTCAGCACGGCATAGCCGTCCCACAGGGGCTTCAGCACGGGGTCGAGGAGCGGCGCGGTCTTTTCGTCGGTCATTCCGTTGATTGCCGCTTGCGCCTGGGGGTAGGAGAGTTTCGCAACCGAGCGCATCATGACGCGGTGAAATGTGTGGCGCAGCTTGCGTCCGTCGGCGGCAAAAGTCATGCGCACTGCAAGCGCCGGGCGGTCGACGCCTTCTTTCAGTGAGCAGAGGTCGTTGGAGATGCGCTCGGGCAGCATCGGCACGACGCGGTCGGGGAAATAGACCGAGTTGCCGCGGTTGAGCGCCTCGCGATCGAGCGCGGTCCCGGGTCGGACATAGGCGGCGACGTCGGCGATGGCGACGATGGCGATGACGCCGCCGGGATTGGCCGGATCGGTGTCGGGCACGGCGTGGACGGCGTCGTCATGGTCCTTGGCGTCCGCCGGATCGATGGTCACCAGCGGCAGTTCGCGCCAGTCCTCGCGGCCATCCATGGTGGTGGGCTGGGCCGCGTCAGCCTCGGCGATCACCTCGCGCGGAAAAATATGCGGGATGCCGTGGGCGTGGATGGCGATCATCGAGACCGCCTTCTCGCTGGTCAGCGAGCCCAGCACCGCGACGACCTTCGCCTGCGGCAGGCCGTAGCGCGTCGAACGGCCTGTCTCGACCTCGACCAGGTCGCCGTCGCGGGCGCCATTGCGGAATTCCTCCGCTACTTCGAATTCCGGCCGGCCGCGTTCGACCGGAACGATGCGCAGCCCGCCGCCGGACAAGGTTCGGAACACGCCGAGTTCGGTCTCGGCGCGTTTCTCGAACACCTTCATCACCCGCGCCGTATAAGCGGGGCCGCCTCCTTCATTGCGGAAGGTTTTCGCCAGTACACGGTCGCCGACGCCGGGTGCCGGGCCGCGGCTCGCCTTCGCCGTCTTGATGGCGACCACCACCGGAGTATCAGAGGCATCGCGCTCGGCGGGCCGCGCCAAAAGATTGCCGTCGCTGTCACGGGAAAAGATGTCGAGCACCGTCACGTGGGGCAGGGAGCCCGGACGTTTCAGCCGCTTCTTGTCCTTCTCGATCAGGCCCTCGTCGTGGAGATCGGCCAGCGTGTCCTTGAGCCAGACACGGTCGGCGCCTTTCAGCGAGAAGGCGCGGGCGAGGTCGCGCTTGCCGCTCTTGTCCGGATTCTCCTCGATATAGTTAAGAAGTTCCTCGCGGCTCGGTCGAAAATCGCCCGCCGTCCTCGGATGCGCACCCGGCCCATAGGCCGGGCTCTTGCTGCGGTCATCCCTTACCGGAGACGGTTTTTTGGCCAACCGGCTTTATTCCCTTGTCTGCGCAGCCGTTTTTTTCGCTGCGAGTTTCTTTGCAGCAGAGGTTTTCGCGGCGGGTTTCTTCGCTTTAGCTTTCGCCGCCGGCCGCCTCGCGCCATTCGACTTCTTTCCGCCGCCGGTCTTGGCCTCGCGCTCGGCGATCAGCACCAGCGCCTCCTCCAAGGTGACCGATGCAGGGTCCTTGCCCTTCGGCAGCGTCGCATTGACCTTGGCGAAGTTCACATAGGGACCATATTTGCCGTCGCGCACCGTGACCTTGCCGCCGCCATCCGGATGCTCGCCCAGATCCTTCAGCGCCGCCGGCGTGCCGCCGCGCGCCGCCTTGCCCTTCGACTGCTTGTCGGCGATCACCGTCACAGCGCGGTTGAGGCCGATCGAGAACACGTCCTCGATGCTCTCCAGGTTGGCGTAGGTGCCGTCGTGCAGCACGAAGGGGCCGTAGCGGCCGAGGCCGGCGGAGATCATCTTGCCGCTCTCGGGATGTTTTCCGATGTCGCGCGGCAGCGACAGCAGCGCCAGTGCCTTCTCGTGGTCGATGGAATCCACCGTCCAGCCCTTGGGCAGGCTGGAGCGCTTGGCCTCCTTGCCTTCGCCGCGCTGGATGTAGGGACCGAAACGGCCGCTGCGCAGCGTGATCTCCTCATTGGTGTACGGGTCCTTGCCCAGCACCTTGGTGCCGCCGTCCTCGGCGGCGCCATTCTCACCTTCGCCATTGGCCGCGTCGCCGAGCTGCCTCGTATAGCCGCATTCGGGATAGTTCGAGCAGCCGACAAAGGCGCCGTATTTGCCGAGCCTGAGCGACAGCGTGCCGACACCGCATTTCGGGCAGATGCGCGGATTGGAACCATCTTCCCGCGCAGGGAAGATCAGTGGCGCCAGTTCTTCGTTGAGCGTCTCCAGCACGTCGCCGACGCGCAAATCCTTGGTCTCGGCTATGGCCGCCGAAAAATCCTTCCAGAAGTCGCGCAGCACGTCCTTCCAGACCAGCTTGCCGTCGGAGATCTCGTCGAGTTTCTCCTCCAGCTCGGCGGTGAAGTCGTACTCCACGTATTTTGCGAAGAAGCTTTCGAGGAAAGCCGAAAGCAGCCGGCCGCGCGAATGCGGGATCAGCTTGCGCTTGTCGACTATGACGTATTCGCGGTCTTCCAGCGTCTTCAGGATCGCCGTGTAGGTGGAGGGACGGCCGATGCCGAGCTCTTCCATCTTCTTGATCAGCGTGGCTTCCGAATAACGCGGCGGCGGTTCGGTCGAATGCTGCGTCGCCTGGATCGACTTGCGGTCGAGCCCTTCACCGGCGCGGATCTCCGGCAGGCGGCCGCCTTCCTCGTCGTCCGCTGCGTCCTCCTCCTTCTGATCCGTGTAGGCGGCGATAAAGCCGTCGAAGCGGATGACCGAGCCAACGGCGCGCAGGCTGGCGGTGCGCCCACCATTGACCGCCTCGATCTCGACCGTAGTGCGCTCGATCTCGGCCGGCTGCATCTGGCTGGCGATGGCGCGCTTCCAGATCATCTCGTAGAGCCGCGCCTGGTCGGCATCGAGATACTGGCGCACCAAGGCGGGCGTGCGGAAAAAGTCGGTCGGGCGGATCGCCTCGTGGGCTTCCTGCGCGTTTTTGGCCTTGGCCGAATAGTAGCGCGGCTTTTCCGGCAGGTATTTTTCGCCGAACTCTTTTGCGATGGCGCCGCGAGCCGCGGAAATCGCCTCCGGCGCCATCTGCACGCCGTCGGTACGCATATAGGTGATCAGGCCGGCCGTCTCGCCACCTATGTCCAGGCCCTCATAGAGGCGCTGGGCGATCTGCATGGTGCGCACGGCGGAGAAGCCGAGCCGCGACGACGCCGCCTGTTGCAAGGTCGAGGTGGTGAAGGGCGGGCCAGGATTGCGTTTGGTCGGTTTTGCATCGACCGAAAGCGCGCGGAAACTGGCGCCTTCCAGCATCGCCTTGATGCCGTTGGCCTGCTCGCCATTGTTGATGTCGAGCTTCTGCAGGCGCTTGCCCTCGAAGCCGGTCAGCCGCGCCTCGAACAGGTCTGCGCGCGGCGTCGCCAGCGTCGCGGCGATCTGCCAATATTCCTGGCGCACGAAACGCTCGATCTCGGCCTCGCGGTCGCAGACCAGCCGCAGCGCCACCGACTGCACCCGGCCTGCCGAGCGGGCGCCCGGCAGCTTCCGCCATAGCACCGGCGACAGCGTGAAGCCGACCAGATAGTCCAGTGCCCGGCGCGCCAGATAGGCGTCGACCAGCGGCGCGTCGATCTGGCGCGGATTGGCCATGGCGTCCAGCACCGACTGCTTGGTGATGGCGTTGAAGACGACGCGGCTGACCGGCTTGCCCTTCAGCGCGCGCTTCTGCTGCAAGACTTCCAGCACATGCCACGAAATCGCCTCGCCTTCACGATCCGGGTCGGTGGCGAGAATCAGGCCATCGGCATCCTTGACCGCCTTGGCGATCTCGGCCAGCCGCTTGGAGGAGGGGCCGTCCACCTCCCACGACATGGCAAAATCCTCGTCCGGGCGCACCGATCCGTCCTTGGCCGGCAGGTCGCGGACATGGCCGTAGGAGGCCAGAACCTTGTAGTTGCGGCCGAGATACTTGTTGATTGTCTTGGCCTTCGCAGGCGATTCGACGACGACGACGTCCATAGATACCGTTTTTCCGCTTGGTGGATTGCCCCCTGCCGACGCGGCTCGAAGCCGTTCGCAATCCGTTTCGGGTTCGTCAAATGGCTGCGGAAAACCCATCGGTCAAGGGCAGGGGGCGAAAATGGGAGCGAATGCCCGTCGTTACAATCAAAATCATAGGCAAAAATTCCTTGCAATCTTAAGTAAATATGATAGGGATGATGCTACTGGAGATTGCATTGCCGGCAGCGGGATTTCGGGCGGGGCCTGTTGCCCGGTCACATCGGTGAATATCCAGGACCAATGGTGAAACATGCGTCTGACCCACAGCAAGCGCCGAACCGAACAACTCGACTACATCCAATCGATCCTCCGGCAAGTGCGGACCATGGCGGAGACCGAGCGATGCGACATGCTCGCCTACCTCATCGATGTCGCATATCTTGAGGCGCGCGACATCCTGCGCAGCGAGCGGCCGCTACGGGTCGGGGAGGACAAGCGAGACGGCGCCGCCTGAGTGGCGCTCGAGCCGCCCGGCAAGGTCCAGTTCGAGGAGGATCATGAATACCTGCGCCGGGTGCAACCCTGTGTGCCAGATCAGCTCGTCGACGCCGGTCGGCACCGGGCCGAGCGCCTCCAGTATCTTGGCGCGATCGGACTGCTCGGGCGGCGGCGCGTCCGAAAAATCCGGCGGCTCGTCGATCTCGATTTCCGGCGGGGATTCCGTCAGCGTCAACGGCGCCAAAGCGTCCAGAATATCCTCCGCTGACGTCACCAGCACAGCGCCGTCCTTCAGCAGCTTGTTGGCGCCCTCGGCGCGGGGGTCGAGCGGCGAGCCGGGGACCGAGAAGACGATCCGGCCCATCTCATTGGCCAGCCGGGCGCTGATCAGCGAGCCGGACCGGCGCGCCGCTTCCACCACCACCAGGCCCAGCCCCAGACCAGCGACGACGCGGTTGCGGCGTGGAAAATCCTGGGCGCGTGGCTCCCAGCCGAACGGCATCTCGGTGATGATCGCACCGTTCTCGGCGATGCGCTCGCACAGGCCGGCATTTTCCGGCGGGTAGGGACGATCCAGTCCGCCAGCCAGCACGCCGACGGTTCCAGTGGCGATGCTGCCTTCATGCGCCGCCGTGTCGATGCCGCGGGCGAGGCCGGAGATCACCGCATAACCTTCCTTGCCGACCGCGGCAGCCAGCATGCGCGCCATCTTCAGCCCTGCCAGGGAAGCGTTGCGTGCGCCGACGATCGCTACGGCCGGCAGCGAAAAGATTGCGCCGTTGCCTTTCACCGCGATCAGCGGCGGCGGATAGTCCATGCGCCTCAACTGCGCCGGGTAGTCGGGCTCGCCGATGCCGACGAAACGCGCGCCGTGCCGCTGCGCGATCTCCATCTCGACTTCGGCTGCGGACAAAGGCGGGATACGCGGCGCGGCGGCGGACCCGGCATTGCGCATGAGATCCGGCAATTGCTCGATCGCGGTTTCGGCCGAGCCGAAGCGGTTGATCAGGTCGCGGAACGTCGCCGGCCCGACATTCGGCGTGCGGATCAGTCTCAGCCAGGCGAGCCGCTGACGCTCCGAAAGCAGCGGCCTGGCCGGAGTCATCCCTTGGAACCTATTCGCGTTTCGGTGCCGGCAAGCAGGCGCGAGATGTTGGCGTGATGTTTTATCCAGATGATCGCCGACATGACGGCGAACACGATCGCGAGGTCGGTATGGCCGGTGAAATAGAGGAAGACCGGAGCGGCGACGGCCGCCGCCAGTGACGAGACCGAGGAATACCGCAGCAGGAAGGCGAGGGCGAGCCAGACAACGGCGAACACCAGCGCCGCCTGCCAGGAGAGCCCGAGCAGCACGCCGAGACAGGTGGCTACGCCCTTGCCGCCCTTGAAGCCGAGCCAGACCGGGAAGATGTGGCCGATGAAAGCGGCGAAACCGGCGACGAGGCCGAGTTCGGGGGCAAAATGCCCGGCGACCAGCGCGGCTGCCGTGCCCTTTAGCATGTCGAGCAGCAGGGTAAGCGCGGCGAGGCGCTTGTTGCCGGTCCTGAGCACATTGGTGGCGCCGATATTGCCCGAGCCGATCTTGCGCACGTCGCCCAGCCCGGCGGCGCGCGTCACCAGCAGCCCGAACGGGATCGAGCCGAGCAGATAGCCGAAGACCACTGCCACAATGAGATTGATCGTCATGAACCTCCCCCGGACGGCTCGCGCCGCCCCTCGGAACTATGCCTCGAAAACCGTGCGTCCGGCAACCAGCGTGCGAAGGACGCGGCCCTGCAACCGCGCGCCCTCGAAACAGGTGTTTTTCGAGCGCGAGCGGATATCGCTTTCGCGCACCACCCAGGGTTCGTCCAGATCGACCAGCACGAGGTCGGCTGGCGCGCCGGGCTTCAGTGTACCGCCCGGCAGGCCGAAGAGCTTTGCCGGCGCGGTCGACAGCGCCTCGACCAACCGGACGAGCGGCACCTCGTCATTGTGATGGAGCCGCAAGGCAGCACCAAGCAGTGTTTCCAGCCCGATCGCGCCGTCAGCAGCGTCGGCAAAGGGCAAGCGTTTGGTGTCGACGTCCTGCGGGTCGTGCGACGAGACGATGATGTCCACGGTGCCGTCGCGCAATGCCTCGATCATGGCGAGGCGGTCGTCCTCGGCGCGCAGTGGCGGCGACAGGCGGAAAAAGGTGCGGTATTCGCCAACATCGTTGTCGTTGAGCGACAAATGGTTGATCGAGACGCCTGCCGTCACATTCGCGCCGTCAGCCTTGGCGCGGGCCACCGCCGCCGCCGACAGCGCCGTCGAGATTTTTGCCGCGTGGTAGCGGCCCCGAGTCAGCCGGGCCAGCGACAGGTCGCGCTCCAGCGGTATCGATTCGGCCTCGCGCGGAATGCCGGGCAGGCCGAGCCATGTGGCGAACAGCCCCTCGTTCATCACTCCGCCGGCGGCAAGATCACGATCTAAAGTCTCGTGGCAGATCACGGCGCCAAAATCGCGCGCATAGGTCAACGCCCGGCGCATCACCAGCGCGTTGGTGATCGAGTGTCGCCCGTCGGTGAAGGCGACGGCGCCGGCCTCGCGTAAAAGGCCGAATTCCGTCATTTCGACGCCTTCGAGGCCCTTGGTGATGGCGGCGGCCGGGAAGACGTTGACCTCCGCCGTGTCGCGCGCCGTCCTGAGTACGAACTCGACCAGCGCCACATTGTCGATCGCCGGATCGGTGTCCGGCATCATGACGATCGAGGTGACGCCGCCCGCCGCCGCCGCGCGGCTGGCCGAGGCGATGGTCTCGCGGTGTTCCGCGCCCGGCTCGCCGATAAAGACGCGGCCGTCGACCAGGCCCGGCAGGATCGTCTTGCCGGTGCAATCGATGACCGTGGCGCCACCGGGAAAACCCTGGTTGAGCGCCGATGCGCCGGCCGCCAGAATTTTCCCGCCCTCGACGATGACCGTGCCGGTCTCGTCGATGCCGCGCGATGGGTCGACAATGCGGGCGTGGGAAAAGACGGTGACGCTCATCCGGCGCGTCCCTCGGGATTGCGGCGCGGGTCGAGCAGCGCCTCCATCACCGCCATGCGCACGGCGACCCCCATCTCCACCTGCTCCTGGATGACGCTCTGCGGCCCGTCGGCGATTTCGGAGGCGATCTCGACGCCGCGGTTCATCGGTCCCGGATGCATGACCAGCGCGTCTTTTTTCGCGGCTTTCAGTTTCTCCGCGTCGAGGCCGTAGTAGCGGAAATACTCGCGCGTCGATGGCACGAAGGCGCCGGCCATGCGCTCGCGCTGCAGGCGCAGCATCATCACCACGTCAGCGTCGCGCAACGCGTCCTCCATCGTCGCGCAGACATCGACGGACATCTGTTCGATGCCGGACGGCAGCAGCGTCGAGGGCGCGGCGACCCGCACATAGGCGCCCATCGCAGTGAGCAGCAGGATGTTGGAGCGCGCCACCCGCGAATGCAGGATGTCGCCGCAGATCGCCACCGCCAGTCCCCGCAATTTTCCCTTGGCGCGGCGGATGGTGAGCGCGTCGAGCAGCGCCTGCGTCGGATGCTCATGCGCGCCGTCGCCGGCATTGACCACCGAGCAGCCGACCTTTTGCGCCAGCAGCGCGGCGGCGCCGGCCGAGGCATGGCGGATGATCAGAATGTCCGGCCGCATGGCGTTGAGCGTCATCGCCGTGTCGATCAGCGTCTCGCCCTTCTTCACGGAAGAGCTCGCGACGCTCATGTTCATCACGTCGGCGCCGAGGCGTTTTCCCGCCAGTTCGAACGAGGACTGGGTGCGGGTCGAGGCTTCATAAAAGAGGTTGATCTGGGTGCGCCCCCGCAGCGTCGAGGTTTTTTTCTCTGACTGCCTCGAGATCGCGACGGCGGCGTCGGCACGGTCGAGCAGGTGGCCGATATCGATTGCAGAAAGATCGCGGATGCCAAGAAGGTGGCGGTGGGGGAACAGCGGCAGGGATGCGGCGTCGGTCATCTCAAGCGGCTGCTATAGGCTGCGCGCCGCCGGCTAGCAAGGCAATAGCGGGCGTCGTCAACAGGATGCCGGCATCTGCCTGTACTGCCGGCGGCGAGGCGTCTGCTGGTCCAGCCACGGGGGCACAGGCGATGCTTCGGTGTGCCTGATCGGGGGCCTGCCGCGCACGCGGCCTTTCCTCAACAATGATTGCGTATGCAAATTGCACTCCTCCTCCAGACATGTAAGATCGGCAAGGGGCGCGGCATAGTTGAGAGGGTCTCCGTATGTCCTACGCATGGTCTTGGCTGAAGACTGCGCTGGCTGCCTCGACGCTTTGCATTTCTTGCATGGGTGCGCAGGCCGCCGACCTCGTGATCGCGATGCCGAACTGGTGGTCGGGCAAGGCGAGCGCCAATATCATCAAGGTGGCATTGAAGAAGGAATTCGGCCTCGACGCCGACGCCGTCGAGATGGGCACGCTGATCGCCTTCGCCGGGCTCGATTCCGGCCAGGTCGACATTCACCCGGAAGTCTGGCTTCCCAACCTCGACAACCTCGTCAAACGCTACGTCACCGATGCCGGCACCGTCGCCATCAGCCCGATCGGCGTGCCGGCCTGGCAAGGCATCTGCGCGACCAAGGTGGCCGCGGACAAGGACGGCATACGCGATATTTCGGACCTAAGCGACGAGAGGAAGACGTCCGTGCTCGACACCGACGGCGACGGCCGCGGCGAGTTGTGGATCGGCGCGCCGACCTGGTCGTCCACCGAGATCGAGCGCATCCGCGCCAACAGCTACGGCTATGCCAAGAGCTTGACGCTGCTGGAGGTACAGGAAGATGTAGGCATGGCGGCCGTGGACGCCGCCGAGGCGACCGAGCGTCCGATGGTGTTTGCCTGCTACGCGCCGCATGCCGTGTTCAAGCTGCATGACATCGTGCGCCTCACAGAGCCGCCCTACGATCCGGCCAAATGGAAAGTCGTCCTGCCGGGCGAGGATCCGGAGTGGCTGTCGAAATCCAACGCCGCCGTCGGCTGGGACGCGGCCCACTATCATATCGCCTATGCGGCCTCGCTGCGCCAGAAGCACCCGGATGTTGTCCGCTTCCTCGACAAGATCGATTTCAAGCCCGAGGAGGCGATCGACATGAGTTATGCCTTGCAGGTCGACCGGCAGGACCCTCTCGACTTCGCCGAGCAGTGGGTGGCGAAGAACCAGGCGCGCGTTGACGGGTGGGCCAAGCCATGACCGAATCCTCCAACCACTCGACATTTTCCAGTACCTGGACGCGCGGCCGGACGATCAAACTTGGCGCACTATTCGCGGCCGGCCTCATGCTTGCGACAGCGGTGGCCTTCGCCGCGGTTGGAACTCAGGTCTACGATCCGAAGACGCGGACGTGGATCAGCTACGACCGCACCAAGGCCTACAAATACTGGCGCCAGCACAAGCAGGTTCCCGAAGCCTTTCGCCCGCAGATGGTAAAATTCCGTACCGCCGAGAAGCCGGGAACCATCATCATCGACGGCAACCAGCATTTTCTCTATCTCGTCCAGCCCGGCCAGCAGGCGATCCGCTATGGCATAGGCGTCGGTCGGGAAGGGTTCGGCTGGGCGGGCATTGTGCGTGTCGGGCGCACCGCCGAGTGGCCGACCTGGACGCCACCCGCCGAGATGGTGGCGCGTGATCCGAATGCGCGAAAATGGGCCAACGGCCAGCCCGGCGGTCCCGACAATCCGCTCGGTGCAAGGGCTCTCTATCTCTACGAGGGCGACCAGGACACCATCTATCGCATCCATGGCACACCCGAGCCCTGGACCATCGGCCTCGACGTGTCGTCCGGCTGTATCCGCATGAACAATGACGACATCGTCGATCTGCATTCGCGCATCGAGGTGGGCACCAAGGTCATTGTCCTGATGCAGGGCGCCGCTCTCTACAAGGGCGTGTGATGTCTTCAAAGGAGGGGATGATGAGCACATCGGCGATGAGAGCGATCGGGATTGGGCCGTTCCCCGGCCTGTTGGTTGCAGCCGGCCTCGCGGCTTTCGCGAGCGCCTGCACGACAAGCCCGACGCCCGACCAGATGGCCAGGACGACGCTGGAGACGGCTCCGGCCGACCTGCAACTGCTGTGCGCCAACGAGGCTGCCCGGTCGGCCGGAGTAGAGGCCGGCAAGGTGCTGCCCGTGAGCTCGCGCAAGCTTGACGCGAAAAACTATCAGGTGGAGCTCAACGCCGGCGGCAAGCCGACCACCTGCCTCATCGACGCCGACGGCAGGATCGTCTCCATCCAGCCGACTTGATACAGCCTGGGATGCCGGGGGCGCTGGTCACCGACACGGCGGTTTGCGAAAGGGCCGCAAGCGGAATATCCTAGTCGCGGACAGATGGGCGGGCAGGCCGGAGTGCAGGACATGCCCATTTTCATGGATCGGCATGATTTGCGCGGCATGACCGCTGCCGAGATCGCCAGCGCGCACAAGCTGGACCTCGCGACGCAGGAACTATACGGGGTGAAGTTCCTCACCTACTGGTTCGACGATCAGCGCGGAACCGCCTTCTGCCTCGTTGATGCTCCCGACAAGGACATTGCTCAACGCGTCCACTATGAGGCCCACGGCCATGTCGCCGGCGAGATCATCGAGGTTTCGCTGGCCGTGGTAGAGGCGTTTCTCGGTCGCATACAGGATCCCGAACCGCCTATCGGCGCCGAAACCCCTGAAATGGATGCCGGCCATCGGACAATCATGTTCACCGATATAGTCGGCTCGACAAGCATGACCGAACGGCTCGGCGACAGGAGCGCCACCGAACTGGTCCGCGCGCATGATTCGATCGTGCACCGCTGCCTCGTCGGGTCCGGCGGCCGGGAGGTCAAGCACACCGGCGACGGTATCATGGCTTCCTTCGCCTCGGCCGCGGATGCAGTCCAGTGTGCGATGGCCGTCCAGCGCGAGTTCCGGGCCTTCAACAGCAGCAATCCCGAGCCACTTCACGTGCGCATCGGTCTCGACTGCGGCGAACCGGTCGCCGACGGTAACGACCTGTTCGGCTCGACGGTACAACTCGCCGCCCGGTTATGCTCCGCGGCGTCCGGCGACCAGATACTCGTCTCCGAGAATATCTGCCGCGAATGCGGCGATGCGGGCGCGTTCCAACGCAGCAGGCGCCGGCGCCTCAAAGGCTTCTCGCAGCTGGTGTCGTCTTTCGAATGCCAATGGGTTGGTTCGCGGACGCCCTAACGGCTACCCCTCCTGTCCACCCTCCGTCGTCGCGCGCTCATCGAGCATGCTGCTCGCCATCTCGTCGATGCGGGCAGGGGCAAAGTTTGGGTTTTTTCATCGCGCGGCGTTCGCGCCTTCGGCTATAAGCTTGCCGAAGCGCCCGGATTCGACGGCGCAGGGGAAAGAGATCCGGCGTGACGCATGATGTGACCAACCAGCCGCCGCCGCTCGCCGGCGGCAACGCATGGCGCGGCGATCCGCTGCTCGTGCAACTGGCCGAGGATTTTTCCGAACCCGTCCGCAAGGAGCTCGACGCGCACGGAAAATTCGTTCTGAGCCAGGAGGCGCAGGAACTGGCGCGGCTGGCCAATGCCGAGACGCCGAAGCTGAAAACTCACGACCGGCAGGGCCGGCGGCTCGACGTCGTCGAATATCATCCCGCCTACCACGCGCTGATGCGCCGCGGCATCGCCGGCGGACTGCATTCCTCCGTGTGGGAAAACGGCGAGCAGGAAACCGGCCGCCGGCATCAGGTTCGCGCCGCGCGCTTCTATCTGACGGCGGAGCTCGAGGCCGGGCATCTCTGCCCGATCACCATGACCAGCGCCTCGCTGGCGGCGCTGATGGCCAGCCCAAAACTGTTCCGCGAATGGGCGCCGCGAATCACCAGCCGCAAATACGACCAGACCCAGAAGCCGCCTGTGCAGAAGGCTGGCCTGACGCTCGGCATGGGCATGACCGAGAAGCAGGGCGGCACCGACGTGCGCGCCAACACCACCCGCGCCGAGCGGGCAGGGGGCGGCTTCTACCGCATCACCGGCCACAAATGGTTCATGTCGGCGCCGATGTCGGACGCCTTCCTGGTGCTTGCCCAGGCCGCCGAGGGGTTGACCTGTTTCCTCGTGCCGCGAATTTTGAGCGACGGCAATGGCAACGGATTCCGCTTCCAGCGGCTGAAGGACAAGCTCGGCAACCGCTCCAACGCCTCGTCGGAAGTTGAGTTCGAGGGCGCGGTCGGCGAGCCGGTCGGCGATCCCGGCGCCGGCGTCAAGACGATCATGGACATGGTGACGCTGACTCGGCTCGACTGCGCGGTAGCGTCCGCCGCGATCATGCGCGCCGGCCTGGCAGAGGCGGTGCACCATGCCCGCCACCGAAAAGTGTTCGGCGGCAATCTGATCGAAAAACCGCTGATGCAGCGCGTGCTGGCCGACATGGCGCTGGACGTCGCCGGCGCCACCGCGCTGTCGTTCCGGCTGGCGCGCTCCTTCGACGAGGCGGCAAAGGATCGCGGCGAGGCGGCGTTCGCCCGGGTCATGACGCCGGTGGTGAAATACTGGGTCTGCAAGGTCGCGCCGACGCTTCTCGCGGAAGCCATGGAATGCCTCGGCGGCAATGGTTACGTCGAGGAAGGGCCGCTCGCCCGCTATTATCGCGAGGCGCCGGTCAACGCCATCTGGGAAGGTTCCGGCAATGTCATGGCGCTCGACGTGTTGCGCGTGCTGGGGCGCGGGCCTGGCCTTTTCGACGAGGTGCTCGCCGGCATTTCGCGGGATCTCGGCGCGGGCGGGGCAGGGACGGTGGGCGTGTTGCGCGCCGCCATGCAGGTCGCATCGTCGGACGAGGGCTCGGCCCGCGTGCTGACCGAGCAGCTTGCGCTGTCGGCCGCCGCCGCCGAACTCAGGCGCATCGGCGCCGGCCGCATCGCCGACGCCTTCGTCGAGACGCGGCTCGCCGGCCAGTGGCGCACCACCTACGGCATGCTCGCCCCGCGCCACGACCCGGCGCTCGTCCTCGACACGCTCTACCCCTCGAACTGAGCCGGCCGGTCGGCAACAAGCCGCTGCTTCTCCCCAGCCCGTTAACCTTAACAAATGGTTTACGTTGCGCCGGAGCGCCAACGGCTCCAGTCTGTAGTGCGCAATGAGGACAGCATGCCGCGACTACTCACTCTCTTTCTGGTTTTTCACTGGGCGGTGCTGTTTTCGCTGCTGGCCGGGCTCGCCGTGTTCGGCGGCCAGGACGGCGCGGCCAACGGGCTGACCTTCTTCGGCATCGACATGTCCGGCCAGGATTTCTTCATCGTTTCCGTGCCCGTCATGAAGGCAGCGGTATCGTTCGGATTCGCGATCTGCTCCGTGCTGTTCTGGTGGGCCTTCGTCACCTTCTTCGTCTCGCCGGAGAACCGCGCGGCCAGCGAGGAGGTCCTGCGCATGGCCTTTGCCGCCGCTTCCGGGTTGATGACCCTCATGCTGCTCGTAGGAACCATCAAGGCCACCGCTGGCCTGTTTCCGGCTATGGCCGCGCATTTCGCAGCGCTGATCGCCTCCTATGTGGCGATCCGGGCCGAGCAGCAGCTTTATCCCCAGCCGGAGGCCGACAGCGAAGAGCTGCGGCTCGCCGCCCGCGTTAGGGCGATCGATGCCTCTCAGACGGCGCGGCTGTCGCGTTTCGTTGCGACCTACGAAGGCCAACGGAGTTTCGATCGCTGATGCGCTACATCCTGACGATCTGGGCGCTGCCGCTGGTGATCTTCTGGGGCTGGTTCGGCCTGTCCTACTACGACGTCAATTTCGGCTACCTGATGCTGTCGCGGCAGATCCACGACATCTATTTCCAGCTTGCCGGCCAGATCATGGGCGTCGACCCTGCATCGGTGCCGTGGTTCATTGCGAAAGCCTGCCTCTTCGACACGCTGATCCTGCTGGCGATCTGGGCTTTCCGCCGTCGCCGGGAACTGGCGTCGTGGCTGCGCAGGCAGCGCGAGCGCTATTCGGGCCAGGCGCCGGCGCCGGACTCTCCTAGCGCCTGAAGGCGATCCAGCACGCCTTGCAGGATGAAGGCGGCAGCAGCCGAATCGATCTTGCCTTTCCGCTTCTGCCGCGAAAAATCCATCTCGATCAGCGTCCGTTCGGCGGCGACCGTCGACAGCCGCTCGTCCCAATAGACGAAAGGCAGGTCGGTCAGCCGCTGCATGTTGCGCACGAAGGCGCGCGTCGCCTGGACGCGCGGCCCTTCGCTGCCATCCATATTGACCGGCAGCCCGATGATGATCGCGCCGGTCTGCTCGTCCGCAAGCAGTTTCAGCAGCGCCTCGGCATCCACGGTGAATTTCTTGCGCAGGATCACCGGCCGCGGATGGGCGAAGGACAGGCCGCGGTCCGATACGGCGACGCCGATGGTCTTTTCGCCGAGATCGAGCCCGGCCAGCGTCATGTTGCCGTGGAGCAGTTGGGGTAGGGCTTCGATGGCGACGACCGGCACGGGCTTTCCTTTCGGCTTGCCGGCGTTCTATCCTCTTACCAACGCGAAATCGAGGAGACCGCCATGAAACTCACCTGGTACGGCCATTCGGCCTTCCGCATCGACGCTGGCGAAGCCAAAATCCTGATCGATCCGTTTCTCAGCGGCAACCCGTCCTGGGGCCGCGGCTGGGAAGGACCGGCCAAGGGCATCACGCATGTGCTGCTCACCCACGGTCACAACGACCATGTCGGCGACGCAGCCGATATCTTGAAGAAGACAGGCGCGCAGCTCGTCGCCAATTTCGAGATCTGCATGTATCTGGTCGGCCAGGGTGTCGCTGGCGACAAGATCAATCCCGGCAACACCGGGGGCACGGTCGACTGCGGCGGTTTCACCACGACCTTCGTGCAGGCGCTGCACTCCTCCTCCTTCAACATCGGCGACGGCTCGAACACCTATCTCGGCAACCCGCTGGGGCTCGTCCTGCATTTTGCTGACGGCCGCTCGCTCTACCACATGGGCGACACCGATATCTTCGGCGACATGGCGCTCATCGAGGAACTGCACCAGCCGGAGATCGGCATCGTGCCGATCGGTGACCGTTTTACCATGGGTGGCGCGGTGGCCGCACTCGCCTGCAAGCGCTTCTTCAATTTCAAGAAAGCCATTCCCTGCCACTTCGCGACATTCGGCGCGCTCGACCAGAGCGCCGACAAGTTCGTCGCCGGGCTGGAGGGCAGCGCGACCGAGGTCGTTCTGCCGAAAGTGAGCGAGGCGATCGAGGTCTAGCCTCGGCGGATGGTGCGGCAATGGCGAGGCAATTCGACCGGACCGAACTGCTCGCCGCCTTTGATGAGATCGGCGAGGCGGCACAGCGGAACGGCGCCTTGATCCACGTCGCCGTCTATGGCGGCTCGGCGCTGATGCTCGCCAGCAACTTTCGCTTTAGTTCGGAAGATGTTGATATCGCGGAACTGCCAACGCCATGGCCGCAATGGCTTGCCGATGTCGTGGCCACGATCGCGGCGCGGCATGGCTGGTCGGAGGACTGGCTGAATGACGCGGTATCGTTCCACCTCAGCAGCATCGCGACGATGGAAGGTGACCACGTCGAGTTCGGCACGTTTCCCCGTTCGGATGAGGAACCCGGGCTTGTCGTCTATGTCCCCAGCGCGGAATACCTGCTGGCATTGAAGGTAAAGGCTGTCCGTGTTCTCGACCCACTAAAGGGGCAGAAGGACGCGGAGGATATCCGCAATCTCATGAGGGTTGTCGGTGTCGAAAACGCTGCCGCGGTGGTCGAGATAATGTCGCGCTATTTTCCGCGTTCGGCCGCCGACCCGGAAAAGCAGCTTTTCCTGTTGAGGCATGTCCTCGCCAATACCGGAGCGGCCGATGCGCCCCGCTACCCTGTCGGAAACGTATGAACGCATCATCGCGGGTGAGTCCCGCGAGAAGGCGTTCGCCGAGTTTCTGGATACATTCTATACGCTGCGGAACCCTGAGCGGCAGTCGACAGCGCTTGCCGTTGAGCCGCCGCTGACCGGCGATGCGCGGCTCGATGCACTGGCAGGGGCGGTCGCCTCCTATCTCGCCAAGAAATACCGGGCGCGTGTTCCCGCCTGGGCAGGCGCACCGTCTCGTTACCTCAAGGAACCCTGGTTCACCACGGAAAAACCCGGACCGGGCATCAATGAGTTCCTCTGGCATTCCAGCCCGGCCGAGTTCCGCTCCCGCAACATTTTCACCGAGGCCCGGCCGCTCAGGCGCGCCTCGCAGGCCCAAGGTCAACGACGGCCTGATGACATGATATGATCCTGCCGTTCCCGCTGCCAAATCTCGCCGGCTTGACGGTCGAAGCGGCAAAGGCGCGCGCCATACCACAGTTTCATCCGAAGGGGACGGCATTAGCGGAAATTCATGAGTCGCCAACAGTTTCTCAAGGCCAGAAAATATTTCTTTTCAATAGCTTGCGCTGATTGTCTGCGTTACCGAAAAACTCAACCGGACGATTTTTTGCGGGATTTCATCCCCATCGTCCCATCCTGCCTCATAATCCTGGTGATTGCTCTCGCGGGAAACCTGGTGCGCACCGGGTATCAGAGGAGAGCGTCGGCGCCGGGGTGGCTGCGTAACGGTGCGCGGCTTGGCAAGAGCCTTGAGACCCGGGCCCCAGATCGCGACGACAAGCCTCGGATTGAGCCGGGGCGGTATCAGCGATCGGGCAAGCACGCCGGCGGGGCGCTTGGTTCGCGCCACGTATTTTAACTTTGAGAGGCTCGGCCTCGCGCCCCGCTTCCCACTCTCCCGAAAAGGGAGCTTTGCACTCAATGGCCAGGGCGGATTTCCGCAGCGTGGCGACGGGAGAGACTTGTGTTGACGGCCATGCTTCCTGTGAGTGACCGATATACGGTATCAACCCGTTCGTCCTGGCTTGGCGGACGCCGGTTGCGCGCCGCGCGCCGCGCCGCTATAGCCCGGACTTCGCCGTTCTCCATCATCCGTCGAGGCAAATAAATGTCCGTCGATATCGCCACCGTGAAGCGCGTCGCGCGCCTGGCCCGCATTGCCGTCGACGATGAGGATGCCGAACGCATGACCGGCGAACTCAATGTCATCCTTGGTTTCGTCGAGCAGTTGAACGAGGTCGACGTGACCGGCGTCGAGCCGATGACCTCGGTGACGCCGATGGCTATGAAGAAGCGTCAGGATGCGGTGACGGACGGCGGCAAGGCGGACGACATCGTCGCCAATGCGCCGGCAACGGCGGAAAATTTCTTCCTGGTGCCGAAGGTGGTGGAATAGCCATGGCTGTCGAGATCGCGATCGAGACGCCGCTGCAGGATGATGTGCGCACGATGGTGTCGGCGCTGAACGCCACCATGATCCCGCTGACACCGCGCGAATTCCAGTTCCAACTCACCGTCGAGCAGATGGCCGAGCCCGCCGTCACCCTGTTCGTGGCGCGCGACGAAGGCAAGCCGGTCGGCATGGGCGCACTGAAGGACCACGGCGGCGGCCTCGGCGAGGTCAAGCGCATGTTCACGCTGCCGGAAGTGCGGGGGAAACGTGTTGGATCGCAACTACTAGAGAAGATCGAGGCGCTCGCGCGGCAAAAGCGCATTGCCCGGCTGGTGCTGGAGACCGGCGAGGCGCCCGGTTTCGAGCCCGCCTACCGCGTCTACGAGCGCGGCGGCTTCACCACCTGCGGCGCGGTGCTCGACTATCCCGATTCTGGCCATTCCCGATTCTACGAAAAGAAGCTTTCCTAAATGACCGAGCTCACCGGACTGACCATCGCCGAGGCCCGCGCAAAGCTGAAGGCGCGCGAAATCACCTCTGCCGAACTGACCGACGCCTACCTCGCGGCGATCGACGCCGCCAACCCGACCTTCAACGCCTATGTCGCCGTTACCCACGACAAGGCCCGCGACATGGCGAAAGCCTCCGACGCGAAGCTCTCCAGGGGAGAGGCTGGCGCATTGGAAGGCATCCCCCTCGGCATCAAGGACCTGTTTGCCACCGAAGGCGTGCATACACAGGCGTGCAGCCACGTCCTCGACGGGTTCAAACCGCGCTACGAATCGACCGTCACGTCCAACCTGTGGGCAGACGGGGCGGTCATGCTCGGCAAACTGAATATGGACGAGTTCGCCATGGGCTCGTCCAACGAGACGTCCTATTACGGGCCGGTCGTCAATCCGTGGCGTAGCCACCGCACCGAGACCCGGGTGATGCCGTCGACCCATATGGGCGAGGGCGGTTTCGTCGGGGCCGGCGGTGGGACGCGGCAGGTCAAGGCGCTTGGCAACAAACGCTTGGTGCCCGGCGGTTCGTCGGGTGGTTCGGCAGCTTCGGTCGCGGCCTTCCTCTGTGCCGGCGCGACGGCGACCGACACCGGCGGCTCGATCCGCCAGCCGGCTGCCTTCACCGGCACAGTCGGCATCAAGCCAACCTATGGCCGCGTCTCGCGCTGGGGCGTCGTCGCCTTCGCCTCGTCGCTCGACCAGGCCGGCCCGATCGCCCGCGACGTGCGCGACGCCGCGATCATGCTGAAGTCGATGGCATCGGTCGACGCCAAGGACACGACCTCGGTCGATGTCCCGGTGCCGGACTATGAGGCGGCGATCGGACGTCCGGTCAAGGGCATGAAGGTCGGCATTCCCAGGGAATACCGGGTCGGCGGCATGCCGGAGGAGATCGAGACGCTGTGGCAGAAGGGCATTGCCTGGCTGAAGGACGCCGGCGCGACAATCGTCGACATCTCGCTACCGCACACCAAATACGCGCTGCCCGCCTATTACATCGTGGCGCCCGCCGAAGCGTCGTCCAACCTCGCGCGTTACGACGGCGTGCGCTACGGCCTGCGCGTTCCTGGCAAGGACATCATCGACATGTACGAAAAGACCCGCGCCGCCGGTTTCGGCCGCGAGGTCAAGCGCCGCATCATGATCGGCACCTACGTGCTGTCGGCCGGCTACTACGACGCCTACTATTTGCAGGCGCAGAAGGTGCGCACCCTGATCAAGCGCGATTTCGAAAAGGTCTTTGCCGACGGCATCGACGTGATCCTGACGCCGGCCACGCCGTCCGCCGCCTTCGGCATCGCCGACGAGGACATGGCGAACGATCCGGTGAAGATGTATCTCAACGACATTTTCACCGTCACCGTGAACATGGCCGGCCTGCCCGGCATCGCCGTCCCCGCCGGCCTTGACGCCAACGGCCTGCCGCTGGGATTGCAGCTCATCGGAAAGCCGTTCGAAGAGGAGACGCTGTTCCAGACCGGCCATGTCATCGAGCAGGCGGCGGGGCGGTTTCGGCCGGAGAAGTGGTGGTAGGGCTGACAAGGACTAGGGCAGTAGGCAGTAGGGTTTCTGCTTCCAGCATCTGCTTTTGAGGCTTCTGCGAGAAACAAGTCACCTGATCTCTTGACCGCCTTGCAAGTTCGCGCCCCCTTCCTACTGCCCTACTGCCCTACTGCCCTACTGCCCTCTCCAAGTGCCACCCTGCGCGCTTCCGAAAAGAATTGCCGCCGCAACAGCACGGCAAACAGGAGCAAGGTGGTGGACAGGAAGGCGACCGGGCTGAGGAACCAGCCAAGATAGGCGATCGAGAAGAAGATGCCGCGCAGCCCGGCGTTGAAATGCGAACCGGCCAGCATGTTCATCCGCGCCGCGCGCTGGATCGCCGCCTCCATGTCCGAGGGATCGTCCAGACTGTCGCGGTGCATGGGCACGGCGCCGACCAGGATCGAGCAGTAGTTGAAGAGGCGATACGACCAGCCGAACTTGAAGAAGGCATAGGCGAGGATGGCGATCAGGCCGACCACCTTGATCTCGAAGGCCTGCCGCGAGTGCTGTGCGGCGATGGGCAACTCGTTGACGACCATCAGCACGTTGTCGGCGCCCCTCAGCAGCGCGAAGCACCCGCCGAGCGCGATCAGCGCGCTGGAGGCGAAGAAGGCGGTGCCCTGCTGCAGGCCGACCATGATGCTGGTGTCGATCATGCGCAGTTCGCGCCGGCCCATCGTGTGCATCCAGGCCAGGCGCTGGGCGTTCATCGCGGCGGTCAGCGACACCCGCTTGACCAGATGGCCGTTGGCCGCCAGCGCATGGACGACCCATACGATCAGGAAGAAGGCGAGGGCGGCAAGATCCGCCGGAGACAGGATCAGAGATTCGGCCATGTCAGGCAGCGTAATGCGGCGACCGGCTGGAAGGAAACAGGCGCAGTCAGATTTTCCAGGGTGACATCCGCCGCATGCGAGTGGTTCCGCAAGCTGATCGGACAGGACAGGGCGGTATCGGAAAGGCGCGGGCGACCGCCTTTCCGCGTTTCGGGCACTCCGGCCACGCGATGTCGCGGCCTGCACAACGGATTTCGGAGCGGGCCTAGCCTGTAGGCCTTAAAAGACCGATATCTATGGCCCGGCACGCGAACGATCGTACCGACCGACCCGGAGCATCCCGCTTGTTTCTTTCCGTCTTCGACCTGTTCAAGATCGGCATCGGCCCGTCGAGTTCCCACACGATGGGGCCGATGACGGCGGCCCGGCGCTTCCTCGACGAGATCGCCGGCGACGACTGGCCGCGGCCGGCCGGGACGAAAGTGGGTCGCCTCGGCGCCAGCCTGCACGGCTCGCTCGCCTACACCGGCATCGGCCACGGTTCCGACCGTGCCGTCATCCTCGGGCTTGCCGGCGAGACGCCGACCACGGTCGACCCGGACAAGTCCGACACCCAGATCGAAAAGATCAAGGCGGAAAAACGCGTCTCGCCGCCCGGCCATCCGACCTATCGCTTCGATCCGGCCGTCGACCTCGTGCTGGACAAGAAGACGCCGCTGCCCGGCCACGCCAACGGCATGACTTTTTATGCCTACGACACCGACGACCATCTCATCCTGCGCCGTGTCTATTATTCGGTCGGCGGCGGTTTCGTGGTGTCGGAGGAAGAACTGCAGCGCATGAAAGGCCGCTCGGCGAAGACCGCCGGGCCGAAAGTTCCCTATCCCTTCGCCGACGCCGCCCAGATGTTGAAAATGGCGGCGAAAAGCGGCCTGTCGATCGCCGAGATGAAGCGGGCGAATGAAGAAACGCAAATGCCGCGCGAAGACCTCGACGCCAGGCTCGACGCCATCTGGAGCGCCATGCGCGGCTGCATCGATCGCGGGCTGGCGCAGGAAGGCATCATGCCGGGCGGGCTGAAAGTGCGCCGCCGCGCGAAGATGCTGCACGGCAAGCTGGAGGAGGAATGGCGGCAGAACCGGCCGAACCCGCTGCTCGCCAATGACTGGCTGTCGGTCTATGCCATGGCGGTCAACGAGGAGAACGCCGCCGGCGGCCGCGTCGTCACCGCGCCGACCAACGGCGCGGCCGGCACATTGCCCGCCGTGCTGCGTTACTGGCTGCATTTCCACCCCGAGGCCGACCAGCCGAGCATCCGCGACTTCCTGCTGACGGCCGCGGCGGTCGGCGGCATTATAAAACACAATGCCTCGATCTCCGGCGCGGAGGTAGGCTGCCAGGGCGAGGTGGGCTCGGCCTCGGCGATGGCGGCTGCGGGCTTGTGCGCCGTCATGGGCGGCACGCCGGAGCAGGTGGAGAACGCTGCCGAAATTGCGCTGGAGCATCACCTCGGCATGACCTGCGATCCTGTCGCCGGCCTGGTGCAGGTGCCGTGCATCGAGCGTAACGCGCTCGGCGCGGTGAAGGCCGTCACCGCCGCCTCGCTGGCGGTCAAGGGCGACGGCAAACATTTCGTGCCGCTCGACGCTGCGATCGAGACCATGCGCCAGACCGGCCTCGACATGAGCGAGAAATACAAGGAGACCAGCCTCGGCGGGCTCGCGGTCAACGTCGTGGAGTGCTGAGTTTCTGCTGACAGGTTCTCAAGCGCTCCGGATCTCAATACGGAAACGGCTGGTTCGTCGGGTTGGTCTCGAGGTGGATCGTCGCCGTCTTCTGCAGCTTGGTGAAATTCGCCAGCGCAACCCCGACCTCCTTCTGGTCGCCCTGATCGAAGGCGGCGAAATTCTTGTCGCCCCACAATGAGGCTTCCGATGCGCCCAGGCCGCCGCCATTGTAGTGCGGGGCGATGTACTGGTGCCTGGCCTCGTGGGCGATCAGCCGCGCCAGCGCGGTCGCGACGCTGATCTGATCATCCTTCGGCCAGTCGGCCAGCGGTTTCTCGACCAGCTCCCATGCCATCAGGCCGCGTATGTCGACGAGCGACTGATGTCTGCCATAATAACCCGCCAGGCCTAGTCCCTTGCGCGTACTGGTTCCTTCTATGGCTTTTTTCTTGTCGGCCAGGATCTCATTCTTGCTGCGCCCGCCGGCGTTGAATTCGGCGACCGCCTCCTTCACGGTTTCCAGCGACGCTGCGCCGCCTGTGAGCACAAAGGCCAGTTTCTGGCTGCCCGCCGTGAGGACGTCCTTGGACTGAAAACCGATGCCGCCGCGTTCCGGCACGCCGGCATTGCGTGTTTGGGTTCCGGTGTTCAGGGTGATGCCGTTCTGCTTGGCGGAATGAGCTAGGTTCGACGTCTGCGTCCGCACCGACTGGTTGTGGAAGGCGCTGACATCGCCGTCGCTCTCCACCACTTTCACCACCGAGTCGGTGAAGTCGAAGCGTGTCGGGAATTTCGAGGGCTGCTGCAGCAGGACCTTGAAGTTTTTCACGAAGGCAAAAAGGTTCTGGGTTTCGGCGAGTGTCGTGTCGCGCACGACCTGCGGCTGGCGGCTGAACAGATCATCGTCGACGATGTAGAGTGTGTTTGCCATGCATCTCCTCCGGGCTCGGCGTGGACAGCGTCTGCCGGCCTGTGACGGTCACCTCGGAACGCGCAGTGCGTCCAGCAGCGCAGCCCGCTGTCCGGATTGGAAGACCGCGTGGAATTTTTCCGAAACCTTGTCGCCCTTCTTGAGGGCGGAAAGCCGCTGGTTGTATTCAACGGCGCTGCGCTGCGCGATCGTTGCGAAGATCCTGTGCAACTTCAGCAGTGCGGCCTTGTTCTTGTTGGAGGTTCCGGCTGTCGCCGTTGCGAACAATTCCAGCAGTTCCGGGTCCCAGGTCACATAATTTTCGTAAGCGACGATCTGGATCTTCATCGAGCTTTCGATGAGCCGACGTGTTTCCTCGGCCATGAGTTCGTTGAGAAGCTGGGTGTTCATCCGCGAGACCTGGCGCCGGTAGAATTCCTCGGCCTCGTCGCTGTCCATGCCAACGCCGTCGGCGACGGCGATTTCTTCCGGCTTGATGTGGCTGTATTCCGGCAGGCTCGGCAGCATATTGGCGATCGACCTGATGTCATCAGCCGAAATCTGCGCGCCGTTGCCGCCAGACTTGCCCAGCTCATATTGCTTCACCAGCCGCACACAGAGCCGGATCATATCGTATTCCGGAATGCCGCGGATCGTCGGGGGATCGTAGTTCGGCTCGAGCATCAGATGGTATGTCACCTGCGCGAGATAGGCCGCCGCCTCGTCCGCCACCCTGGTGACCCTGATCTTGTTCATGTCAGTTATGACGTGCGTGCATTCATGAAGCACGTTGGAGCGGATGATCGGCGTGAGCGGCGGTTCCTTGGCTGCCGTGCGGATCATGTTGCTCGCGGCCATGTAGAGCGAATAGCTTTCCTTCCATGGCTTCACCGTGATCGCCCCTGCCTCGATCAGGTCGTAGACCTTGTCGTATTCGCCGGCATTGATGCTGATCGGCCCGACAGTGAAGCGCATGTTGCGGATACGGCCGTCGTCAAGAACCTCCAGAACCTCGGTTTTGGTGATTGGCATTCGGCCTCCTTGATATTTGCAAGGTGCGAGCTTCCGAGAGAATGTGAAAGATTCCACGTTATTGTATCTGATTTATGCTCCTCAATGTTGCTCTTTGAATCTTGTAAGGCTGGCCGAAGGCAGGGAAACGAGGGGTTTGTGTAACGAGAGGCGCCGCCGTGGCGGTGTGCGCCGCCTGTGAATAACCGCTTCGGCCGTTGACCGCTGCGCGGCGCGCGCTAAACCAGAGGCATGGCGCTCAATCTCATAAAACTCTGCGTCGGCTGCGACAGCGTCGAGGATCTGGAGGAGTGGATCACTTTCCGCCTCGACGAAAAGCGGCGCGCCGGTGAGCCGGTCGAGCATTTCCACACGACGCGCATGGTGCCGATCCGCGCTGCCGAGCTTGTCGACGGCGGCTCGCTCTACTGGGTGATCAAGGCGCAGGTGCAATGCCGCCAGCGGTTGGTTGAAATACGCCCGTTCACTGACGATGAAGGCATCGGCCGCTGCCACCTCGTCCTCGATCCGATTGTCGAGCGTACCGAATGGCAGCCGCGCCGCGCCTTCCAAGGCTGGCGTTACCTCAAGCCGGCCGACGCGCCGGCCGATCTCGGCAAGGGCAGGGCGGGGCTCACGCAGATGCCGCCGCATCTGAAGCAGGAACTGGCGGCACTCGGGCTGCTCTGACAGAATCTTCCTGAACTATCACTCCGATCCGCCCGGTGCATTCAACGAATTGCGCTGACGGATACGCTCAGTCGCGCAAAGTCAGCCGGTCGCCGCGCATGTCGAAACCCGACAGTGTCGAAATGAAATTCATGCCGAGCAGGCTCTGGCCGAGCGAGCCTTCGGCCGCCACCAGGATCGGCTGGTTGCGGCGGATGATGCTGCCAACGGTGATTTCGCGCGCCCGCGTCGCGGCGGCGGTCGTGGTGCCGTTGGCTGTGGCGACGGGAATGGAATAGTTGAGCGAGTTTACGTCGATGCCGGCACGGCGCGCGTCCTCGGCGGTTAGAACTGTGCTGGTGGCCCCTGTGTCGACAAGGAACTCGACCGGCGCGCCCTCGACCGTGCCACGCACCTCGAAATGACCGTTCTGCCGCTTTTCCATCATCACCGTTGCGCGGCCCTCCTGGTCGAAGGACGAGAGGGGGCTGCCGGGGATAAGGCCGGCGGTGACCCGGGAAAGTACGTCCTGCATCTCGTATCGGTACTGGTAGCCGGCAACGAGCGCGAGGGCGACCGCCAGCCATATGGCCGCCGCGCGCAAGCCGCCGCTCATGGCGCGGCGCGAGGACAGAAACCAGACGGCGAGGACGGTGATAAGCGCGCCGCCATAGACCAGCTTGCCGAAATCATTGTTGTCCAGGCCGAAGACCGAGCCGCTGGAATCGGTCATCAGCAGGATGACCAGTCCGACGCCGAGGATGATCAGGCCGATATAATAGCGGTTCATCGTTGAAAACTCACTCCGCCATGCCGCGTTCGCGCGCCATGCGGGCGCGGCGGGTCTCGCGGCGCGGCCGGCGCTCGACGGTTTCCAGCCGGGCCGGCAGCAGCGCCATCACGGCGCGCCGCTGGTCCGGGGTCATGGCGATCCATTCCGCGATCTCGTCGCGCGTGCGCCCGCAGCCGAAGCAGTAGCCCGTCTTCATGTCGATGGAGCAGACGAGGATGCAGGGCGATTCGATCACGGCCGAAAAGTTTCCGTTTGTTCTCCAGCACATGGGACAGGCGGCCCCGCAATGCAAGGGCGCGATTGTGCCACGCGGCAAGAGCGTCTATGCCCCCGGCAACGACGGCAAGGTGCGACGGATACGACATGGTATCGGGACTTCCCTTCGACGACATACGCGGGCTGATCCGGCAACTGCCGGCGGGTGACGACAAGGTGGCGGAGCGCGTGCGCTTCGACTTCCTGTCGCGGTCGCGGCGTTTCGGCCCGCTCGGCCGGGTGGAGGAAATCGCGGTGTGGCTGGCGCGCTGGAGCGGCAGGCAGCCTTCGATACGCCGGCCGCTGATGGCGGTCTTCGCCGGCAATCACGGCGTGGCGGTTCACGGCGTTTCGCCGCGTCCGGTCGATGAGACGGCGCGGCTGGTCGAACTCTGTGCCGCCGGCGGCGCCGCCATCAACGGCGTCTGCCTCTCGAACGATGTCGGGCTGAAAGTGTTCGACCTCGCGCTGCACCTGCCGACCGGCGACATAACCACCGAGGCGGCATTCGACGAGCGCGGCTGCGCTGCAACCATTGCCTTCGGCATGGAGGCGGTGGCCGGCGGGACGGACCTCTTGTGCATCGGCGCTCTCGGCGTCGGTGACTCGACGGTTGCGGCGGCGATGCTTTCTGCGCTGTTCGGCGGCGCGGGCGCGGACTGGGCCGGACCGGGTTCCGGAGCGGACGCCGCCATGGTGGCGCGCAAGGCGGAGATCGTCGACCGGGCTCTTGCCCTGCATCGCGGCCATCTGAAGGATCCGCTGGAGGTGTTGCGGCGGCTGGGCGGGCGCGAATTCGCGGCAATCGCAGGCGCGATCCTTGCGGCGCGCATGGAGCACGTGCCGGTGATCCTCGACGGCGGTGCGGCGATGGCCGCGGCGGCGGTGCTGAAGTCGCTCGATACGGGAGCGATCGATCATTGCCTGATTGCTCAGCAACCGGTTGAACGAGGCTTGGCTCATGCCGTAGGGCGGCTGGGGTTGAAACCGGTGCTCGACTTTGGAATCGGCGGCGGGGAGGGGACTTCGGCCGTGCTTGCGGCGGGGGTGGTCAAGGCGGCGGCGCAGGTGGCCTCGACCTTCGCGGAGGCAAGAGCAGCCGTTTCCGGATAACGTCTCGGCTTGAAATTTCGATCAACCCGAATTGACCGCCGACGGAAGCCAGCGTCGGACAGGTTCGCTGCCGTCGAACGTCGCCTCGAAAATCGATGATGCGAGCACGGCATGCATATGAAGCATTTCGGAGCTCACGTTTCGGAAGCCGTGTTTGCGGTTGGCTGGGACAATGAGAGATTGCCCGGCGGTTAAAACCGCGGTTTCTTCTTCGATCCACATCTCGGCTTTGCCAGCGAGAACCGTAAGCACTTCCTCCACGGGATGACTATGAGTGGGTGCGCCCATGGCTGGCGCCACCCATTGCTCGAAAATACAAAGTTGAGCTGCACCGTTGCAGGCCGATACCTGCATTCGGGTTTCCACGCCTGCTCGCCATTTCTCGCGCGGCTGTTCACCGTGTGAAATCATCTTCATAGGCGCCTCCGGCTCCAGTTTTGAAGATGCGTTTCCGTTCCTTCCGTAAGACCTGACGGGCTATTGCATCTGCCCGGTTAAAAGCGTCGTCCACAAATGGAAATTAGTCGGCTGGTCGCAGAAGCCGGCATCGAAGCGGTGCTGCGTGCAGGCGGGCTCGAACGGCTTGCTCGGCGGCGCAGTCTGGCAGGCCGAGAGCAGGGCCATGGTCATCGCGATCGGCAGCAGCAGGCGCATGGTGAAAATTCCGATTCCCTTGCGGGCGGTTTAGCACGCGACCGTTAGCCGGGCTACCGAGGCCGGCGAGGGGCGGTCACGGCTTGACCATCAGCAGTCGGCTGGGCTTGACGAACTCATATCTCGGTGGTTATACGTCAATCAATAGCTGGCTGGTTATTGATCCCAAATGCCCGATGCCCATGACATGCTCTTCAGGACGCTTGCCGACCCGACGCGGCGGGCCATCTTTGAGCGGCTGTGCCGCGAGGGCGAGCAGACGGTCGGGGCGCTGACGACCCGCGCCGGCGTCTCGCAACCGGCGGTCTCTAAGCATCTTGGGCTGCTGAAGCAGGCCGGCCTGGTGCGCGACCGTCACGAAGGGCGCCAGACGCACTACAGTGCGCAACTCGGCGCCTTGGCCCCGCTGGTCGATTGGACAAAAGAGATGACCGGGTTCTGGGAAAACCGGTTCGACGGCCTCGAAGACCTGCTGAAAAGGATGGACCAATGAACGAAACATCGGCCGAAACGCGCACCGTCATCGTCGAGCGCGATATCCCGCATCCGCCGGAAAAGCTCTGGCGCGCGCTCACGCAACCGCATCTGATCGAGGAATGGCTGATGAAAAACGATTTCAAGCCGGATGTGGGTCACCGTTTCAATCTTCGCGGAGACTGGGGCGGTGTGCTGGACTGCGAGGTCCTCGCCGTCGAGCCAAACACGAAGCTGTCCTACACTTGGGACTTCAAGCACGACGATGCGGCCTTCAACCTGAAGAGTGTGGTGACCTTCACGCTCACCCCGACGGGCACGGGAACCCATCTGCGCGTGGAGCAGTCGGGTTTCCGACCGGATCAGAAGCAGGCTTTTGGCGGTGCCAAGGCAGGGTGGCAGCAGTTCTTCGCGAAACTGGAAGAGGTTTTGGCACGCGCGGACTGACGCCTGCCAGGCCGCGAGGGACACGCCCGATCCGCTTCGACTGACCTTGAAAGGAGATTCCCTTGACCTGGAACAACTGGATTCGCCAGACCCACCGCTGGCTGTCAATCGTCTTCACCATGACGGTCATCGCCAACTTTGCCGCGATGGCGATGGGCGAGCCTCCCGCCTGGGTGGTCTACGCGCCGTTGCCACCGCTCTTCCTGATGCTATTTTCCGGCCTGTACATGTTCGCGCTGCCCTATGTCGCCGGTTGGCGCGGCGGGCGGCGCACCGTCGGACAGGAGTGAGGAATGCCCGGCAAGACATCTGGGAGCTCAGGGAAAGCCGCCATCAAACCCGGCGCAGCGAAGACCAAGCCGGCCGGCGAGGTCGTCCTCCTTTCGGGCGGCAACCCGCAGATCCCGAAAGGTTATGGCGACGCCCCCGTGCAGGCCTACATCGCGGCGATGCCGGGCTGGAAAAGCGCCGTCGGGCGGCGCCTCGACGCGATCATCGCGCACGCCGTCCCCGGCGTGCGCAAGGCGGTGAAATGGAACTCGCCGATGTATGGGGTCGAGGAAGGAACCTATTTCCTCGGCATCCATGTCTTTACGAAATACATCAAGGTGGCCTTCTTCCGCGGCTCATCGCTCGACCCGCTTCCGCCGGTCGCGTCAAAACACAAGGAAGTGCTCTATTTTCACATTTTTGAAGACGAACAGTTCGACGAGGCGCAGTTCGCAGATTGGGTAAAGCAGGCCAGCCAATTGCCGGGCGAAAAAATGTGAACGGGGGTGAGTGCGCGGCGCAAGCGGAGGTCAGATCATCGGCCCGCAAGCTACGAAGAATATGGCAAAGGGAATGTCGGCGCAGGATGCAGCGCCCAAGGCCGAGGGCGACGTGCAGGCTTGAACCGACCTCATCCTGAAGGCGCCTAGGTCTTAGCCGCGCTTCCCGCCACAATGCGTCAAAGTATGAACGGCACGCTGCTCGCAATGGTCGCAATGACAAGGATATTGGCCAGCATGCCGCCCCAGTGGATCAGACGCAGCTGCCGCATCGCTGCGGTGTCGCCCGATCGCCAGGCGGTTTGCTGGGCGTCGATTCGCTGAAGCACCGTGCTGCGCATAGCCATTGCCGTAGCAGCGGCGAGTAACAGCATTCCAGCCGTGAAAGCCATGCGGCCGCTTGCGGCAAAGGCTGCCGTTGCCACAAGGCCGGTGAAACCAACCACCCAGAAATAGGTATCGAACAGGCCACGAAACAATCGCCATACTTCCGGAACGTCGAGCCGAACGAACAGGAAGGATATGGAAGCCATGGAGAAATAAGTCAGGGAAAACAAAACAATAATTATGGCATAGAGCGGAACGAAGTCGGGCACCATAGGCTTGCCTGGCAGTTTGCACAACTGCGACAATGCATACCGAATTCGCTCGCACCTGGCATCCACCACTTTCGTTGAATTTCCAGAACTCACGGCGTCGCGCCTGTCGCTCACCTGGCTATCGCCCGGTAGCCAGAGCAACGAGTTCCGGTCCTGGCAAGACGCGCTCGTCCACCGTCGACCCAAGGCACGCGATGCAATTGTGTCGCGAATGCTTGGTTCTGATTCTGCCTCGCTATCCCTCGCAGCGATATAGGCGCACCGGTTTGGTCGAGCCTCGGGCGATCACCCCCTTTGCCTCCAGGTCGAGTTGCACGGCCTTGAGCCACCAGCCAGCTTTCGCGCCGCCTGGAAAAACGGTATCGGACAGTCGCCCAAGGAGCGCCGCCGTTGCCTCGGCCACGGTGATCCCCGGAGGCGTTGTGGGCAGAACAGGCAATAGAGCCTCGCGCATCGCCAGGTATTTTGTGCGATCCACCCGCTCTTTCCAATGAGGGGAGGTGAAGCTTTCGATTTCGATCTTGGTATCGGCTTCAGACATTCAATTCTCCATTCACCACAATTTTCGGGCTCCGGAACCCCATCCTGACCCATGCGGCAAACAACCGGCCGTAGAACGACAGGGACTGCTGCTTCAGGTTCGGAACATCGTCGGGCAGGTTCGCCGGTTGCTCAAGATCGCCTGTCATGGTCCGCATTTCGAGCCGCGGGCGATCGCCGTCGGTCCATAGCTGTCCATAGAGGCTGAGCCAGTGGCCTCCCTTCAGCTCCAGGAAAACCGGCGTGTTGCAGCAGGTCGCAATGACGCGACGCGTGCCCGCGCCTGCCGACAAGCGATACTCCCTCAAGTGTTCCGCGCCGGAAAGGATGCGCACACGGTCCTTCCGATGCATCACGAATGGAGTGGCGCCCTTTTCATCCACCACAGCCGCGGCGCCCGGCAACGTATTCAGAACGGCGCCCGCCTTCCTGCAACTGTTGCAAAGGCACTCGACGCTCGCGATATGAGGCCCTTCGACCTGCATGGTGAACTGTCCGCATTTGCAGGTCAGCGAGGTTTGTTTTGTCACCGCCTTCTCCCATGTCGTCATTAATTAGACTGGACCGTCCAGTTTGATTTGTCAAGCCTGAGTGCTATGGTGTTGTCGAACAGGGGAGACTGCGGAATGTCCAATGGCGCTGCCACCCGCCTCCATCGCAGCCACGCGAAGATCGTTGACGCGGCCGAGCGGGTATTTCTGCAGCACGGGTTTTTAGGCGCCAACATGGATGCGGTTGCTGAAAACGCAGGCGTCTCCAAGCAGACGGTCTACGCACACTTCAAGTCCAAGGAGGCCTTGTTCGTGGAGGTTGTGCGGGCCATGACTGGCGGTGCGGCGCACGAGATCGGCGAGGATGTCGAAGAGGTCTTGGACGATCGCCCCGTTGGGGAATACCTGTTGGGATTGGCAATCGACCAACTGACAATCGTCTTGACGCCGCGGCTGATGCAGCTTCGCCGGATGGTCATCGGAGAAGTTGAGCGATTTCCCGAACTGGGACAGTCGCTTTACGAAAACGGGCCAATGAGATCGATAAGGAGGCTCACGCGAGCCCTGGAACACTACTCATCGATCGGGCAGGTAAGTATGCCCGATCCGTCTGTTGCCGCCACGCATTTCAACTGGATCGTGATGGGTGCGCCAATCAACGCCGCCATGCTTTTGGGCGACAGCGGAATACCGTCAAAAGCGCAGCTTCGCGCCCACGCTCAGGAAAGTGTACGGATATTTTTATGCGGTTACGCGGTGCAAACTGCGACTGAAAGCTGATATCCGGCAAACGGCAGCTTCGTCCGCATGGCGGCTGTCCCGAGCGTTGGCAGTGGACTTTCGCTCGCCCCACGTTCGCTTGTTGCAAATCCGGTGACACGCGATACTCAAGCGACGGCAATTATGAAGAAGGCGGCAGCAACCATGGAGAAGAGCAACTCGAAGGAAGCGGATGGAGGAGCCTCCCCCTCCCAACTGCTCGATGCGAGGATCAAGGAGCTGGCCGGCTGGCGAGGCGAGACGCTCGCCTATGTCCGAACTCTCATCAAGCAAGCCGACCCGGACGTGGTGGAAGAGGTGAAATGGAGAAAGCCGTCGAACTCGATGCTGGGCGTTCCGGTGTGGGAGCATGCGGGCATCATCTGCACCGGCGAGACGTATAGGAACTATGTGAAGCTAACCTTTGCAAAAGGCGCTTCGCTGGAGGACCCGTCAGGTCTCTTCAACGCCAGCCTCGAAGGTGGCACCCGCCGCGCCATCGATATCCATGAAGGCGATAAGATCGACGAGGATGCGTTCAAGGCCCTCATTCGCGCGGCTGTCGCACTGAATGTTTCGTCGGCTAAATGATCTGCATTTGACGGCTGAAGCGAGGGCTTCAGCCGGGACGCTTGGCGCCGCGGCCTTTTGGTTTCCATGGAGGCCGGTCGGGCTGTCCTTCCGGCCGCTTGCCCTTGAATTTAGGCTTGCCCTTGAACTTTTCCTTGCCCTTGGCTTCAAGCGTTCGGGCCTGCGCTTGGCCCGCTGGGGCGATGCTGATGCCCCGCTCAAGGCTGCCGGCGCGCGTCAGATGCTCGGCATAGGCCTCGGCCTTGTCGGCAGAGATTTCGAACCTTGTCTCCGCATCGTCGATCCTGATCGAGCCAACATCGCGCCTGGTGACGCCGCCGGCCTTGCAGATCATTGGAAGCAGCCATTTCGGATCGGCGCGCTGCTTGCGGCCGAGCGAGATCGTGAACCACACACCGCCGACCATATCGGGTCCGCGGGGCTCGCGCACCGACGCGCCCTCGCGCGAAAAATCCTCGCCGGAACGCTTCTCGCGACGCGGCTTCACGGTTCCCGGAGATATGGCAATCGGCAGGATGTCCTCGGGCACCGGCCGGGTGGCAAGCTGCTGGCGCAGGTAGGCGACGGCGATCTGCTCCGGAGTCATCTGCCCGACGAGTTCGGCCACGAAGCGCGCTTCGGTCTCGTCGGCTGGCGGCGAGGCGAGTGCCGTCTCCAGAATCTGCCGGCGGTAGCGGGTCTCGATCTCGGCGATGCCGGGGGCAGGGCGGATCGTTGCCATGAGCTTCGCCAGCGACAGCACTTTGGCCGCCGCGCCGCGCCGGTGTTCTGGCACGATCAGCACGCACACGCCCTTGCGGCCGGCGCGGCCGGTGCGGCCGGAGCGGTGCAGGAGCGTCTCTGGATTGCTCGGCACATCGGCATGGATGACGAGGTCGAGATTGGGCAGGTCGATGCCGCGGGCGGCGACGTCGGTCGCCACGCAGACATGCGCCCGCCCGTCGCGCATCGCCTGCAAGGCGCTCGAGCGTTCCGACTGCGCGAGTTCGCCCGACAGCGCCACGACCGAAAAACCCCGGTTGGCCAGGCGCGCCGTCAGGTGCCGAACTGCCTCGCGCGTATGGCAGAACACCAGCGCGCTGCCGCTGTCGGAATCGAGGAGCGTGTTGATGATGGCGTGCTCGCGCTCGTCGCGCCGCACCAGCATAAGCTGGTATTCGATGTCGGCATGTTGCTGGCTCGCAGCACTTGCGGCGACCCGTACCGCGTCGTGCTGAAATGTCTTGGCGAGTTCGGCGATGCCGCGCGGCACCGTCGCCGAAAACATCAGCGTCCGGCGCTGCGGCGGGGCGGCGGCAAGGATGAATTCGAGATCCTCGCGAAAGCCGAGGTCCAGCATCTCGTCGGCCTCGTCGAGCACCACCGCACGCAGAGCGCCGAGATCGAGCGAGCCCTTGGTGATATGGTCGCGCAGCCGGCCTGGCGTGCCGACCACCAGATGCGCGCCGCGATCCAGCGCCCGGCGCTCGTTGCGCATGTCCATGCCGCCGACGCAGGTGGCGATGCGGATGCCGGCGACCGCATACAGCCAGTCGAGTTCCCGCTGCACCTGCATCGCCAGTTCGCGCGTCGGCGCAATGACCAGGCCCAGCGGCCGGTCGGGCGCGCCGAACCGCTCGGCGCCGGCAAGCAGCGTCGGGGCGATCGCCAGGCCGAAGGCGACGGTCTTGCCCGAGCCGGTCTGCGCCGAGACCAATAGATCGGCGTCGGCGTGCCCGTCCTCGAGCATCGCCATCTGCACCGGCGTCAGTTGCGAATAGCCCTGCGCCGCCAGCGCCGACGCTAGGGCGGGATGGACGGCGGCCGGCAGCGTTTTAGGCAAGTCTTCGGCAGTCGGGGTCATCTTTGTCGTCTCGTTGGAGCTGCCGCATACCAGCTTATCACGGCATCGGGCCAGCTTTTCGTTGCCGGAGAGCACTGCGTGTCTCTTCCTGCCGGGCAAACGCCTCGGTATCCCCTTGCCGAACCCCTGCGGCTGATCTGATTTGCGAGGGGAATCTCACCGCGATTCGGACGAGGCCGATCTGCAGGAAAAATCAGGATTTCCGCCACAATCGCGGCATTGCCGTCGGCTTCAAGTCACCTTCATCGCAAATCATTCCGGAGACTTTTTTCATGACCAACGCCTCGCACCACTCGAAGCTCAGGATCGCCGTGCTGTTCGGCGGGCGATCCGCCGAGCACGACGTGTCGGTGCTTTCGGCGGCCAATGTCATGGGCGCGCTGGAACCGGGCAAATATGATGCGGTGCCGGTTTTCGTCACCCGCGAGGGAAAATGGCTGTTGAGTTCCTTCGATGACGGTACGCTGTCGAAGCCGGAAAGCGGAACGGAAATCTGCCTGGTGCCCGGCGGACACGGGCGGATCATCGCACTCCCGGCCGGTGGCGCCGCCTATGATCTGCCGACGATCGACATCGCGTTTCCGGTGTTGCACGGGCTGCATGGCGAGGATGGAGCGGTGCAGGGGCTTTGCGAAGTCGCCCGCGTGCCGCTTGCCGGATGCGGCATCCTCGGTTCGGCCACCGCACTCGACAAGGACATCGCCAAACGATTGCTCAACGAGGCGGGTCTGGCGACGGCGCGCTCTGTCACCATTCATCAGGGGAATCCGCCCGCCTTCGCCGAAATCGAACGCACGCTCGGCCTGCCGGTCTTCATCAAGCCGGCGCGGCAGGGATCGTCGGTCGGGGTCAGCAAGGTTGCGACGGAAGGCGAATTCGAGGCGGCGCTGGCGGAAGGTTTCAAACATGACCGCAAGCTGCTGGCTGAGGAATTCATCCGCGGCCGCGAGATCGAATGCAGTGTGCTGGAGGATGTGCAAGGCGGCCTGTTCGTTTCGCGGCCTGGTGAGATCGTGCCGGCCGAAAACCACGGTTTCTACAGCTACGACGCAAAGTACGTCGACGAGAATGGCGCCGCGCTGAAGGTGCCGGCGGAACTACCGCCGGAAATCGAGAGTAATATCCGCGAGATGGCGGCGAATGCCTTCCGGGCGGTCGGCTGCGACGCCATGGCGCGCGTCGATTTTTTCGTCACGGCCGACATGCGCATTCTGGTCAACGAACTCAACACCATCCCCGGTTTCACCGACATCAGCATGTATGCCAAGGCGATGGCGGCGAGCGGCGTGAGTTATGGCGAGGTCATCGACCGGCTGGTGGAACACGGGCTGGCGCGCGCCGGCCGGTAGGCCGCCGCTACCGTCGCCGTCCGCCCGCCGCGGCCCCTTGTGTGGGCATGGCGGGCAGCGCCTCCATGACCCGCGAGGCGGGGAAGACCACGATCACCTCGGTGCCTTCGCGCAGTTTCGAGCGGATGTCGAAGCTGCCGCCATGCAGTTCGGTAAGCCCCTGGACGATCGGCAGGCCGAGGCCGGTACCCTGTTCGGCGCTCTTGATGGCGATGGCGCCTTGCCCGAAGGCCGACAGCACGACCGGGATCTCGTCCTCGGCAATGCCGGGGCCGTTGTCCTTCACCGACAGATACTGGCCGCCGCCCGCCGTCCAGCCGACGCGGACGCGAATCTCGCCGCCGGTCGAGGTGAACTTCACCGCGTTGGACAACAGGTTGAGTGTGATCTGTCGCACGGCGCGCTCGTCGGCGAACAGGCGCGGCATGCCTTGCTCGAACTCCTCGACGATGCGGAGATCCTTGCCGCGCGCCTTTAGCGTCATCATGTGGCAGCAGTCCTCGACGACGAGGGCCAGCGACAGCGCCTCCTCGTTGAGCTGATAGCGTCCGGCCTCGATGCGCGACAGGTCGAGAATCTCGTTGATCAGCGTCAGCAGGTGCTGGCCGGACGAGTGGATGTCGTGGGCGTAGTCCTTGTAGGTATGGTTGGTCATCGGCCCCAGCACCTCGCTGCCCATCACCTCGGAAAAGCCGAGGATGGCGTTGAGCGGCGTGCGCAGCTCGTGGCTCATCGAGGCGAGGAAGCGCGATTTGGCGAGATTGGCTTCTTCCGCGCGGAGGCGCGCCTCGTCCGACATCGCCTTCGCCGTCTCCAGTTCGGCGATCAGCGCGTCCTTTTCGGTGCGGAAGGACAAGAGCATCAGCGAGGAGCGGTAGATGTGGCCGGAGATGTAGGAGAAGAAGGGCAGCGCCAGCACCAGCAGGGCGGCCATCAGCGCCTCCACCGGCTGGCGCAGATTGGCGCCCAGCACCGCATAGAGCAGCACTGGCAGCGCGAAGGTGGCGACCAGCGCGCCGCGCAGCGAGGCCGCGATCAGCGCCGAGGCGGCGACCGCCAGCAGCAGCAGCACCGCCTTGACCACCGGAAACTGCGCGACGTGGCATTGGTCGCATTGCAGGGCCGCCAGATAGGCCCAACCGATGCCCGAGACGAAATGCGCGATCAGGAAAGCCCGCTTCGTTCGACTGACGTCGATATCATCGGTCGCGGTACGGCCGACGCGCTTTGCGAGAAAGCCGAGCCCGCCGTAGCAAGCCACTGTGATCAAGGCCCAGATGGCGATAGACAGGGTCATGCCTGCGAGCATGCCGCCAATGGCGATGAGCAGGACCAGCAAGGGCACCGCAACGGCGGCCGAGATGGTGGAGTCGGCATGCAGTTTCAGGAGTTCGCGGTCGAAGCCGACGTTGCCGGGCTGTTGCGCGAGGCGGTCGCGAATCCGCCGGACGGCCCTCGCCACGTCGCTGTTGCGATGCGGTTTGCGCCGGTCCACAATGATCTTGTCTGCCGTGTTGGTGTGCGTGGACGGCATTCCGGTTTGGTTTTTCGCGCGCTGAGCCTTGGATTTTTTAACGCCTCGCAGGCTAGTTCGGAATGATTAAGAGACTGTTTGCCATATGAGTCGCTTTTTGCGCGCGACGCTTGGCGGCGTGCGCCGATCCACTTCGCGCGGCCTGTTCCGCCGTGCATTCGACCTGTTCCTAGCCGTCGTCATCCTTGGCCTGCTGGCGCTTCTGGCGGCACGGCTCGACCGCGTGGAAACCTTGCGGCCGGCGGGTGTGGCGATCGTCAATGATGGCGACACGATCACCATCGCCGGCGAGAAGATCAGGCTGCGCGGCATCGACGCGCCGGAATATTCGCAAACCTGCCTGCGCGCTGGCATCAAATACGCCTGCGGCCGCGAGGCGCGCGAGGCTCTGCGCAAGCTGATCGGTGCAAAACCCGTCGCCTGCGCCGGCTGGCAGCGCGACCGCTACGGAAGGCTGCTCGGCGACTGCAAGGCTGGGTCGACCGACCTCAACCGTTCGCTGGTCGAGCAGGGCTGGGCGGTGGCCTTCGGCGGCTTCGAGGCGGAAGAACTTGCCGCCCAGCGCGCCGGACGCGGCCTCTGGGCCGGCGAATTCGAGCGGCCGAGGCAATGGCGCGAAACGCATGGCAGCATGGTCGAGGACGATCACGGCCGGCTGGGAACGCTATGGGGTTGGATCACCGGGATTTTCGGGTTGGGCGGCGCCTGATCGCGCACAAGCGGACGATGCCTCGCCAACCCGATGCAAATACCGCGCCGCGAGCGGCTGTCAGGTGGCTGCGGACGCGTTCTTGTGCAGCACGCCGGCTGGCCTACATTCTGTAAAGTGGTGGAACGACATGCCGCCCGCATTGGAGGACGCCGCCGATGAACGAGATGCTTCGCACCGAGATCGAGATCGCCGCCCCGCGGGCGACGGTCTTCGCCTTCCTCACCGATCCCGACAAGATCCTGCGATGGCTCGGCACGGCGACGACGGACGCCCGTCCCGGCGGCATCTATCTGGTCAGCGTCGGCGACAAGTACCCCGCCCGCGGTGAATTCACGGAAGTGATCCCGGTGCATCGCCTGGCCTACAGCTTCGGCTGGGAAGGGCGCGAGGCGGTGCCGCCCGGATCGAGCCTGGTCGAGATCGACCTGGTCGAGAAGGGCAGCGGCACGCTGGTCCGCTTCACCCATAGCGGGCTGCCGAACGAGGAAGAGCGTGCCGGCCACGAAAAGGGCTGGAACCATTATCTGCGCAGGCTGGCGATCGCCGCCGCGGGCGGCGATCCGGGACCGGATGGGCCGGTCGGCGAGTGAGATGGCGGCCGGCCGATTTGCCGTTGCCGGCCGCCTATACGCGTCAGGTAGCCAGGGGAGGCCGTGTTGCAACGCGAAAGTTTTCGGCGCTTGAGACAGACACTCGGCCGTCACGCGTAGCCGTTCCCTTCATAGCCCCCCGGTGCGCTTTGCGCCGATGGCGCGTCACCATGCCGGCAGTGCACGTGCCCGATGGGGTTCAAGTGCGGTGCCATGGGCAGCATGGCTGAGCACGACCGCAGCCGGCTCAACGGACTGTCCCGTCCTAGGCCCGAATGTCAATCGGCCTGAACCGACAACGGGATCGCCGTCGTTTCCTTTCCGGTTCGAATGACGAACATGGTGTAGTAGCGCGCGATGTTGCTGCGGTCATTGAACAGGCGTTCGCACAGCGCGTCGAACTCCGCCATATCAGCCAGGCGCAACATCAGGACTACGTCGGTCTGGCCGGAAACGCTGTAGGCCTGCACGACGGCCCGTTCCTTGGCCGCGAGGTCGAGAAACTGCCGCGTCGGTTGTTCGCCATGGCGTTCCAGCTCCACGGTGACGACCGCCTTCAGCCCCTTGCCCGCCTTGGCCGGATCGAGGATCGCAACGATGCGGTCGATGGCGCCGGCGGCTTTCAGCCGCTGGATGCGGCGCAGGCAGCTTGACGGCGAAAGCCCGATCGTTTCGGCCAATTCAGCATTGGTTCGTGATGCGTCCTCCTGCAGGAGATCGAGGAGTTTTCTGTCGATCCGATCCATCTGAGTCTCCGCATTTATGTTGCGAAACTATGCAATATTATTGCACAGACCCGCAAGATTTTGACGCCAAATGCAGACGATGCCGCGCTAAGCCATTGTCGGAAGCCTAGGAGATATGGCCATGACAGTGACTGCGCTGATTTACCGAAAAACCCGCGAAACGCTTGGAATCTATTGGGAACTGGTCCGTATCATCGTTCCGATCACGCTGCTCACCCAGGCGCTGGTGGAATTCGGCGTGATCCGCGCCGTCTCCCCCATGTTTGCGCCGGTCATGGAACTCTACGGACTGCCGCCGGAACTCGCCTTCGCTTGGCTGATGGGTTTGCTGGTTGGGCTCTGGGGCGCGGTGGCGACCCTCTTCACCCTGGTGCCGGTCTCGGAATTGACGGTCGCTGACATGACGGTCTTTTCGGCGCTGCTGCTGGTGGCGCACGCAATCCCCATCGAGCAGCGCATCATCCAGAAGGCCGGCCCCGGCTTCCTGGTCACCGCCACGGTCCGCGTCGGTGGCGGCATGGTCTTTGCGGCAATTCTGCACCAGGTCTTCGCCGCGACCGGATGGCTGGCCACACCTCTGGAACCTGCCTGGATGCCGATGGGCCAGAGCGCCGGCTGGGGCGAATTTGCACTGGGCCTGGTGGAGAGCCTTGTCGCCATGCTGGTCGTTCTGCTTGCGCTTAGCTGGACGATGGAGATCCTCAAAATGTCCGGCATCATGGATTGGCTGAACAAGGGCATCGCTCCCCTGTTCTGGCTTGCCGGCATCCGCTCCAAAACAGTCCCGTTCGCTGCGGTGGGCATGTTTCTCGGCATCTCCTACGGTGGCGGGCTGCTCATCCGCGAGGCGCGTTCGACAGCGGTCGAACCCCGCCAGATTTTCCTCGCCTGCATCTTCATGGGTTTTGCCCACTCGATCATCGAGGACACGCTGCTCGTCGTTGCCCTCGGTGCCGATTTCACCAGCGTCTTTGTCGCCCGCCTGATCTTTGCCGTGCTGGCGACCGCGTTGATCGCCAGGACAATAGGCTCGACCTCGGAACGCGTATTTTTCAACGCGTTCTTCGGCGGCAGGAGTTCCGAGGCGTTGGGATCGGAAACAAAATCCTGATGCCGGCGGGCCGGGCAACGCCTGCCTTCCGGATGGTCCAGACGTTCTCCGTTTCGAAAGGTGGCTTGACCGCGCGCCATGCGCCTCTATCCAATCGATATTGGGGGCAGGACCGGAAGCAAGGGCTGGAAAATGAAACTCTTCGACGGCGGCCGCGCGCCGAATCCGCGCCGCGTGCGCATCTTTCTGGCCGAGAAAGGCATCACAGTGCCGCTGGTGCCTGTCGACATGGGCGCCATGGGCCACAGAAGCGAGGAGGTCACCGCGAAAAATCCATTGCAGCGGCTGCCGGTGCTGGAACTCGATGACGGCACGGTCCTGACCGAATCGGTCGCCATCTGCCGCTATTTCGAGGAACTGCATCCGGAACCGGCGCTGTTCGGGCGCGGCGCGCTGGGCAAGGCGGTAGTCGAGATGTGGCAGCGGCGTATCGAACTCAACCTGTTTTATGCCGTGTCGCAGGCGTTCCGCCATACCCATCCGGCCATGAAGGAATGGGAGGTGCCGCAGGTACCCGAATGGGGCGAAGCGAACCGGCCGCGCGCCGTCGCCTTCATGCACATCCTCGACGAACACCTCGCCGAGCACGAATTCGCCGCAGGCGATTTTTTCAGCATTGCCGACATCACCGGCCTGATCGCGCTGGACTTCATGAAGCCGGCGCGCATCACCATCCCCGAGGATTGCGGCGCGGTGCTGCGCTGGCACCAGGCGCTGAGGGCACGGCCGAGTGCTTCGGCCTGATTACGCCGAAGAGCTGGAGCGGCTGGCGGCGCGCATCCGCGCCTGCCGCATCTGCGTCGACAGTCCGATCGGACGGCCGCTGCCGCACGAGCCGCGCCCGGTCGTAATTCCATCCTCGACCGCAAGAATCCTGATCGCCGGCCAGGCGCCGGGCACAAAAGTACATCTGAGCGGAAAACCGTTCTCCGATGCGTCCGGCATGCGCTTGCGCGACTGGCTGGGCGTGACCGAGGCGACCTTCTACGACGCAAGAAGGATCGCCATGGCAGGCATGGGCTTCTGCTTTCCCGGCCAGGACGCCAAGGGCGGCGACCTGCCGCCGCGCCGCGAATGCGCGCCGGCGTGGCGGGCGCAACTGCTTTCGCTGATGCCGCAGGTGGAACTCGTCGTAGCGGTTGGGCTTTACGCGCAGGCCTGGCATATCGGCGGACCCGCGCGCTCGCTGACCGAGACGGTGAAGAGCTGGCAGGGCATCTTCGAGGGTTCGAATGGACCGAAGATTATTCCGCTGCCGCACCCGTCATGGCGAAACACCGGCTGGATCAGGAAGAATCCCTGGTTCGAAACGGATTTGCTGCCGCGCCTGAAGACGGAAATCGCGCTGCGTCTTGCCTGACTTCGGCGCAAGTACATGCTCCGCATACGCTGCGCACCGTGAAAATCTTGCTTGTAAGGCGTTCCCGGAATGCTAAGTTCAAGGGAATATTTTTCTCCCGGAGCCCATCATGGACCGCCTCGACCGGAAAATCCTTCGTCTTCTGCAGGAAGACGCGACGCTCGCCGTTGCCGATATCGCCAAGAAGGTAGGCCTGTCGACGACGCCGTGCTGGCGCCGCATCCAGAAGCTGGAGGAGGAAGGCGTCATCCGCCGCCGCGTCGCCATCCTCGATCCGGAAAAGATCAATGCGCGCGTCACGGTGTTCGTGTCGATCCGCACCAATTCGCACAGCCACGAATGGCTGCGGCGATTCTCTGAGGTGATCCAGGAGTTCCCGGAGGTCATCGAGTTCTATCGCATGAGCGGCGACATTGATTATTTGCTGCGCGT
Source organism: Mesorhizobium sp. IMUNJ 23232 (assembly GCF_044326205.1). Taxonomy (NCBI): domain Bacteria; kingdom Pseudomonadati; phylum Pseudomonadota; class Alphaproteobacteria; order Hyphomicrobiales; family Phyllobacteriaceae; genus Mesorhizobium; species Mesorhizobium sp. IMUNJ 23232. The sequence continues at coordinate 80,162 of NZ_JBIRCY010000027.1, forward strand.
CGTCGTGCCGGACATCGCCGCCTATGACGCCTTCTACAAGCGGCTGATCGCCAAGATCGAGATACGCGACGTGTCGTCGTCCTTCGCCATGGAGCAGATCAAGTACACGACCGAGCTGCCGCTGGACTACATGGTGCTGGACAAGGAGTCCGGCTCGAACGCGGCTTAGGGCGCGGAGCGTTCTCCGTGCTGGCGAGGCGTTTGGCGTTCACGCCGGCCCGCGCGCGAATTGGCTGGTAAGCGGGAACGGCTCATCTATGATGTGACGCAAAGTCAATATTTGGTCTGCAACCGTCGAGGAAGCATATCATGAAAGGCTTTGTCGCTTATGCTGCTCCAATATTGAGCTTTGTTGCAGCGCTGGTCGCGCTGCTTGGACCGAGCCGTAAGCCAGATATGACGGGGGTGGCGAGCCTGACGGCTTTCGGATGGGCCGCCGGCTGCTTTGCGCTCATCGCTCTCATGTTCACGCTCTACAATGCCAAGTCCCAGCAAGACGCCATTCGTCAGGCTCAAGCCCAACTGACGTCCATGAGGAAGGTCGCGCAAAGCGAATTCGAGCACGGAACAGAGCTTATCCTGAACATACTCAGGTTCGCGGCGCTGATGCGCTACACGACGGTCATCAGTCCCGGGCCGGAAGACCGGCTGCCATACGACGACGCCGCCCAGATCGACCTGCGCAGTAAACGCACTCTCGACGACCTGGCGACGTTGAGGCTGGATCCGGCTGTGAGGCTTGGCCTGCCTTACATCCCGTCCGCGGTTCCCTTCAGCCCATCGAGCAAACCGGCCATGTCGATCCTCATGGAGCAATCCTCCAATGCGATCGCCATTCTCGAAAACGCCTTGCAGACCTATTCCGCCAAGGTCGTCGATGCCGAGGTCATGGAATCAGCCAGCGTGCTCGCCCGCGACCCGTTCCTCAAGCGCCTGACGACGCTCGATGCCGAATGGAGGGCACGCAGCGAAATCGAGGATTCTACCAGGCCCGAGACCGTGGGCGTTTATTTTCTGGGCAAGACCAGTCCGAACCCTGCTCCTGACCAATATCTCGAACTGCTCGACAAGGTCGATCGCTTGAGAGCGGCTCTGAATGCGTTGGTGAGCAAACAGTAGAAATCAGTGGGGCGGTATGCTTTCCGGCCGTCGCGCGGCGAGTCGTTCCAGCGTCTTCGGGGCGGTCAGTTCGCGCACCGCGTCCTTGCCGATCCAGCGCGCGGTCTTGTCAGGCGAGGCGGCGAGTTTTTCGGCAAGCGCCAGCGCCGGCGGGTGAAGCACTAGCGAGCGTTTACCGATGGTGCGCAGCGCCCAGTTGACGGCCTTCTTCACGAAATTGCGACTGTCGGTCGAATGCTTCTCCATGAGCGGCAAATAGTTCGCGAATGTGGCGTCCGGCTCCTTCTTTCTGTGCACCGTTGCCCAGCACAACATGGCAAAGGCCGTACGCCGTACGAACTCGCGGTCGTCCTCGGCAAATTCCTCGATCAAATCTCGCCAGCAATCGATGTCGACGAACAGGTCCGAGACGCCGTCGACGATGTCCCAGGAATCGAACGAAGCCGCCCAAGCCCTTGCATTGTCTGCGGTAAACCGCTTCGGGTCGGTGGTGACGGAGGCGATGAACTGTGCCTCCATGATGCCGCTGTCCCAGAGGTCAAAAGCGCGCTCGTGGTTGCGTTTTATGCGTTTGGCGATGTCCCTTTGCACGCCGTGGGAAATTCCCAGCGCCCGCTCGATCCGGATTCCGTAGCGCAGCATGCCCTTTCGGTTTTCTTCTGAACCGATTGATTTCAGATAGGAAATCACCTCGGAAGCCGTCGAGGCCGGCGACAGTTCGGCGGGTGCTGGCCCGGTCATTTCTCCAGCCGTGCGAGCAGCGACGAAGTATCCCAGCGCCTGCCGCCCATACCTTGCACTTCCTTGTAGAACTGGTCGACCAGCGCGGTGACCGGCAGCTTCGCGCCGTTGCGGTCAGCTTCCTCAAGGCAGATCTTAAGATCCTTGCGCATCCAGTCGACTGCAAAGCCGAAATCGTATTTGCCGGCATTCATCGTCTTGTGGCGGTTCTCCATCTGCCACGAGCCGGCAGCACCCTTGGAGATGACCTCAACGACCTTCTCGACATCCAGACCGGCGCGCTTGCCGAAATGCAGGCCCTCCGCGAGCCCCTGCACCAGCCCGGCAATGCAGATCTGGTTGATCATCTTGGTCAATTGCCCCGCGCCGGACGGACCCATCAGGCCAACCATACGGGCGTAGGCGTCGATCACTGGCCTGGCCCGGTCGAAATCCGCCTGCTCGCCACCGACCATGACGGTGAGAAACCCGTTTTCCGCGCCGGCCTGCCCGCCGGAAACGGGCGCGTCGAGAAAGGCGAAGCCGCCGGCGGATGCCTTTTCAGCGAGTTCGCGCGCCACTTCCGCGGAAGCCGTCGTGTTGTCGATGAACACGGCGCCCTTCTTCATTGCCTGGAAGGCGCCGTGCGCGCCGATTGTCACTTCGCGCAGATCGTCATCATTGCCGACGCAGGAGAATACGAAATCCTTGCCTTCGGCGGCTTCGTGAGGCGTCGGCGCGCTCCTGCCGCCATGTTCCGCGACCCATTTTTCGGCGCGTGCGGCCGTGCGGTTGTACACCGTCAGATCATGGCCGCCCTTGTTCTTCAGGTGCCCTGCCATGGGGTAACCCATGACGCCGAGACCGAGAAAAGCGACAGACGCCATGGTGCGATCCTCTACGAACGATTCCGATTGCGTTGCTTTCGGTCGCCCGATCAGCGCCGCAGATGTCGTGTAATCACACGCTCGATCCAGTCAATCCCGTTGCGCAGGGTTTCGACAAGAGCAAGGTAGACGATCGCCGCCCAGATATAGGCCTGGAAATCGAAGGTGCGGGAATAGGCGAGGCGAGTCGCGCCCATAAGATCGGCGACAGTGATCAGCGCCACGATCGCCGAACCCTTGACCATCAGAATGATTTCATTGCCGTAGGGGCGGAGCGCGACGATCAGTGCCTGCGGCAAAACGATCTTCCAGAGCGTCTGCAGGTTGTGTAGGCCAAGCGAGGCGGCACCTTCCCACTGGCCACGTGGTACGCTCCTGATCGCGCCGCGAAGGATTTCAGCCTGATAGGCGGCGGTGTTCAGGGAGAAGGCGAGGATCGCGCAATACCAGGCCTCGCGGAAGAAGGTCCAGAGGCCGACCGCCTCCAACTGCGGCTTGAACGATCCGATGCCGTAATAGATCAGAAAAGTCTGCGCCAGCAGCGGCGTGCCGCGAAAGAAGTAGACGTATCCGTAGGCGAGCGCCGACAGCATGCTGTTGCGCGACATCCGCGCATAGGTGATCGGCAGCGACAGGATGGCGCCGAGAATGATCGAGATGACAACCAGCGACAGCGTCACCTTGAGGCCGGAAACATAGGTCGGAATGTATTTTTCAAACCATTCCGGGTTCCAGGCGGCGGCAAGGTAGCCGACGAGGCCGATGCCCACAAGAATCCATAGGCCGACCAATACATGACCGATGACGCGCTCGCGCGGCCAACCGCGCGGCGGCTTCGGTGGGGCGAGTTCAACGGCGGCCTGGCTGGTGACGCTCATCGCGCGGGCTCCTGGCCAACCGCTCTTTCGATCTTGTTGATTCCGAAAGACGAAATGATAGTCAGCGCGAGATAGAGGAAAGCCGCGAAACTGTAGAAAAGGAAGGGCTCGCGCTCCACTCGCGCCGCCACGCCGGTCCAACGCAGGATATCGTTGAGGCCGATCGCCGAGACCAGGGCGGTTTCCTTGAGTAGGATCAGCCAGAGATTGGCCAGACCCGGCAGCGCGATTCGTATCAATTGCGGCAGGACCACAAGGCGCATCGTCTGGCTGTTGGTCAGACCTATCGCGTACCCGCCTTCATACTGGCCGAGGGGAATGGCTCGAAATGCAGAAAGGAAGACTTCGCTGACATAGGCCGAAAAGACGACGCCAAGCGCTACCATGCCGGAGATGAAGCTGTTGACGTCGACCGTTGCGCCCGGATCGATCGTGCGGACTAAGGTCTGGATGCCGATCTGCGCGCCGTAATAGACCAGGAAGAGCGTTACGAGTTCGGGCAACCCGCGGAAGATCGTCGTGTAGATGTTGCCCGCGAGCCGGAGCGAAGGCTCTCTCGACTGCTTTGCCAAGGCGACGAAGAAACCGATCAGAAGGCCGATCGGCAGGGTCGCGAAAGCCAGCGAAACGGTGATGAAGACGCCATAGGCGATTTCGTCGAGCCATCCCTCAGAGCCCCAACTCAGCAGAGTCCAGATGCTCTTCATGAGGCTGGTTGGCTCCGTTGATCAGTCTGGCAGCGGGTAATGACGGGCGACCGCATCTGGCGGCCGCCCGTCAGATCGATCAGCTTTCGGCGCCGTAGACGTCGAAGCTGAAATACTTGTCGTTGATCGCCTTGTATTTGCCGTTGGTGCGGATCGCCTTGATGGCTTCGTTGAACTTGTTGACCAGGTCGGTCTCGCCCTTGCGCACCGCGATGCCGGCGCCCGGACCGAAGATCTCGACAGGCTGCGGGGAGGGTTGGCCGAGGATCTTGCAGCAGGCGCCATCCGCCGTCTTCAGCCATGCCTCCAGAACGCTGATGTCGTCCTCAACCGCGTCGAGGCGGCCATTGGCCAGGTCGAGCAGGAATTCCTGGCTGGACGGATAACCCTTGATCTCGGAGTCCGTGTAGGTCTGCGAGGCATAGTTGAAGTGCGTGGTCGACGTGGCGACGCCGACCGTCTTGCCGGCCAGGCCTTCCTTGGTGATCGCCGTTATGGTGCTGTCCTTCGGACCCGCGACGGCGGAAGGCGTGTTGTAATATTTGTTGGTGAAGTCGACCTTCTGCTTGCGCTCGTCGGTGATCGACATCGAGGCGATGATGGCGTCGAACTTGCCGGCCTGCAGCGCCGGGATGATGCCGTCCCAGTCCTGGGTGACGAATTCGCACTTCGCCTTCATCTCTTCGCAGAGCGCATTGGCGATGTCGATGTCGAAGCCTTCCAGCTTGCCGTCGGCGGTCAGGTTGTTGAAGGGCGGATAGGCGCCTTCGGTGCCGATCTTCAGGCTCAATTCCTGGGCGCTGGCCGCACCGAGGGATGCCGCGAGCGCGGCTGCCGATATCGCGAAGGCGATACGTCTTGTGATACGCATAACGTTCCTCTCTTTTATTGGCCGGTCCCGTCCATTGGGGCCGGGCCGCTAGCGGCGCGGCTGACGCGCCCGCATTCATTAATATTCCCACTGTTTTTGCTGAAAAAGCAATCGCAAAACCGCTTTGCCCAACCTCAAAGCGGCGACGCCGCGTCAGGAGCGGGCAAGACCGGTCGTCGTCTCGACGAAGTCGGCGATGGCGCCGACTTCGTTCAGGTCGAACACCGGCAGTCCACCGCCGTCTGCCGGATGGTCGGCGGCAATGGCGACTATGTTCGGATCGTTCGGCGCGAGCGGCGCGGTGTTCCTGGCGTCGAGACGCCGGACCTCGATCTTGCGATGGCTTTCGCGCTTATAGCCCTCGACCAGTACCAGGTCACAAGGCGACATGCGTTCGAGGATCGAGGCGAGGTCGGGCTCGGCTGCGTCGCGCAGTTCGTGCATCAGCGCCCAGCGTACGCCGGAAACGATCGCGACTTCGGTTGCGCCGGCGGCACGGTGACGAAAGCTGTCGGTGCCTTCCTGGTCGATGTCGAAGGCATGGTGGGCATGCTTGACCGTCGATACGGACCAGCCGCGGCGGGTCAGTTCGGTCACCAGCCGCTCGGTCAGCGTGGTCTTGCCGGAATTCTTCCAACCGGTGATGCCGAAGACATTTTTCGTCATGGATCAAGCATCTGCGCGATCCGTTCGGCCTCCGCAAGGTCGGCTGGAACGTTGATGTTGAAGAAGGGATCGATAGACTGGCCGTCGTGCTCGAACAATGGGAAAGCCACGTCGACGGGATCATGCAGGTCGATGAAGGTGTTGACCCTGCCGGTTCCGGATTCAACAAGGAACCGCCCGAGATCGTGGCGTAGCGCCGTCGGCCAGAGCGCAAAAACCGGATGCCGGCGGCCATTGCTCGAAGCGACGGCGATGCGCCCAGGCAAGCCTGCCACCGCGGTTGCGAGATGCCCGGCCAGATCGGTCGGGAAAAACGGCGTATCGCCGGCGACGGTGAGCAAGTATTCGCGGCCTTGCCCGGCGGCCCAATGCATGCCGGCCAAAATGCCAGCGAGCGGCCCGGCATATCCGGGTATTGTGTCGGCAAGAACGGGGAGCGCGAAGGCCGAGAAGCGGGCCGCATCGCCATTGGCGCTGATCGCCAGTGGCCGGATCGGCCCGAGCCGACTGATGATCCTGGCAAGAATAGTCGAACTGCCGAGCGGCAGAAGACTCTTGTCGCCGCCACCCATGCGGCTGGAGCGTCCACCGCAGAGGATGAGGCCGGCGATATCGGTGGAAGCGGTCGTCATGATTGCGCGGTAGCCCGAAGTGGACTTGGCGGCAAGACCGTCACAATCCCTCGGGCGCCATTCCCGGTGAGGTGCTGTTGGCGATCGGCAGGCGTTTGGCGACCACCTGTTCGCGATAGAGCATATAGAGGCCGGACGCCACGATGATGGCCGAGCCCAAGATCATCGGCAGATCAGGCACGTCGCCGAAGACGAGATAGCCGAGTAGGATGGCCCAAAGCAGTGCCGTATATCGGAACGGCGCGATGAACGAGATGTCGCCGGTGCGCATCGCCATAATGATGAACTGGTATCCGACCAGCAGCAGCCCGGCGGCGACGGCGAGTGCGCCGGTTTCCCACATCGCCATTGGCGTCCAGCCGCCCAAGGGATGGACAAGCACGGCGCCCGCGAGCGTCACGATGACCGCCGTCATGACCGAGACAAGGAGCGTCGGCACTTCCTTTGGCACGGCGCGGGTCGAGAAATCGCGGATCGCACCGCATAGCACACTGACCAGCACCGCGACGGAATAGATGCTGAAGCCTTCGAAGCCGGGGCGGATGATGATCAGCACGCCGACGAAACCGACGCCAATCGACAGCCAGCGCCGCCAGCCGACGGGCTCGGCGAGGAACAGTGCCGCGCCCATGGTGACGACGAGCGGCAGGGCTTGCAGGATCGCCGAGACGTTGCCGATCGGCAGATGCGCCAGCGCGATGAGGAAGAAGATTGTCGCGCCGAGTTCGCAGGCCGAGCGCAGGATCACCATCGGGTGGAGGAGCAGGCGAGGTTTGTGGAGCACGCCTTTGTGCCAGGCAAGTGCCGCGATCAGGACGCTGGCGAAAAAGCCGCGTACCAGCATCACCTGGCCCATGTTCATCTCGGTCGAGGACAGTTTTACCAGCGCGTCGTTGACGGTGAAGCCCGCCATGGACACCATCATGAAAAGCGCGCCAGCGCGATTGTGAGACAGGGCCACGGAACGCCTGTTGGATTGCGGTATGGGCCGGCTTATCCACTCGGCGGCGCAACAGCAATGTCAATGCGCTGGTCCAAGGCGGATGCGTGCGCCGAAGGGGCGCGCCACTGCGTCGCGCCCTTGGCCTTGTCGGTGCGACCGGACGTTGCCGCCCCGCGTTCCTTTGCCCGGGATTTCAACCGTCAAGAACGGGAGAAAATCGCCTGCCGCGACCGCGTCACTTCGGCGTCAAGACTTCGGTGCCGCTGCCGTCCTGGCCATAGATCGTCCACAGGCCGTGCAGTGAACCGTCCTCCATGACCTTGTAGACGACCAGGCCATACGACTTGTTGAGCGCATAGAAGGCAGCGAAGGCGTCCTTGTTGCGCATGCAGATGCCTTGCGAGACGGAGCCGCCCGTATTCCATTTGATCGCGCAGGTCGTCTCGCTGCGCAGTTTGATCTCGGCCTCGCCGGTATAGGGCGAGCCGTCGAAATTGGTGCCCGCGACCGAATATTTGCCGCCGATCGACTGGGCGGCGGCTGGCAGAGCAAAGGCGGTGGCAACTGCGGATGCGAACAGTAGTCTGCGCATGATTTTTCCCCCAAACGTGCCGGACCGGGCACGCGGCAGAGACTATGCCGGAAGCGCCGGCACGTAAATCGCCCTCGATGCGGTGGATGTCGTGTTTGGTCGCGCACTCATGCGGGCAGGGTCCAGACATCGATCGGCGCTTCGCGGCCGCGCACCGATACGGGACCGGCCTCGGTAAACCCCTCGATCGATTGGTGGTCGCCTGACGCAAGCACCCGCTTCACCAGCGCGTCGCCGATGCAGACCGAGGCGCCGAGTTCGCGGCACATGGTCTGCAGGCGGCTGGCGACGTTGCAGGTGTCGCCGATCACGGCGAAGGACAGGTTGCGCTCGCTGCCGATCGCGCCGATGACCACCGGACCGTGCTGGCAGCCGATTCGGACGTCGACGGGATCGAAGCCGGCGGCGCGGCGCTCGTCGTTCCATTCGTCGAGCGCTTCACGCATGGCGCGGACACAGCGCAAGGCATGGACGGCATCGTCATCGCCCGGACGGGGTATGCCGAAGGTCGCCATGATGCAGTCGCCGATATAGTTGTCGACCGTGCCGCCATTGTCGAACACCACCTGCTCCATGCGGCCGTGAAACTCGCGCAGCATGTCGAAGACCTCCTCGGCCTTGTGGTCTTCCGCGTAGTTGGTGAAGCCGACGATGTCGGCGAACAGCACGGCGACCTCCTGGCGACGGACCGGGCCGAAGGGTTCGTCGGCCGATGCCAGCGCATCGACGACATTGGGCGAAAAGTGCCGGGCGAGATTGAAGCGCGCACGCTCGGCCTTGGTGTAATCCTCGGCGAGGCGGCGGGTGCGGGCCACCACGGAAGCGATGATGCCGGCAATGATCAGGATGACGGCGATGTTGGTTGCCTGGTCCACCACGTCGACGAAATTAGGGTTGAGATAGAGCCGCAGCCGCTCGCCAACGCCGATGCCGTCCGCAGGCGGCGGCGCGACGATGGTGCCGGGCATGGCGATGACCCACAGCACAGCCGCGGCCCAGCAGATCGCCGCGGCGGTGCCAAGCCAGGCGGCGAGGCGCGGCGACAGCGTCAGCGCGCCGAGGCAGACGAAGATCAGCAGATATTTGAACCCTGCTTCGCGCAAGGTCATGGCGTGTGGCAGCGCCTGATCGTGGAACGGGTTCGGCGCGATCACCACAATGGTGAGGATGATGATGTTGAGGGTTCCCAGCACGAAACCCAACCATATCGGCCGCATGCCGCGGCGAATCAGCGCGTAATTCAAAAGGTTGATCAGGAAAAAGAAGATGAGCGTCGAGATCGAATAGCTGAACGCCGCGTCCCACTTGTTGAGTGCGACGAACAGGATGGCGACGCCGAGCAAGGTGCCTGATGTCACCCAGAACTGCCAGCGCGCGCCCTGGCGTTCGGCGCGCGTCAAAAGCGAAGCCAGCCGTTCGCGGCGGCGTTGCGCGAGATCGTTGTTGTCGAGCGTCGTCATGGGCGAGGAACCGCAATGGTGGGCCGCGATCCGGCGTTAAGCGATCAGGTTCAACCCGAGCTGAATCGCGTACAACCTGATCCGGAGGCTGCGGCTAACGCCGTCGCCCCGCTCAAGTCCAGTCAAAACTTATGATGAGCCGGCTATCAGCCGCCGGTGACGCTCATGTGGCGCGAAACGGCCGGACGGCGGGTGCGGCGGTCGATTACGAAGTCATGGCCTTTCGGCTTACGGCCGATGGCCTCGTCGATGGCGTCGGCGACGCGCTCATTGCCTTCCGACATGCGCAGCGGCGTTCTGAGATCGGCGGCATCCTCCTGGCCGAGGCACATATAGAGCGTGCCGGTGCAGGTGAGGCGGACGCGGTTGCAGCTTTCGCAGAAATTATGGGTCATCGGCGTGATGAAACCGAGCCGGCCGCCGGTCTCGGCGACCTCGACGTAGCGGGCCGGGCCGCCGGTCTTGAACGGAATGTCGGTGAGCGTGAACTGCCGCTCCAGGGTGGCGCGCAGCAGCGACAGCGGCAGGTACTGGTCCGTGCGGTCGCCGTCTATGTCGCCCATCGGCATGGTTTCGATGACGGTCAGGTCCATGCCCCGGCCATGCGCGAAACGCAGCAGGTCGGGAATCTCGAATTCGTTGAAGTTCTTCAGCGCCACCGCGTTGATCTTGACGTGGATGCCGGCGGCCTGCGCGGCGTCGATGCCCGCCATCACACGGTCGAGATTGCCCCAGCGGGTGATCGCCCGGAATTTTTGCGGGTCGAGCGTGTCGAGCGAGACATTGATGCGCTTCACGCCGCAATTGGCGAGCTCGGCGGCGAAGCGCGAGAGCTGCGAGCCGTTGGTGGTGAGCGTCAGTTCCTCCAGCGCGCCGCTGTCGAGGTGACGCGAGATCTGGCGCACCAGATGCATGATGTTCTTGCGCACCAGCGGCTCGCCGCCGGTCAAACGCAGCTTGCGCACACCCTTCTCGATGAAGACGGTGGTCAGCCTGTCGAGCTCTTCCAGCGACAGAAGGTCCTTCTTGGGCAGGAAGGTCATGTCCTCCGCCATGCAATAGGTGCAGCGGAAATCGCAGCGATCGGTGACCGAGACGCGCAGATAGGTGATCGACCGTCCGAACGGGTCGATCATGTCGGATTGCTGCGTCGGCGAATGAAACAAAGCTTTTTCCTTGCCTGCCCCTGATGTCGGTCGTTTGACGCCGTCATTCAAGTGTCCGGTCGCGCCTTGGTATCATTTCGCGGATCGGCGGCGCAATGCATACGATGGTGTGGCCCCATCGCCGGTCCAGTCTGACTGGATATCGCGTGCGGCTTTCGCTTCGGAAAAATTCGGCGTAACCGGTGTCGCCGCCGTGCCAAGGAAAAACGATGACTGCTCCAACCGAACTTCGTGTCTCAAAAGACCGGAAAATGCTGACGGTGACGTTTCCCAACCACCGGCCGTTCGAACTGCCGGCCGAAATGCTGCGCGTGCTGTCGCCCTCGGCCGAAGTCCAGGGCCATTCGCCGGAGCAGCGGGTCACGGTGCCGGGCAAGCGCAACGTCGCGATCCTCAAGATCGAGCCGGTCGGCAACTACGCGGTGCGCATCACCTTCGACGATTTCCACGATACGGGCATCTTCACCTGGCAGTACCTGCATGAACTCGGCCACGAGAAGGATACACGCTGGCAGGGTTATCTCGACGAACTGTCCGAAAAACGCCTGTCTCGCGACTAGGACCGGGAGCTGCCGATGTCGATCATAAAAACCGTCGAGGAACTGGAAGCGCTTTACGGCCAGCCCGGCGAGGCCTCGCTGGTCAAGGAACTCGACCGGCTCATTCCCGAATATGCGACTTTGATCGAGGCGGCGCCCTTCGTGGCGCTGGCGACCGCCGGGCCGGAGGGGCTGGATTGCAGCCCGCGCGGCGATGTCGCCGGTTTCGTGCGCATTCGGGACGACAGGACACTGCTGATGCCGGACCGGCGCGGCAACAACCGGGCCGATTCGCTGAAGAACATCATCCGCGACGGCAGGGCAGGGCTGCTGTTCCTGATACCGGGATCGGGCATGACACTGCGTGTCAACGGCCGCGCCGAGGTGAGCATCGATCCGGAGCTTTGCGCGAGCTTCGTGATGGAAGGAAGGCCGGCGCGGTCGGTGATCGTGATTTCCATCGACACGGTCTATTTCCAGTGCGCACGGGCAATCCGCCGTTCCGACCTGTGGAACCCGGAAAAGCATGTCGACGAAAAGTCGCTGCCGACGCCAGGCCGCATCCTGCAAAAGACCAGCGAGGCGAGGATCGACGGCGAGGCGTATGATCGGGAATGGCCGGAGCGGGCACGCAAGACAATGTGGTGAGAGGCAGCCGCGGCCCAAGCAAAAAACACCGGGTCGCGGCACTTGCCTCGAACTTCACCGAAGCGTGATCCGTGCATCGCGTAACAGTCGGACGTGGTCGTCGTATAGGATCATGCGATGGCAAAGACCCAAACCCTGACGATGCCGTGGAACGACCGCGCGGGACGATTCTCGCCGCTGAAGGCGGCGGTGCTCGCTGGGCTGACCCTGCCGGCGCTGATCCTCATCACGCAATTTGCGACGGGGGCGCTTGGCGCGTCCGGGCCACTTGGCCCGCTCGGCCCCCGACCCATCACCGAACTCATCCACGGCACCGGCGACTGGACGATCCGTTTCCTGTTCCTGTCGCTGGCGGTGACGCCGCTCCGTCGCATCGCCGACTGGCCGAAGCTTATCCTGGTGCGCCGCATGATCGGGCTGGCGGCGCTGTTCTACGGACTTGCTCACCTCACCCTCTACATCGGCGACCAGAATTTCAAACTGCTCCACGTCGCCTCGGAAATCGTTCTGCGATTCTACTTGACCATCGGCTTCGTCGCCTTGCTCGGGCTCTGCGTGCTGGGCGCGACCTCCACCGATGCAGCCATCCGCAAACTGGGCGGCAACTGGGGCCGGCTGCATAAGATCGTCTATGCGATCGGCATTCTGGCGGCGCTGCATTTCTTCATGCAGACCAAGGCGGACGTCTATGAAGCGACGCTGATGAGCGGGCTGTTCGTGCTGCTGATGATCTATCGGCTGCTGCATTGGCGCCGCTTCGACATCACATCGCCGCTGACGCTTGCCGCCGCGGTGATCGTGGCGGGGCTCACGACGGTTGGATTGGAGTATGCGTGGTACGGGCTGGCGACCGGCATTCCGCCAAGCCGGGTGCTGGCCGCGAACCTGCATTTTTCCTTCTCGGTGCGTCCCGCCTGGTGGGTTCTGGCGGTTGGCGCCGGCGCGGTGGCCGTTCCCTTGCTGCGGCCGTTGCGCGGCGAAAGCCGGGGACCGAAGGGTGGGCGCCGCGCGGCGCGTGCGCCGGCCGGATAGCAAGCCGGCCGGCGTGGATTCCCCCGCCCTCGATGCTGTCAGTCGATCTTCAGCACTTCCGCGATGCGGCGCATGTGTTCGCCGACGAAGTCGCACTCGCTGGGCGTGGCTGTCGCCATCGCCTTCTCGATCAGCGCCATATGGACTTTCAGCGCCTGCATCAGCAGCACCTCGCCTTCGGCTGTCAGCGACAGCCGTAGGATGCGGCGGTCCTTTTCATCGCCTTCGCGCCTTAACAGCCCGCGTTTCTCAAGCTGCGGCACCAGCATGGTGATGTTGGAGCGCCCGACCAGCAGTTTCCGAGCGAGGTCGTGCTGCGAGATGCCGGGATGCCGGTAGAGGTTCATCAGAACGTCGAGTTGCGCCGGCTTGAGGTCGAGCGGCAGCAGGGCGGCGCCCAGCGCCCGCTCCACCGCATGGCAGGCGCGGGCGACGGAGACCCAGTTGCGGAAACGCGGATTGTCCCAGGGCAGTTCTTGATTATTGTTCATTCTTGAACTAATATGTTCACGCTTGAACTATTGGATGGTCCACGATTATGGCATCTTTGGGTTGGCAGGTCATCCGGGCGCTGTTCGGCGCCGGGGAACGGTTGGCGCCCGGTATCGCAGGCCGTGCCGCCTTCGAACTGTTCGCACGCACGCCCAATCCGCGCGCCCAGACCGAGGGCGAACGCAAGGCAGTCTCGCGCGCGGCGGACTTCATGCGCACCGCCCGCCATCACCGCCTGACCGTTGGACAGGACTGCGTCGCGGTGCATGAGTTCCGCCCAGACGCGGGTGCGGGTGACGCGGGCAGGGTGCTGGTCGTGCACGGCTGGCGTTCGCGCACGGAATACATGAAAACCATCGTCGAAGGATTTCGCGCGGCGGGATTCCGGGTATTCGCCATCGACTTGCAGGGTCACGGCCAGTCGGCTGGCCGGCAGCTTACCGTCATGAAGGCGGTCGATGCCCTGGCGACGGCGGCACAATGGTTCGGTCCTTTTGATGCCGTCGTTGGCCATTCGTTCGGTGGCGCAGTCGCGGTCGCCGCCGTCGCCGGCACCGTGAAGACCACGGCTCCGCTGGCCGCCGGCCGCCTTGTGCTGATCGCTGCGCCAAACTCCCTTTTGGACATAGTGGACGGGTTCGCCCGCCAGATCGGCCTTGGCAGCCGTTCGCGCGAGGCGATGGTGGCCCGGATCGAACACCTTGCCGAACGCCGGCTGCAGGATTTCTCCGGCGCACGCCAGCTCGCGCGGCTGCGCGTCCCAACCTTCGTGGTGCACGCACCGGACGACCGGAAGGTGCCGGCGGACGATGCGCGCGCCTATGGCGAGGCCGGCGGTCACGTGACGCTGCATTGGGCGCCGGGGCTCGGACACCGGCGCATCCTCTCCGACGCCGATGTCGTTTCGCGCATCGTCTCGTTCGCGAGGATGCCGGCACAGCTCGCTAGGGCGAGCTGATCCACGCACAAGGGCGAATGGCAAGGGCTTCCTGGTGGCGATCTGAGCACGACTGGAGGGTCGGAACCCGCGGCGCTCCGGGACGGGGCCAGTCGGCACCGTGTGCGTACTCCCATGCGCCTTCATCCATGGCGCGCAAGTGCGACTGCGCTCTTGCGCCGCAAAGGCGAAGCGCATAAACACCCGCCACGCGTCGGGCGATTAGCTCAGTTGGTAGAGCGCTTCGTTTACACCGAAGATGTCGGCGGTTCGAGCCCGTCATCGCCCACCAGATTTTTCCGACGGACGAGAGTTTGGGGCCGGGCCTTCGGGCGCGGCTTCGGATATTTTTGCGGGATGAAGCCTGGTCCTGCTGCGGATCACATCTGACCGCGAAGGCGCGCTGGCCACCGTTTACCTTTTAGTTGAAGTTGGCTCCGGCGGGCAGCGCAATGCCGTAGCAGTTGCCCGCATCCTCAGCGCGCGGAGTGCACTGCGGATGAAAAGTCTGGCCAGACGACCCGCTCTGGCAGGCGGACAGACCGATGACGATCGCCAGAAGGCCGCTCAGCGTAACAAGTGCGCGCATTTGATGCCCCTGCAAAAGCAAAACATGTGCGGCGCTCCTCGATTCGCCGACATGTCGGAACTATCCACCGCAATGCGCGGGCCTGCAAGACCCGCTGAGTCGGATGCTTAACCGGGCGTGCCAATCGGCAACACTCCCTGCAACCCCGACCGAGGCCGGCTCTTGATCGTGGACGGCGCCCGGTCTTTGATGCAGCCTGAGCGGAACCCGGCGAGGGGCCGGGGCAGGGGGTGGTATTGTCGACTTTCGTCCATGTGCTCAAGCGGCTGCTTCTGGCGATCTGCGGCTATCTCGTCGCCCTGATCGTCGGGCTGGTGGCGGCGGCGATGATTTACGGCTTCGCGTCGACCCTCCCCGGCGCGCCCGACTATTTCGCGGTCATGGCTGTCGGCGCGTTCGTTATGCTGATGGCGCCGCCGATCGGCATCCTCGTGCTCCTCGTCGCTTTCGCGGCGACCGTCACGCAGACGCTGCTGACCACGCTGGTCTCGGAGCTGTTCGCCCTGCGCGCCATATGGGTCCACATGCTGTTCGGCGCGATCGTTTCGGCCAGCGGGTTCATGCTGATCAGCGATACGGTCGAAGAGATAACCAGGCGAAGCCTTTACGCTGAGGTGGCGATATTCGCCGCCAGCGGCCTGGTCGGCGGTGTGGTCTATTGGCTGATTGCAGGGCGCAGCGCAGGGTTCCGGCGGCCGGCACCGATCCAGCAGCCGCTTGCCGATATTCCGCAATAGCGAATTGCAAATCGCTGACGACTATTCGCACGCCGCCGTTGCGGCGGGCGCTCAGCTACCCGGAGCCCGCGCTGCCTCGGTCGCGTCGAGCGCCAGCCTGAGCTTCGCGTCGCGGTCGTAGACGTCGCCGAAATAGTCCACCTTGCCGCTCATTGTCGGCCAGGCTGTGAAATAGGCGACATAGACGGGGATCTTGCGGGTCACCTTCTCGGTCGAGTGGCCGTGCTTCAGCTTCTCCGCGATATGGTCGACGGACGTGTCGAGCACGGCGGCAGCCATGCCGCGCGGATCCTGCAGGCGGATACAGCCGTGGCTGAAAGCACGCGTATCACGCTGGAACAGGTTCTTCACCGGCGTGTCGTGCATATAGATCGCATGATCGTTCGGGAACAGAATTTTCAACTCGCCCAGCGCATTGGCTTCGCTCGGCGTCTGGCGGACGCTGTAGGGAACTTTTGCGCCATACTGACCCCAGTTGACCGCCGAGGATGGGATGCGACGCCCCTTGGCGTCCGTCACCTCGTATCCCGCGCGGTCGAGATAGCCGGGGTCGCGGCGCAGACGCGGCAGCATCTCGTTGACGATGATCGACTGCGGCACGCCCCAATAAGGGTTGTAGTCGACCTGCTCGATCTCGTCGTAGAAGAAGCTGGTCTGCGTGGCCGGCGCGCCGACGACGACGCGCATGTTCAGCTTCTCGACGTCGCCGTCGATGTAGCTCGCCGTGAAGGCGGGCTGGTTGACGAAGACGCGGGGGCTGCCGAGGTCCGAAGGCAGCCAGCGCAATTGTTCCAGCGCGATCCGGACCTTTTCGATCTTGTCTGCGTTCGAAGTGCCGGCGACTGCACTGACGGTGCGTGGGCCGACGACGCCGTCGGACTTCAGGCCGGCGCGCTGCTGGACTGCCTTGAACACCGGCACGAGCTCGTCCGAATAGATTTCGCTTCCGCCCATCCGCCACAAGGTCTCGCCGTATTCGCCGCCAAGTTCGTCGTCGAGATCGCGCGATACGAGGCTGATCAGCTTCGGCAGTTCCGGGCTCGACTGGCCGGGTTTGAGCACGAGTTTGGGGTCGACCCGGATTTCATTTTCGGCGCCGCTGGCCTCCAGCGACTCGAGCTCGACGCGCAGCGCCTGGTATTCGGGATTTTGCGGATGCCGGGATTCCAGATAGGAGCGTATTTCGGACGTGCGCGACAGCGTGTCCAGCGCGTCGGCGAGGTCGAGCGGCTTGGCGGGAAAGTCGTAATAGCCGGAGATTCTATTCGGATCGATGCGGCCCATGGTGGCGTCGTGGACGTAGCGCAGGACGCGCGCCGACAGCGCCATCTCGAAGCGGATCAGATCACGTTGCCGTGATTGCGGATCTAGCCCGGAGGTGTCCGAAGGCGGAACCGCGACCAGATAGTCGACCGGATCGAGGCCGTAGCTGCCGGCCTCGCCCAGCACGCGGATCGCCTCGGCGGCGCGCGCGTTGGGGGTCGCCTGTTCGATCCAGATGAAGTTACGGTTTTGGGCGTAGTAGCCGGTGAGAGCCGCGCCTATGTCCTTTTCGGCGAAAAGCTCGAAATCGTCGAGGCCGCCGACCGCATCATCGAAACTGATCGCTTGTGTGCCCGGCTGATAGACGATTGGCGTGACGGCATGGGTCAGCGGCGAAAAATCCACCCGCACCAGCCGGTCGGCCTTGTAGGTGTTGTAGCCGGGTCCGGTAATCTTCGGCGCGGCGGCGGCATTCCTGGCGCCCGTCTTCTTCGCCGCTGCGTCATTGCTCCGCTTCCGGGGCGGTGGCGGAAGATCGGCCGGTCGCGTCCTCTTTATCCCGCCGCCGAAAAGTCTTTCGAACAGCGACTGGGCGTTGGCTTGCTCAACACCGATCGAAAGCGCCACCACCAGGGAAAGCGACACGATCGATACCCAGGCCTGCCTCGACGTCATCGCTTCCCCCAAATCCCTTTGCGCCAACGGCGCAAACACCACGCCCGAAATGCACGACTGCCCGATCTCGTGGCGGATGCGGGCGAACTATAACCACTCTTCCCATCGCAGTTAAGGTTTTATGAAGCACGGAGGCTGCGCTTGCGGCGTTTTGGAGGCGCTCAGCATCTTGCCTCGCGCGGACTTGAAGACCCTGGCGTCCAGGCGGTTCACGGCGGCGCCGTCTTCAGCGCGATTGCGTTGCCGCCAACGCGAGAAGGTTTCCGATTTGGCTCCCGATTTCCGCTGGAAGCGCATTATCGATTTATTGATTGGAGCCGGCGTAAGTTCTTGCGCAGGAAACGCAAGCTCTGAGTCTGGACATGAATCCTGCCGCGCGAGACCGACTTCGCGACCGGATCATGTACCTTCACGCTGCCATCCGAGAGCTGAAAAACATCGCCGAATCAGAGCGATGCGACACGCTGGCGTATCTGCTGGAGATGGCCTACCTCGATCGGGAGACATTCTCCGCGGTGCCCGGATCCAGCCACGGAACGGGGACGGCTAGCAAGGGTGAGCATTTGCCCGATTCTGTCGACAAAAGCCTATTCTGTCGACAAAAGCCAACTGGCCGGTTACATAGGGTCGGCAGCCTTGGTGAGGGGGCAACGTTGACCGAGCCGAAAATCAGGACCGGATTGGAGTTGAATCGACTCTTCTATGAAGGGCGAGGAGACGAGTTCATCGACACATTCGCCGATTATGTGGCGCGGCAGGAAATTGCGGTCAGCGAAGGGTCTGTCATCAGATTGCTCGATACGGTCAGAGCCATCGGGCAGACGCGATTGAAAACCGGAAATCCAGACGGCTGAAGGCGCATTGCCTTCAAATGATGACAGTCGCTGAAAGCAAACACATACCCTAAGGCATTGAATTTACTGGCGCGAGTGACGGGGCTCGAACCCGCGACCTCCGGCGTGACAGGCCGGCACTCTAACCAACTGAGCTACACCCGCGCATCCAACGTCGGCCAAAGCCGCGTTGTGGGCGTCCGATTAAGGGGTTCGCCGGAGAGTGTCAAGCGCGATAGCGACTACGTTGCGCGATTTGCCCGACCTTTCGCCGGCCAAGTGTGAAGCAGCCTCCGCCATGCGGCGAGGATGGCCGAATCCTGGTGGGATCGACGTGCGGCAATGACGCTGCGTCAGAGCAACTGGCTGAGTTTCTTGCCGATCTTGATGAAGCGCAGCGGGTCGACGGCATGACCGTCGCGCCTGACTTCATAATGCAGATGCGGTCCGGTCGAGCGGCCGCTGCTGCCGGTCAGCCCGACGACGTCGCCGATCTGCACCTTGTCGCCTTCCTTGACGTCGATGCGGCTGAGATGCGCAAAACGCGTCGCCAGGCCGTTGCCGTGGTCGATCTCCACCATGCGTCCATAGCCGCCGTTCCAGCCGGCGCTGGTCACCGTGCCGGCGGCCGTCGCGCTGGCGGGAGACCCCATCGGCGCGCGAAAATCCATTCCGGAATGCAGGGCGGGGGTCCCGAGAATCGGATCCTTGCGGACGCCGAAGGTGCTGGAGATGGAAAGGCCGGGCGCCGGGTTGGCGATCGGCAGGCTCTTGGCCTGCTTCTTCACCCGGTCGAGCCGGTCGAGCGCGACATCGAGTTCCCTGACCTTGGTGTCGAAGGCCTGGGCGTTGTCGATGGCGATCAGCGGGCCGCCCATCGCGGATTTGCCGAAATCGGCATCCACCGGCAGTCCGGCATCTTGGAGGACGTCGGAAATCTGGTCGGCGGTCTGATAGGCATCGTCGGCGAGCGTGGAAATCTTGGTGATCTGCTCGTTCTCGATGCTGCGCAGCGACTGGTTGATCGAGACGAACAGCTTGTCGGCGCGGTCGGCCGCCGATTCGGACGGGTCGTTGCCGTCGCGGGTCGCCCACAGCGAAAACGGTGCGCTGTTGGCCGCACTCGCATAAGCGAGGGCAGGGGCGCCCGAAGCCGCGTCGGCGCGATCGTCGGGCCGCTTTTGCAGCAACGGCGCCTGTTCGGGAGCGGCCTCGGCATTCGCCTTTTCAAGGATGGGACCGAGGCGGCCATGGCGTTCGCTGAGCTTCGACTGGCGGTTGAGCAACTCGGTGACTTTTGTCTCCATCAATTGCTGGTCGAGCAATTGGCGGCTGGTGATACGGTCGACCTGGGCGCGCAGTGCCGAGATACGGTCCTCGTAGGCGTGCTGCATGCGGGCCTGGCGGGCAATCGCCGCGCCGATCAGGTCGTCGCGGAAGACAAGGTAAGAGGTGGCGGCAAAGTAACCCAGCGTGATTGCGGCGACGACGGACCCGGCAAGCGCCGCAATCCAGGGCCGGACCGTGAAATGGCTGACCGAATTGCCGCGCGCGATGATGACGGTGTGGGGCTCGCGACGCTTGCCGAAAACAGTCGATTGAGCAGTCATCTCGCGCCGCACTCCGCTTTGCACCCGTACAAGCGATGGTGGCATTACACATCGTTAGGGTTAACAAAGGCTTGTGCGAAAAGGCGCAGGGTTAACGTGGGAAACCGACATCTGGGAAAGCGGCGCGTCGGAAACCCTGTCGGACGCTTGCCGCCGTTCCCCGCCGGTCACCCGCGACCGGATCGCAAGCAGTGCTGCTTCGCTGTCTTCTTGCGGACGTTTGGCGCGAATCGCGCCCCATGCCCGGAAGAGGACAATTTCGGCTCTCCAAAGAAAAACCCGCCAAAGCGGCGGGCTGTATTCCAGTTTCAATGGATGCTTCTGTCTCTATCTCATAAAGAACCAGAGAAGGATAATGATCGGGATCGGAACCCCAAGCAGCCAAAGGACGATACTGCGCATGATATTTGCTCCCGCGATCGTTGTTCCTTTGCTACAATGCGGAACGTCGAAAAGAGTTCCAGGCCCGTCTTGCCGCCGCAATCTGTTTTTTGTCGGATCATGATCAGACGCCGAGATCGCGGACGGCTTGCAGCACTTCCGCCGCGTGTCCCTTGACGCGGACCTTGCGCCAGATGCGGCGGATGCGGCCGTCGCTGCCAATAAGGAAGGTGGTGCGTTCGACACCCATATATTTGCGGCCATACATGCTCTTCTCCACCCAGACGCCATAGGCATTGGCGGCTTTGAGGTCCTCGTCGGACAAAAGGTCGAGAGAAAGCCCATGCTTGGAGGTGAAATTAGCGTGTTTCTTCGGGCTGTCGGGGGATATTCCGATGACCGAGGCGCCCGACGCCTCGAACTCCTTCTTCAACGCCGAGAAGTCGATGGCCTCGGCGGTGCAGGCTTCGGTGTTGTCCTTCGGGTAGAAATAGAGGACCACCGTCCTGCCGCGCAGGTCGCCGAGGGTGAGCGTCCCGCCGCCGCCCAGCGGCAGCGAAACCTCCGGAGCCATGTCCCCTTCCGCCAATTCAGCCATATGGATGCCCTTCTTTGCCGATTATGTGTATGAAAGTGGGCTTATAGTCCGGCAGCGGGATTCGTCCATGCCGGCATCATCTTCTGGAACTTGTTCCGGGGTCGCCCATATCAGGAAAACCACCACGAACCGCGCCTTGCACCACGAGCAGCCAAAGCATCAGAAGATCCGCTTTCGGCGCCACGAAATCACCAACCTTTCCGGGCTGCCGTCGGCGCACGGGCAGCAGTCGCATTGGCGTCGCGAGCGCACCCGCCGCGGAGCGCTACGCGCCTGCCTGTTCGTGGCCGCCGGAGCGGGCGCTCTGCTGTTGCTCTGCGCAGCCGCCGTCACCTTCGTGGTCAATTCCGACTGGGGCACGGAGACGCTTCGCGCCCAGGCTGAAAGAGCGGTCCAGGCCATTGCCGGCGATCGGGCGACCGCGGCTGTCGGCCCGGCCCGCATCGCTTTCGGCATGGATCATCCGGTTGCCCTCCAACTGGACAACATCACTCTCAGGAACGCCGGCAGCCAGACGACGATAGCGGATGTCGGCACGGTAGACTTCGGCATAAGGCTGCTACCGTTGCTGACCGGCAAGCTGAAGCTGGGCAGCGCCTCCATATCGGATGCCACGATCACCGCCGCGGCCATGCCGGCGGCAAGCTCCGACTGGACGACCGCCTTGCGCGACGAGCGCGGGCTGATCGAACCGGACCTTGTCGTTGCCGCCGCGTTCAAGCCGCTGCACGCGGCGTTCGACCTGATCGACTCCGGAATGCTTTCCGAGGTCGCGCTGCAAAACATCAGCGTGATCCTGCCCGAAGGCGAGAGGCTGCGTTCCGTCAAACTCATGGAGGGCATGCTCGATCGCATTTCCGACGATACCTTGCAGATTTCGGTCGAGGCGGATGTCGACGGCCGGCGCATCGTGCTGGCCGGAACGGCGACCCGCGAATTGCAGTCGGGGCGCATAAGCCTGATCGACCTCTCGGTGGTGAGCGAGGCCGCGCCTGAAGCCCTCGGCGATGGGCAACCGCAAAGCGCAGGGCGCCTGGGAGCGATGACCCTTTCGGTGACCGGAAGCGAACAGGCCGCCGGGCAAGGCCAGCAGTTGAAACTGTCCGGGGTGATCGAGAAGTCGCAGGTCGATTTCGGCGCCCGGGGCGTGTTCACCGGCAACATGCAGGTGGACGCCACCCTGGCGAGCGGCACCGGCAAGGTCGAGATAGACAAGCTGCTCTTGCAGACCGGCCGCAACTCGCTCGAATTCAACGGCGCTTTCGGACCGCGCCCGCCGACGGGTGACGCCGGCGACATACCCGTCTATCGCTACGAATTGGTCAGCACCAAAACGGTGGTGCAGCCGTCTGATTCGCCGGAACCGGCCCTCGATTTCCAGGCGCAGGTCGAGGGCACGCTGGATCCCGCGACACGCATCGCCTCGGCCGAACGGATCGTCGTCAAGAGCGGCCAGGGCGAGCTGCTGGGGACGGCGAAGGTGGAACTTGCGAAGGGGCTGGCGCCGGGCGTGGCGCTCGCCTTGTCCGCCCGCGACATGCAGGTCGCCGACGCCAAGCAACTGTGGCCGTGGTTCGCGGCCGCCAAGGCGCGTACCTGGGTACTGGACCACATGTTCGGCGGCAGACTGGATGAGGCATCGATCGAATTCCGCGTGCTGCCCGGGCGGCTCGGCAACGGCGTGCCGCTTTCCAGCGAAGAGATAAACGGGCGTTTCGCGGTCGAGGACACGCGCTTCGACACGTTCGGGAAACTGCCCCCGATCCGCGACGCCAACGGCGTGATCGAGGTCCATGGTTATGACGTGGACGTCACGCTTTCGTCGGGCTCGGTTTACCTGCCGAGCGGCCGATCCATTGTGGGAAAGAACGGCACGCTGTCGTTCAAAAAGTCCAACCGGCCGCCCGTGATCGGCAAGCTGGACATAGACGTCGAGGGGGAGGCGGCCGCGGTCGCCGAATTCGCGTCGTTCGATCCGATCAACGCCATGCGCTTCCTGCCGATGCAACCGGGCGACCTTTCTGGCCAGGTGTCGGGCCATGTGATCGCCGACATACCGCTCCAGAAGGGCGTCGACCCGAAGACGCTGCAGTGGATCGTCGATCTCGACTATCATGATCTGTCGATCGCAAAACCTTTTTCCGGCCAGACGCTGACCGATGCCGACGGAAGCCTGACGGTGGAGCCCGCGCAGGCGACGATGTCGGCGAAGGGGCTGCTGAACGGCATCCCAGCGACGATCGCGATGGTCGAGCCGCTGCGGCCGGACGGGCCGGCGCGCGACAGGAAGATCGAACTCACGCTGGACGACGCGGCGCGCCGGAAGGTCGCTCCCGGCCTCGATTCGATGATTTCGGGGCCGGTGAAAGTGCAGGTCGACGACGACGGCGGCACACGCAACATCGCGGCCGACCTTACCGACGCCAAGCTGGAGATACCCTGGGCCGGCTGGAGCAAGGGCGCCGGCATAGCGGCGACCGCCGAGTTCGCCATGCAGACCACCGATAACGGAACGCGGCTCTCCGGTTTCGAACTGACGGGCAATTCATTCTCGATCACCGGCGACATGACGCTCTCGGGCGGGCAACTGGCGTCCGCCCGGTTCGACAGGGTCCGCCTGAACCGCGGCGACGAGGTCAAGGTGGCGATCGACCGCTCCGGCAAGGGCTACAAGATCGGCATCACCGGAAGCGGTTTTGATGCAAGGCCGGTGATCAAGACTTTTCTGTCGGATTCCAGCGGCAAGGGCGCGTCGGCGAACCCTTCCAATTTCTCGCTCGACGTCGATGTCGCCCGTGTAACCGGCTTCAACGGCGAGACGCTTTCGGGCTTGAAGCTGGTATCGAGAGGCTCCCGGATGTCGGTTACGGCGGCGTCCGGCTCAGGCGGCGCCGTGAGCTTTTCCAACGGAGCCGATGGCGGCCGCAAGCAATTGCGGCTGCAGGCGGCCGATGCCGGCGCGATCCTGCGCTTCCTCGATCTCTACAAGAACATGCAGGGCGGCACGATCAAGGTGGCGCTGGCCGGAAGCGGCGATGGCGGCATGTCCGGGCAAGTGGACACGCAAAACTTCTCGATCGTTAACGAACCGCGGCTGGCCTCGATCCTGTCGACGCCACCTGCCGGCAGCGACCGCAGCCTGAGCGACGCCGTGCGCAAGCAGATCGATGCATCCAGCGTCGTGTTCGAGCGCGGCTATGCCCAGATATCCAGAGGCGAGGGATATCTTCGCCTGGCGAACGGCGTGGTACGCGGGCCGCAGATCGGCGCGACCTTCCAGGGCACGCTCTATGACGAGCGCGGCCAGATGGACATGACCGGCACTTTCATGCCAGCCTATGGCCTGAACCGTCTGTTCAGCGAACTGCCGCTGGTCGGCCAACTGCTCGGCAACGGGCGCGACCGGGGGCTGATCGGCGTGACCTTCAAGCTCGACGGCGACGCAAAATCGCCGCGCCTTCAGGTCAATCCGCTGTCGGTGATGGCGCCGGGCATTTTCCGGCAGATTTTCGAGTTCAATTGAGGCTCGATCGAGCCGGCCCGGCCGGCTTTGCCAACGGATGAGTCCTCGCCGACAGCAGCCATCGTCGTCCCGCAGCGAAAAAAAACCGCGCCGGCCGACAATCCTTCGCGATTTCGTCCGTCAGGCCGCCGTCAAGACGTACCCCTGCGCGGCGGCTCCAGCGCGTAGTACGCCATGGCATTGGCGTGCGCCAGGATCTCGTCGACCTCGCGGATGTTCTTGCGTTTCGGAACATCCGGATCGAAGCGCGGCAATCTTCCGCCGGGCGGCCGCCCGCGCCGCAGCGGTGAAAAACGCCGGAACCGGACCGGACCCGGCTTGCCGCCTGCCGCCGCGTCGCGGGCCGCTTTGTCGCGTGCAAGGCCTGCGTCGTTGCGCGCCTTCCAGCGGGCGAAACGTTGTGCCTGGCCGGGAAGATCGTCGAGTGCCCGGCCCAGCGCCTCCAGCCGCAAGGTCAGTTTTGCCGCGTTGATCGGATCGTTCTGCGATGGCGGCGGTGGCAGGGGGATGCGTGGCGCATCGTCGTCGAGCGACCGGATGCGCGGCACGGCACGCGCCGGAACATATTTGCGGCGGATGCGGAACGGATATTTCAGCGCATCAAGCAGCGAAAGGTTTTGTCCGCGCGGCCTTGTGGCGCGCCGTTCGGCTGCTTTCCGCTCGGCTTCATAGCGGGCAAAGTCCTGCTTCGACAGGTTAACGGCAAGGCCGAGGCGGCGCATGGCGGCCA